>JAJRXD010000053.1 GCA_024276465.1 Deltaproteobacteria bacterium
CCTTGATACTGCTTCCGCATCACCCACATGTTCGTCCTGCATGCTGGTAATTGTTTGATGTTCCATTCCGCTTGATTCCATGGGGATTTCAATTATCGCATGCTTTTCATCAACAAAAGGGTATTCTCCAAAAAGCTCTGCAAACAGAGCAATCTGGCTCTTTACCTGTTCAAATACATACTCTGCCTGCTCCAAATGTTCCGGGTAGCAGTAAAAATCCAGGGGCATATCTGTCATACCATCCCTGGAAGTGTAGGTGTCTTTCAGTGAGTCAATATCAATATAGTTGCTTATGGCAACAGAGACAAGATAGGTTGAAATCGGATTTTTTACACTCCAGTGGAAGGTTGTCGTGCCATCTTTATTGGATGTAGTGTCTTCCAGCACACCATTGGAAAAAGCCCTGATTGTCTCACCATTCAGTTCAGAAGGAGCCGTGAAATACAGTTCAGCAAGAGCTTTATCATCAGGATTGTCAACACATGGCCACCATGAAGGTGCAAGGTAGGGTTCTGACAGGGATGCTACAACAGGGAAAGCCTGATCCCCGTGAACAGTAAATATCAGGCCCCTTGGCTGGTCAGGCAAAAACGTGGCATGGTAAGATATGGTAACGTCAAACAAACTGTCCGCCTGCAGAGATGGTGACAGGGACAGTACAATTTTATCATTCTCGTGAAGGTAATCCATATCTTCACCATTATACTCAAGGCTGTCAATTATCAGTTCATCATGCATATCAATCATGACAGTGTCTAAAATCTCCCCGGCCTTTGCCTCAATGGTAACATACCCTGTTATTGAATAGGTTAAGGGAGAAAAACTGATAGCCACATCATACTTTTGAACATCTATCATCTGAGGCTCAACTGACGTGGCTCTTTGAAGCTGCGACCATTTTCCCTGAAACTCTTTTTTCATCCAGGAAAATTCTTCCGGCAAAGGAGCTCCGGAAGCAGCCCTCAAAGCAACAGCATCATGTAAAAAAAGCAATGACAGGGCAATAATAAAATAAGAGATTTTTTTACGCAATTTGAACATCACAACCACCCTCCCCTTTAATAAATGTTTTTTGATTAACCCACAGAATAACCTGCAGGCGACAAATTGAAAAGCTACAGGTGTTAGGGCAGCTTATTTGTACATTGTTCCGATTATACTGGTAAGGATACAGCATAGCAGTCGGTCTTTTTGCAAAGTCGTAGTTTTTGTCTGAGACTGGAGACTATATAAATGTAATACCACAGCATTAGCCATAGTCAATATTTTTATCAAATAGAAATGTTTTCTGGTTGAAAACCCTGGGGTGGGTTGAGTGGAGATGGTGTAAATATCGGCAGGCTAATGCTTCAGGTCTTTGAGCAGATCCATGGTCTGTTCCATGGATCTGTCAACATCACTGATAATGTTTTCCACGTTGGTTAATGAAAGTCCGATCTCCTGCCAGGCCCCTTCCCTGAAAAAACCGTGACAACACTCTAAACCGTTCGTAAAACCCTGGGAGTTGCATATTCCATCAGCGATATTAACAAGTTGTTCACACTGCAGCTCTTTTTTTACACCTCGAAAAGGAAAGTGATGATACCTTACTGCATTTACAATCTCATCATCAACCAGCCACCATTTTTTAATAAACAAAGCGCCAAGTTCCTGGTGATCAATATTAAACCGGTTTTTCTCATGCTGCTCAAGTGTATCTTCCCTGTCGTGAATCATTTCAGTAAATTCTGCATATTCTTCGGGAATCAGGCAAACAAAAACCATAATACCAACATCATGCATAAGGCCTGCAAGATAAGCAGTATCCTGAACATCTTCTGAAGTATTAATATAACGGCTGAGATGTTGTGTGAAGATGGCTACAGAGAGACTGTGACGCCAGAACTGGAAATAATCAAGTGCTTTGCAGTTATCAAATAATTTTGTCAGTTCCATGGAATAGACAATATGTTTAATCTTAATTAAGCCCAGCTTGTTTATGGCAGTAGTAAGTGCCTTTATCTTCTGCAAGCCTGTATTGTAATAAACACTGTTTGCCAGGTTAAGGACTCTTCCTGAAAGAGCCGGGTCCATTTTTATCAGTTCGGAAATTTCAGGAATACCTGTGTGCGGATCATGTATGATTTTCTGCAGCCGGGTAATGATATCAGGAAAAGGTGGCAGGCTGCACTGCCTGCTAAGCATATCAAGAATACTGTCTCTCATAATTCCTCCAGACTGTCCATGCCAAGAGTCTGAACAATTTTTGTAAGCAGGTCTTCCCCGGAAAACGGTTTTGTCAAGTATTGTTTTGCACCTGCACGGATGGCATCAATCACCTTTTCTTTTTGTGACACGGAAGTAAGCATTATAACAGGAATTGAACGGTAACGTTCATCCTTTTTAGCCTCCTGAAGGAATTCAAACCCGTTCATAACAGGCATTTCCCAGTCCAGCAAAATAAGATCAACCTGGCCATCACATGAATTAAGAACATTAAGTGCTTCACTCCCGTTTTCAGCTTCAAGAAATTCCACCCCTAAAACTTCAACCATGTTTTTTACAGTCTGACGGATGGTTTTTGAATCATCAACAGAAAGAACTTTCATTTTGTCTCCTACTTTTTTATGTTTATTACAGCTTTATTGTGATAAAAGACTTCAAATTTATCTGACAAATCCCTCAGGGACTCTGAGGCCCCTAACAGCAGAACACCTCCTGGTGTCAAGACCCCTGCAATTTTCTCAAACAACTCTCTCTTGAAATCAGTTGAAAAATAAATGCTTACATACCTGCACATCACCAGGTCAAAGACACCAATGGCCGCAAAGCTGCTTTGCAGGTTAAATCGTTTGAAATGAACCTTTTTTTTCAATTCCTGGTCGAATACCCATATGTTTCCATTTTGTGTAAAGTACTTTTGCCTCTTATCTTCGGACATGCCCCGACCCATGGCTATTGAATCGTACCTGGCTGAAATTGCCAGGAAAAGAGCTGATGAAGATATGTCGGTTCCAAGAATTTCAATCTTATCAAGAAGAGAAGGTGTTCCACGCTTTTTTGCCTCATCAGCAATAAGCATAAGCAGAGAATATGCCTCCTGCCCGGTTGATGCTGCAGCTGACCACACTCTTGCCCTGCCTGCCCTGCCGGCTTTGTCAAGCAATGACGGAACAGCAACCTCTTTTAAATACGCCCATGCACTCTCATCACGAAACCACAGGGTTTCGTTTGTTGTCATCGCATCAATTATCCGTTCCCGTAATTTTCCGTTGCTGTCTGTCCGTGCTTTCAAATGAAATTCCTGAAAAGAATTGCACTGCGTTTCAGCCACCAGATCTGAAAGTCTTGACTCAATAAGGTATTCTTTTCCATCCTCAAGATGAATACCACAGTTTTGTTCAATATATTTCTTCATGAGCCTGTATTCAGGCTCTGTAATCTTTATCATTTGCTCCTCTCTCAATTTTTCCGTAATTCATTAAAACCAAACATATTTTCAACTGTTTTCTGATTTAACGATCTCCATTATTCTGCCGGCAATTTTGTCGAGGAGGACAATTTCATCTGCTTCTTTTGCTTTGGCAACAGCTCCCGGCATTCCCCAGACCACACTGGTTTGCTCATCCTGAACTATTGAATACCCTCCTTTTCTCCTTATTGATGCAACCCCGGATACACCGTCATTTCCCATTCCGGTCAATATAACTGTTAAAACATTTCCATTATAAACCATCCCGACAGAACGAAAGAGAACATCTACTGCCGGACGGCAGCTGTTCACCGGCGGTGAGTCAACCAGCCCTATTACTCTATTATTGCCGGAATTGTTTTTTCTGACAACCATGTGGCGACCGCCTGGTGCAATGTACATAACGCCTTTTGAAACATCCTGATTATCATTTGCCTCAACAACAGTAATTGATGATGTTTTATCAAGGCGGTCAGCAAGAGAAGCAGTAAAATTTGGGGGCATATGCTGAACAGCCATGATTGGAACCGGAAATCCTGCCTCGATTGCAGGAACAAGGGCCTGGAGAGCGTTTGGCCCGCCTGTTGAGACTCCCAGGGCAACAATATCAATTTTGCCAGGCATCCCGTCAGAAACAACAACAGGCCCTGCTTCCTCAACATTTGCTGATAAGGCTGTATTGCCTGCATCAACACTGCTTTTTAGTGCTGAATTACTTTTTCCACTACTTAAAATATTTTTTATCTCTTGTGAGTTTTTTCTTGTTATTGCAAGCCTGATCAGTGGTGAAAGTGCGGCTTTAATCTGGCTTATACTTTCCCGGGGAGATGCACACTGTGGCTTTGGTATAAAGTCCAGAGCACCCAGTTCCAGGGCCTTTACCGTAACATCTGCATTCTCATGACTCATTCCACTGACCATCAGAACCTCTACTTCAGGGAAACTGCTCTTCAAATTCCTAAGTGTTTCAAGTCCATCCATTACAGGCATGGACACATCAAGGAGCACAACATCAGGGGGTGATAACTCAATTTTTGAGAGGGCAATCCTGCCGTTTGATGCGCTTCCGGTCAGTTCAACATTATTCATTTCGGAAACTATGTTAGACAGTATCTGTCTGTATGTTACTGTGTCATCTACCACAAGCACTTTTAAATCTTTGTTCAAAATGATCTCCGTTAAGAAAAATAGTTTAATAAGTCACGTGTTCCGGGTTTTCTTTATCTCCCTGTGTCCCGATACAAACCCGGGATCTTCTACCCCGATATCCATCGTGCACTACGATCTTTTTTTAATCCTCTGTCCCTTTGTACCTGCCTCTTAAATCTTAAACCTGCTCACTATTTCCGATAGTTCACCTGCCATTCTGGACAGCTCGTTTGACAGCTGGGATGTCTGCACAGCACCTGCTGCAGTTTCTTTTGAGGCATCATTTACTCCATGAATGCTGTTTGAAATTTCCTGAACACTGCGTGCGGAATCAGCTCCTGACCTTGCAACTTCCTTAATGCCAATCGACAGTTCATCCACATGGCGTGCAACCTCTCCGGCTGTTTTCGAAGTCTCTTCTGTAGCCCTTGCAATCTCATCAACCAGATTAGAAGATTCGGAGGCATTGGCTGCTACATCCTTTACTGTTCTTGCACTCGTAGTAATTGTTCTTGATATCTCGCCTGCAGTTGCACTCTGTTCTCCAACAGCTGATGCAATTGTTTCGTTTATTTCAGCAATTTCACTGATGACCGTGCTTATCTCCCCTATCCCTTTAACAGCTTCATCCGTGCTCCTCTGTATCTGATCTATCTGGCCTGCGATTTCATCAGTAGCATCTGAAGACTGCTTTGCAAGCTCCTTTACCTCGCCTGCCACAACTGCAAAACCCTTGCCTGCTTCACCAGCACCCGCTGCTTCAATAGTGGCATTAAGCGCAAGCATATTTGTCTGGTCTGCAATATCTTTTATGACTTCAATAACCTTATCAATCTGCTTGGATGCTTCAACAAGAGCCTGCATCCCGCTGTTGATCTCATTTGAACGCTGATTTGCTTTCTGCGAAATATGGTTCGCCTGGGCAGTACTCTTTGAAACCTCCCCCAGTGATGCGGTCATCTGTTCAACAGCAGCTGCAACACTGCTGATACCTGATGAAAGATCTTCACTTGAGTGTGCCATGTTCTTAACATTATCAGCTGTTTTTTGTGCGGTTTGTGCAACATTTGAAAAAGTTGAAGACATCTCTTCCGTCATGGTTGAAATATTTGATACTGACGAGCTTGACTCCTCTGCTGCTGATGCTACAGTATCTACGCTTGATGTTATGTGCTCAGCTGATTTTTCAACCAAATCAGCCTGAGAGCGGACACCCTCTGCAGTAGATGACATAACATCTGAAGTGCTTGAAAGATCACCTGCTGAATTAGTAAGGTTTGATGACATATTGTGAATTGTTTTTATTATCTCATTGAAACGGCCGGCAAGACTGTTAAAAGATTTTTCAAGTACAGCAATATCATCATTGCCGTTCACTGATACTCTCTGTGTAAGGTCTCCATCTGCTAACTTCTCATTAAAAAGCACCATGTTGTTTAAACGCTGTCCAACAGTCCTGTCAAAAAATATCGTTGCTGATACGACTATTAAAATCAGTATTATAAGACCTGTTATCTGCCAGTAAATAATTCCCTGGAGACTCTTCTCAGAGTCTTTCTGCATTAGAACTACTGCTTTATTCATTTCTGCAAGTAATTTAATATTCGTATCTCTAATGTATGCTAAACTCTCAGCATCAGGCCCGGAAGAAATTACAACTTCCAGTTTCTGCTTGAATTGAGTCCACAATGATTTAATTTTTTCCAGCTCTTTTTTAATGTCTTCGTTTTGGGATGCTGGTATTGATTTAAAAACGTTCATATTCAGATCAACCGGTGCATCTCCGCCGGATATCAATGATGTCAGGGTTTTGTCAAAAACCTTTATTGATTTGTTCAACTGATCAAGCTCAGCCCTGCTGTTACTCCTGAGATAATCCAGTAATTCCTTTGTCATTTTCTGAGAAAGCATCCTCTGACGACCCGCAAGATTAATAACCAAACCCGTGCTTTTCTGTCCATTCAGTTTGGACAGGGATAAAAAAAACATAATCAGCTGGATGACTAAGACAAATAACAATAAAACTAATATTTTATGCCCTGTTTTTTTCAACATTTTGTCTTCTCCCTGTTAATAATTAGTAATTTTAACAAATCTTCCATAAAAGTTTTTTTAAGTTTGATGAACCAGTAAAAAGCCAGCAAACAGGCGACAACGTAAAAAGCTCCAGATACAGGGCGTGGAAATCCGAAGGAGTGAGATGTACTTGTTCGTACGCCGCAACAACTGAGGATGCAGCACAACGCAGCAGAAGGACTTTTTACGTTGTCGTCAAGCTTCAACAGCTGAACTCATAACCCTTTCAAGAACCGATGTTATATTAAGAAGAATAACAAGTTTTTCACGCTTTATAACACCTTCTATCATTTCTTCTTCCACTGTATCCAGGTTAGGTGGCGGAGGGAGAATCTGTTCTTCCTCCACTTCCAGCACATCGTCCATTCTGTCTATTAAAAGGCCGACTATGTCTTCTCCCATGCTGGTCTTCATAAGACAACCCTGGTTCTGATAAGATATTATCTCTTCTCCTGTCTTTAATATTAAAAGACAGCTGTCATCAATATTCCTGGAAGCCGGCCGGTTCAGACATACGTTAAGGTCAATAATCGTTACAACTCTGCCTCTCAGATTCATCAGCCCGCGAAGATGCTCAGGCGCATCAGGTATTGGAGTTAAAACAGTGCTGCGGTAAACCTCCTTCATAAGCAGTATGTCAACCCCAAGTGTTGTATCTCCCAATTTGAAACTTGCTATTTGACGCGACACTTTACAATCTCCTGTTATAAAAAAGTTTGGGGTTCAAGGGGTCGAGGATTCAAGGATAAAAACCAGTTAACAGTTAGCTGTTTACGGTTAAAATAAATCGGTTTATGTTTGAATGTCTTTAGCTGTCAACCGAAAACCGCTTTTCCTCTGATAATTTTCAAACATTTCACTTGACCCCTTAATTCCCTTCGTCATTTTTCATTTTGTATTTTTCTTTGTGCCTTTCTTTCTGCCTTTATCCCTTTATCATTCCTGAAAGCTTATCAAGCAGCCTTTCCTTATTCAGTTTTTCTTCCCAATCAGTAAAGCCTGCCTCCACTCCTTTTTTTTGCATTTCTTCATCTGCAAGAGATGTAAGGGACATAACAGGAAGTTGTTTCCACCTGTCATCAGCGCGAATTGCCCTTATAACCTCCCATCCGTCCATTTCAGGCATCATTATATCAAGAAGAACAGCATCAACTTTCTGCTGCTCAAGAATTTCAAGGGCTTTTTTTCCGTTTTCCACCTGTACAACTTCATATCCCGCAGAAGACAGATACTCAGATTCAACCATTCTGAAAAATGCAGTATCGTCTACAAGCATAACACGCGGCTTTTTCCTGCCACCTGAACTCTTTACATCATCTTCTTTCTGTTTAGCAGGAACAGCCAGATCAAAAAGCCGGTACATGTCCGGGAAAAGTGTTATCTTTCCTTCTACTACAGCAGACCCAAACAATCCTGGAGACGATATGGAAGTTGTATCAAGTTTAACTGCCTGGGTAGTGGTTCCAATAACATTATGTATAACAATCCCCACTGGACAGTTCATCATCTTTGGAATCATAACTCTGATTTTGTCCTTCACTGACCTCTCGGGCTTCATGACTGGCAGATAGTCTTCAAGAAAAACAAGCCTTAGCTTCTGCCCCTGGTATTGCAGATACTGGTTCTGGTTTATCTTCTCAATCCTTGAAGTATGCACCTCTTCTATGCGGGCGATCAACTCCAGGGGGAGTGCAAACCGTTCCTCAGTATTATTGTCAAACAGCAGGAGTGTCTGCAGATCACCAGTTGAGTCGGTTTTTTCAGCTTCAGAGTTTTCGCTTATTTAAACATCTTCTGTAAAATGAAGCTTTGCCTTTTCAACAATTCCAGCTATATCAAGAATAAGTGATACGGTTCCGTTACCCATTATGCTTGCACCGCTGTAGCACTTTAATTTTTTCAGGTATCTCGGCAATGGTTTCACTACAATTTCTTCAATGTTTTCCAGACTTTCAACAACAACACCCATCCTGGAGGATCCATGCCTTGTAACAAGCACTTTGACAGGGTCATTTCTGTCAATGTTGTCAAGTCCCCTTTCTGTATTGTCTGACAGGCCTAAAATCTCCTTTAAATTTATCAGGGGAAGGAGGCTTTCACGCAGCCTGAGAACAAGGGCGTCATGAACCACATTTATACGGCTTTCTATCTCATCCGGCTTTATCCGAACCAGTTCCTCAATATTTGCTTCAGGGATGATAAAATTCTGATCAGCCGCCTTAATGACAAGCCCCGATACAATGGCAAGGGTCAAAGGCAAAACAAGCTTCATGCTTGTGCCTTTTCCAAAACTTGTATCAATATCAACTGTGCCTCCTAAATGCGCAATATTGGTTATCACAACATCCATACCCACCCCTCTTCCGCTTACGTCCGAGACCTCTTTTGCAGTGGAAAATCCCGGCTTGAAAATCAGGCGAAGCATCTCCTTTTCTGTCATGGACTCAACCTGTTCATCAGTAATAACACCCTTTTCAACAGCTTTTCTGCCAACACTACACGCATCTATTCCTGCCCCGTTATCAACAACCTCAAGATGAACCTGTCCGGCTTCATGATAAGCTTTCAGTTCAATGGTTCCCCTCCTTGGCTTTCCTGCCTTTTCACGCTCTTCAGGGAATTCAATTGCATGGTCAACACAGTTCCGGATTAAATGTGTGAGGGGATCAGACAGTGCCTCAATGATTGTTTTATCCAGTTCCACCTCTTCACCAGATGTTTTGAGATCAATCTCCTTATTGAGCTTTTTTGCAAGGTCACGAACAACTCGATGGAATTTACCAAAAAGAACAGAAACAGGCTGCATCCTCATCTGCATTATTTTTTCCTGCATTTCAGTGGTAATACGGCTTACATGCTGTACTACAGGGTTCAGGCCTGGTCTGTCCTTGATAAGGGGAAGCGCTATCTGCAGAAGCTGGTTTCTGCCTAAGACAAGCTCACCAGCCAGGTTCACAAGGTCATTGAGAAAGTTGACCCCGACGCGGATTTTTTCTTCTGCCTGAATCTGGCGTGAAGCCTTCTCCGCGGGCTCTGTCTTTTTATCTGTGGTCTTACTGACCAGTGGATCTACTGGCTGCTCTGCTGGCTGCTCTGCTGTTATGACTTCAGAGTCTGGTTGTTCTGCCTGGTCATGATTACTCTCCTGTACTGAAGTCAAATCCTCCATATGTTTTTCTTTATATTCGTCAATATTGATTACCGTAATCCTGTCCTGCGGTACTTCAAGTGCTACCGGGACAAGATCAGGCTCAAGAATACTTGCATATACAAATATGAACGTAAGGTCATTTTCCATGCAGTCCGAAAGGCCGTTAACACTGTTAATATCCAGCATTGAGTCAACATACTGACCTGTTGATTCCATATTGTTTATAAAATCATACGGTGTTTTTCCCTGTTCAGTTATATCTTTCTTGAGAGACAGCTTTAAGGAATAAACATGCATGCCTGTTTTGATAAATCTTTTTATGTCATCCTCAAAAAAATCAAACATCCTTGAATCATCGTTTTCTGTTTTTTCAGATATACTTACGGTTTTAGGTGGATTTTTATCATCTGATTCCAGAAGCACCTGAATCCGTTTCAGATCATCTTTAATATCAAAACTGTCACTTTCCCCCACGTCCTCAACCATTACCCTCAGTGAGTCAACCCCGGCCAGTAAAGCATCAATAAGTTCGGGCGTCAGACTGATTTTGCTGTCCCTGAGAAGTGATAAAAGATTTTCCATTTTATGACTGAGTTCACCGATATTCTTAAGGCCAAAAAATCCGGAAGCACCCTTTACGCTGTGAATTGCCCTGAAAACCGAATTAACTACTTCAGAATCAACATTGTCTCTGTTTTTCTCCATTTCAAGAAGATCCGGTTCAATGGTCTGAAGATGCTGCAGAGATTCATCAACAAAATTTGCCAAAAGTTCATCCTGCTCTATCATTTACAACTCCCCCTGAGCTTCAATTTTGAAAAGCGAAGAAAATCTGAAAAAATCAGCCACCTTTATGAATTTTTTTCCTGCCCCGATAATCTCAAACACTTTGGTTTCAGAAGCTGCCTGCCTGTAAAGACCTATAATAAGGTTAACGCCAAGTGAATCAACAGTCTCAACGCCGTTTGCATCAAGGATTATTTCTGTAACATCCGAATTTTTTTTCAGCTGCTCCACAAAGTAGTCTCTATGCTTTTCAATACAGCTGGCAACAAGGTCAGCCTCAGGCATCAAATATAATGTTTGATTTTCTATTCTGCTGTTCATCATATCTCTCCTTGTACGAGTTACGTGTTAGGTGTTACGGGCTTGCTTCTGTTGCCTTTGTCCCTTTGCAACTTTGTGCCTGGCTGTCATCTTTGTCATGGATTTTTTTTTACATTCCTTTGAGCTTTGTCATTTGACATTTCCTTTGTCCCTCTGTGCCTGTTTTTTCACCCTTAAAAACCATCGAAACCGTTCCCCCGGTTACATTAATAACATCAGCAATTTCATTCATCAGCAACAGCCCTCTTCTTCCAAGCTGCAGCCCGTCAAGGTTTCTTAACTCATTAATTTTTTCAGCAAGTTCAAACCCGGAGCCCTCATCTGAAACATTTATTTTCAATTCACCAGGCTTATAAAACAGTGACAGATCAACATAAGCAAGTGGGTTGTGATTATTGCCGTACTCGACAGCATTGAGCAATGCTTCCCTGAGAGAAAGCAGTATAAAATCCCTGTCTTTCCCTCCCGGAATTTTATCAGGTGTCAATATTTTTTCAGCCCATTTGCATGCTTTATCTATTTCACTGAAATCTGACAGCAATTCATAATGCTGTTCTTCATGATTAATCTGTTCAGGAACATTAAGACTCAAAAGAATCATGTCATCTTCCTGGACATGTTTTTGCTGCAGAACTGAAAGGATTTTCTGACCATGACCACAGACACCATCTGTTCTGAACAGTTTTTCATCTTCTGAAACAGCATCAATAATCCAGTCCTTTTCAATGCCGTCGGAGAAAAAGAATAAACAGCTTCCCTTTTCAAACTTAATCTCTTCACTCACGAACAAGCTGTCATCACTTAACAGCCCAAGACCCATTCCTCCCCCCGACAACTCAGTGTATGCAACAGAGTTACCGGGATTCTTCACTACATGAAGACCTCCGGGATTGCCTGCTACAGCTATTTTTATCTTTTTTCTTCGCTTGTCCCATAACAGAACTGTTGCACAGATATGGGAACGATCATTGCCTAATTTAATAAGATCGGCATTTATTGATTTCAAAAAGTCCAGAGGATCGTGGTGAGCATCCCAGTTAGATGTCATCATCCCAAGAAATACTGCGCTCATGTAGGAACTTGTCACGTCATGTCCGGCAACATCGGCAAGCACGATTCCGCAAAGACCCTCAAGATTAAAACGCCGGCAGCAGGCCATGTCTCCACCAGCTTCATGCAGGGCAGATTGGGCAACATCAACAAACCTGCATTGCTCCTGACAACCGAAACTAAGCAGCTGTTCCTGTGCTTTACGAACCTGTTTTACTGTTGCAGCGTCCCGGGCCCGAGATCCCTTTTGCCTTGCATTATAAATTGCTGATTCAATCATGGAAAAAACAGAGTGCTCAAATTGCTTTTGAGGAATTATTCCATCAACACCCTGCTGAATGGCCACCTGAAATGTATCAGTGTCATATTCTCCTGTGTAAATAAACACAAGAATACCCGGATATTCTCTTTTTGCGATTGTTAAAAGACCAAGCGCGTCAATCCCTGAAGTAAAAATATTACTGATAATAATATCAACTTTATTTTCTTTTTCCTGAATCAGTTTCAATGCCTGAGTGCCGTTGGAAATACGTTTGACATCAAAGCCATGCTTGCTGAGCATTGTTTCATATTCTGCTCCAAGTCCCTCATCTTCTTCAACGAGAAGCACCTTGCAATCGGAAAACCTCATATCCTCTGAACTGGCAGGCAAATCATGCTTCTGCTGAATCTCTAACTGCTTATGCGAAGAACTATTCTCAGCATTATATCTTTTTACCAGTTTGCTGAGCGCTGCAAAATCTATTGGCTTTGATAAAAAATCATTACACCCGGACTCAATGGCTCTTTGTCGATCCTGCTTTAAACTCAATGCAGAAGCAGCAATTATAGGGGTTGACACACCCATGTTCCGAATTTTTCTGGTGGTTTCAAAGCCATCCATTACCGGCATGAGCAAGTCCATGAATATCAAATTAAAATCTGTCTGCTTTATTTTTTCCAGTGCCTCTTCACCATTTTTTGCCTCTAAAACAGAATATCCTTCATTATTAAGAAAAACGTTTATAACTTTTCTGTTTATCGGGTTATCATCAACAATTAAAATATTTGATTTTGTCAGCATGGGAATAAAAATTACGTATAATATCGTTAACCGAATAATTGCTTTGTTGCTAAATTAGTTGCATTTCTTGTACAGTTTCATCCTTTTACAGGACAGTTTAAACAACAACGCTGATCATATCGGAGGGTAATATGAAATGTTTAGCAATAATCAAAGGATTCAGGTGAAAAAAAGAAACTTGAATTTATTTTCATTTCCTATTATTTAAATTTAAAATGTATTCATATATGGTACTGTCAAAAGTTCTACTTGACAAAAAAGGGGGGGGTATGAACCACAGAGTTCTCAGAGAAACACTCTGTGGTTTGTTTTTGACAATACTTTCATATTAGTGAGGATGTAAGAATGAAAAAAAAAGCAGGGATTGACCTTGGACTGACTGACAAAGAAAAAGCCTTTCTTCACAAAATTGCCCGTTCTGCAATTGTAAACAGGCTCAAGGGCAGGGAATCGTTAAAATTTACTACTGACCTTGATAATTTAAAAAAAAAGATGGGGGCATTTGTTTCTCTTCATCGCAAAGGAAATCTGCGCGGGTGTATAGGATTTATTCAACCGGTTAAGCCCCTTTATGAAATAGTACCGGAAATGGCAGTTTCAGCTGCTTTTCAGGACCCGAGGTTTGAGCCTTTGAGAGAAGAAGAACTTGAAAACCTTGATATTGAATTGTCAGTTCTTACGCCAATGAAACTGCTGAGAGATATTAATGAGATTGAAATTGGAAAACATGGTTTAATGATAGTTAAGGATCATTTTTCAGGACTCCTGCTTCCCCAGGTTGCTTCAGAGTACGGGTGGGACAGGAAGACTTTTCTCAGACAGACATGCCTGAAAGCCGGCCTGCCTCCTGACTCGTGGGAACAGGATGACACAGATGTATATTTATTCTCAGCAGATGTGTTCTGAATTAGTGTTCTTTTCCTTTAGAAGTTACTTTTTTGTGTTTAATGCCTTTGAGTCTATCTGGTTTAATATGTGTTACGGGTTGCGTAGTTACAGGTTACGGGTTTAAAGACTTTTTTAACTTGCAATATATTATTTGTGCACTGAATCGATTAAAATATGAACATATTAAATGTAAATATTTTTCTGTTTACAACACTTGCCCTTCTGTTTACAGCTCCTTTTGCTTCAGCCTATGAATCAGACAATAACACTGAGTACGGTGATGCAGTAATTGTTGGATCTATTGGGGAGCCAAGCATACTTATCCCCATGCTTGCTTCTGACGGACCATCCCATGATGTGTGCGGACTTGTTTTCAACGGTCTTGTAAAATATGCCCCGGACCTGACACTGGTTGGCGACCTTGCAGAATCATGGGATATCTCCAATAACGGCCTTACCATTACATTTTACCTGAAAAAAGGTGTCGTGTGGGAAGATGGTGTTGATTTTACTGCTGATGACGTTTATTTCGGTTTCAAAACCATAACTGACCCGAACACTCCAACTGCTTATTCTGAAGACTTCAGACAGGTCAGCACTGCCGAGGTTTTAGGACCACATACTTTCAGGGTTACTTATGAAAAACCTTTTGCGCCTGCACTGAGCAGCTGGGGTAATCTTCCTGTGCTTCCGAAACATCTCCTTGAGGGAAAGGATATAAGAAAAAATGAACTGACAAGGAAACCTGTCGGCCTGGGACCTTTTAAATTCAACAAGTGGGTGCCTGGTGAAAAACTTATCCTGGATGCAAATCCTGCCTATTTTGAAGGAAGACCTTTTCTGAACAATTACATTTTCAGGTTTATCCCTGATCCGGCAACCATGTTTCTTGAGCTTCAGGCAGGCTCAGTTGATCTTATGTCCCTTACCCCACTGCAGTTTGTCAGACAGACAGACAGTAAATATTTTAAAGAAAATTTCAATAAATTTAAATATCCTGTGTTCAGTTATACATACCTTGCCTTTAATTTTCTGTTTCCATTGTTTCAGGACTTAAGGGTAAGGCAGGCCATTGCCCATGCTGTTAATAAACAGGAAATCATCGATGGTGTATTTCTTGGCCTTGCTCAGGAAGCAACAGGACCCTATGTCCCAAACACATGGCCTTACAACCCCACAGTAAAAACATATCCCTATAATCCTGATAGATCCAGGGCACTTCTCTCGGATGCAGGATGGGCTGACACTGACAATGATGGTATACTTGACAGGGAGGGGATACCTTTTGAATTTACAATACTGACCAACATGGGTAACACCAGGCGCCTCAAAACAGCCACAATAATACAGTGGAGGCTCGAAATGATCGGTATAAAGGTTAATATACGAGTGCTTGAATGGGCAACATTAATAAACGAGTTTGTGGATAAAAAAAGGTTTCAGGCGCTTATTATGGGATGGGGCATTGGGCTTGATCCTGATCAGTACGATATATGGCACAGCAGCAAGACAGGTGAAAAGGAGTTCAACTTTATATCATATAAAAATCCTGCTGTTGACATACTGCTTGAAAAAGGCCGGCGCATATTCAATATTGAAGAGAGGAAAAAAATATATTTTAAATTCCATGAAATCATTGCAGAAGAGGTCCCATACATTTTCCTGTATGTACCCTATGCGCTTCCTATAATTCATGCACGTTTCAAAAACATTAAGCCAGAACCGATCGGCATCAGTTATAATATCAACAAATGGTATGTCCCCAAAAAAATGCAGAGACATTCTCTTGTTCCGTAGTTGAATAACTTGTGGGGGCAAGGTGAAAAAGGCACAGAGAGATAAAGTAAAAATGCAGGGTGGAAAATACAAAAATCTGAACCTTTGAACTCCAAACCTGTTATAAATTTAATCAGGTTAAATCAGAATTAAAAACTTTGTGCCTCTGTTCCTGATGCCTTTGTGTCTGTTATTTTGAACATTTGGATTTTGAAATTTGATATTTTAACCCTAAACCCGTAACACATTAAACCATGTTGATATATCTTTTTAAAAGAATCATCTTCATGATTCCGGTTTTACTCGGGGTAACAATCATCTCATTTTCAATAATTCATCTTGCCCCCGGGAAACCAACGGACATAATGACAGAGTTGAATCCTAAAATAACTCCTGAAGCAAGGCAGCGTCTGGAAAAATATTATGGATTGGACAAACCGATCCTTGTCCAGTATGGAATCTGGCTTAAGCGGATAGTCAGGCTTGATTTCGGCAACTCTTTTTCAACTGATTCAAGACCCGTAATTGACAAAATATGGGACAAGAATCTTCCTCTACTGGATAGAAAGCTGTCAATAACACTGCTTATAAATATACTTTCGATTTCTCTTATCCTTTTATTTGCCATTCCTATTGGTGTTTATTCATCCACACACCCCTATTCGTTTTTTGATCGTGTTTCAACTGTTTTTGTTTTTTTAGGTTTTGCGACACCTGCTTTCTGGCTTGCCCTTCTGCTCATGATGCTTTTCGGAGTTAAGCTTGGATGGCTGCCAATTTCAGGTCTTAAATCCCTTAACTATTCCAGCCTCTCTGCCATGATGCAGGTTTTTGATAAAGCACAGCACCTTATTCTTCCTGTTTTTGTATCTGCATTTGGGGGGATTGCGGGAATGTCAAGATACATGCGCTCCAGCATGCTTGAAGCTCTCAGAAACGATTACATAATAACAGCCAGGGCAAAAGGTCTTTCTGAAACTGCAGTTGTTTATAAACACGCATTAAGAAATGCGCTGCTTCCGATAATAACAATCCTGTGTCTTTCTATTCCGGGGCTTATTGGAGGTTCAGTAATTTTTGAAACAATTTTCGGTATTCCAGGTATGGGTCAGCTCTCGTTTCAGGCAATAATGACCAGAGATTATCCTGTTATTATGGGTTTGCTCTTTATTACAGCTGTGCTTACCCTGATTGCAAACCTTCTGGCAGACGTATGTTATGCATTTGCTGACCCGAGAATACGTGTAAACAAGGGGTAAGGATTGAGGGGTTGTGTAATGGATCACGTGTTTCAAGACTTTTTTTAACACGCAGCTTGCAACCCGTAATATGTTCTTTTTACACTGAATCAATTTTATTTCGATTTTCAAGCCGGTTTGTCCGGGTTATGAAACACGATTGAGGAATTATGCAGATAAAAACAGTTACTGACAGATTTTCAAAGAACAGGCTTGCAATTGCCGGACTTGCCATAGTAACCGTTTTATTCATTATTGCCTTATGTGCGCCATTTATTGCGCCGTACGACTATAAAACAATTAATGTAAGGGCAATTCTCATGCCACCCGGCAAAGCTCACCTTCTTGGCACTGATGATTTAGGGAGGGACCTTCTCAGCAGGATAATATGGGGGTCTCGAATATCCCTTGCAGTTGGTTTTGTCGCAGTGGGCATTTCAACTGTAATCGGAATTGTTCTGGGCTCACTTGCAGGGTATTACGGCAGGTGGATAGACAGCACAATAATGCGTTTTGTGGACATGATGCTCTGCTTCCCAAGTTTTTTCCTGATACTTACGGTCATTGCTTTTGTCGGGCCAAGCATCTGGAACATAATGATCATAATAGGGCTTACCTCCTGGATGGGCGTGGCACGCCTTGTCAGGGCTGAGTTTCTCTCGCTTAAGGAGCGGGAGTTTGTGCTTTCAGCCGTGACATCAGGGGCAAAAGATCTGCGAATAATATTTGTGCATATACTCCCAAATGCCCTGACGCCTGTATTTGTATCCGCAGTCCTCGGTGTTGCAGCAGCAGTGCTGGTTGAAGGTGCTTTAAGTTTTTTAGGGCTTGGTGTTCAGCCGCCAACACCAAGCTGGGGAAACATACTCACTTCGGGCAAAGACAATATCGAAATTGCCTGGTGGCTGTCTGTTTTTCCGGGGCTTGCAATCCTGTTAACAGTGCTTGGATATAATCTGTTAGGTGAGGGTCTGCGTGATGCTCTTGACCCGAAGTTCAAAAGTTAGGGTGAGTTATAGTAGTCCGTTCTGTAATTTTTATTGCATACGATCCTGTCATTGCGGGGAGCCCCGATAAATCGGGACAGGCTGCGACGCGGCAATCTCATGAAATATTAGGCAGATAGAGATTGCTTCGCGGTGTTTATCTCGTTTTAAGTAACGGAGCTCGCAATGACAGTTGTAATACTACGTTATTTAGGAAACGTTCTAATAGTATCTACAACATACTGTGTATGCTTGAGCGGCTACCTGTTTTTGATGATTCAGCAGTAGGCACGTGCTGTGTGCGTGGAACGACTCCTTGTCATCAAATTTACAAATTCATCAATTTTACTCTGAAAAACGCTTCTGATCAGACCTTATTACAAGAGTAACTTCATTTCCCTTTTCATTAAACCTGACTTCATCCACAGCATATTTCAAAAGCATAATCCCTCGCCCGCATCCTTCAGCAGTTGACTCGTCATCCTTTATCAGAAAATCAACAACAGTTGCCGTGTTAAATCCAGATCCCTCATCAACTATTGTCACCATTATTTCTTCATCACGGAAAACATACTTTAAAATTATTTTTCTATCTGCATACCGGGAGTCCCTCAACCTCTCATTCTTAAGGTTTAAAACATTCTCCTTTTCCTCACTTTCAGGGGTTGCAACAAAATTGTTAACAGGGAGTTCAAGATTTCCATGATCTATGGCATTAATAAGGACTTCGTTAAATGCAAGAGCAACTGTGCTTATGCGCCTGCCCTCTATCAAGCCCATTTCCCCAAGGTGTGTCGCAAGGTAAATCGATACTTCATCGGGTTCTATTTCTCCGGTTTTAAAAACAAATTCCATACTCCCATTCCTCAGGTAGGGAATTATGGGCCCCAGTTCTTTTTTGTTTCTGGAAGTATGGAATACAAGCCTTAAGTTCTTCAAAACATCTTTCAGGCTGAAAGGTTTTTTAACAAAACCAATTGCACCCAGCCTTAAAGCCTCAAGAGTATTGTCGATTGTGCGATAACCACTAATCATTAACACCGGCAGTTTCGGGTTTATATCTTTTACCGCAGCAAGAAATTCAAGCCCGTTCATCTTTGGCATCACAAAATCCAGAAGGACCAGATCATAGCTGTCGCCTTTGCTGATTTTTTCAAGAGCGTCAAGCCCGTTTTCAGCAGTTTCACATATGTAGCCCTCTTCTTCCAGAAAGTTATATAAAAGAAGGGTTATGTACTTATCATCATCTACAATCAATATCTTTTCTTTCATCCGAATTGTTCTCCATCAAAAGTGGTTGACAGATTAATTTAAAAACTATATAGAATTTTAAAATATATTTACGCTTTAGCGATAATGTTATTTTGCAAACATAACATAATTTTTTTTAGAAAATCAATATATTTAATTAGTGTCTGAACAAAAATCAGGATTTTTTATTAACAACATTAGACTGCCTTAATGGATAGAATGACAACAGGATACCTGCTTTGCAGCAGGTTGAGGCCAGGAGGCAATTAGATTCCGGGAAACACCATGAATAAAAAAATCAAGATAGCAGTTGATGCCATGGGGGGTGATTTTGCACCCACTGCAGTTGTTGAAGGTGCTGTACATGCATGCAGAGAGTATGGTGTTGAAATTGTACTTGTTGGCAAAAAGGATCTGATAAACAAAGCACTTAAACAGCTTAATGCATCCTATCTGCCCATTTCAGTTCATCATGCCTCAGAGGTTGTTAAAATGGCTGACAACCCCCTTGATGTAATAAGAAAAAAAAAGGATTCGTCGATTCGGGTTGGGGTGCAGATCGTAAAGGATAACATGGCCGCTGCATTTGTAAGTGCCGGAAATTCAGGTGCTGTTGTTTCTGCAGGACTTTTTGGTCTTAAAAGGATAAAAGGTATTGACAGGCCTGCTATTGCTACTGTTATGCCCACATTAACTGGACGTGTAATTGTAGCTGATGCCGGAGCAAACAACTCCTGCAAACCTTTCAACCTTGTTCAGTTTGCTATTATGAGTTCTGTTTACAGCAAGTATTTTCTCAAATGCCAGAACCCTAAAGTAGGTGTTCTAAGCAATGGTGAAGAAGATACAAAGGGTACTGAAGTAGTTAAGCAAACGCACAGACTGCTGAAACAGGGCAGCCTTAACTACATCGGGTTTGTAGAAGGCAAAGAGGTTTTTAACGGCAATGTGGATGTGGTTGTATGTGACGGTTTTACAGGAAACATACTTCTCAAAGTGGCTGAGGGAATTGCAGAAAGTATTGGCTCAGCATTAAAGGAGGAACTTAAACGCACTTTAATGTCAAAAATCGGGGTTCTCTTCTCAAGAAATGCTTTTGGCCGATTAAAAAAAAGGTATGATTACTCTGAGCAGGGAGGTGCGCCACTGCTGGGTGTTAATGCACCTGTAATTATTGCACATGGGAGATCATCTTCCTATGCCATAAAAAATGCAGTCAGGGCTGCAAGGGATTTTGCCAATGCCAGCGTAATAGATCATATTCAGAATGATCTTGAAGTAAACAACGACCTTCAGACCATAGGCAGGAAACCATCTTTTATTAACAGGGTATTACAGGACATCAGCCTTAAAAAAGATGAGTAGTAACAGTAACCTTTCCAGTGTCTCTTCAACATTGCAACATTATTTTGTCACAATCAAATCTCTGACAAAGACTGCATGGAACTCTTAAATACACTTATTATCATTTCAATAATCATTTCTGTCTTTCTGATCCCATATTTAATAAACAAAAGAAAAAATCTGCTGAAGCAGAGACAAAACATGACCATATTACCTTTTAATGTTATTAAGGAGCCTTCAGGCATTTATGCGGTATTAAATACTGTTATTCACCATAAAGTACGCTTCAGGGTAAAACTTAATAACAGAGGAAAATCTTTTAACTCCTCTTTAATAAAGATAGAATCATCATACCTGATTGCTGATGCACTGTTTCCGTTTGAAGGAAACAGTCTGATTAGAGACTCAAAATTTATAACAGTAAATTTCATTATTGATGAGGCTGAACATATTCCATTTACTTTCAACTCAGCCTACATACAGGATCTGAATATTAATGGTTATCCGGCAATAAAAATTGCATTTCCTGATTCTATCGAAAGGGACCAGAAAAGACTTTATCACAGAGTGGCACCTTCGGTAAGTGAGGATGTTTATGTTGAATTTTCTCTGGATGGCCAGTGTGTAAAAGAAAAGGCAGCAAATATCAGCGGAGGAGGAATAGGCTTTTATACAAACCTTGGAAAATCTGTTTTATGGGCAGGCAAAAAGCTTGCTCATGTATCCCTGAACCTGAATGACTTTTCTGTCACTGTTGGAATTGTTGTGATTAACATAATGAGGCAGGCAGAATACCCTGTCCTGATAAATGGAAAGGCGTACTATTATTATTGCGGGGCAGAGTTTACTGATATTGATGAAAACACACGCAATAAAATTATAGGCTATGTAATAGAAAATGAGAGAAAAGAACTGAAAAGGCAGAACCGCGAATTTGAATAATAACCCCTAAAGAAATCCAATAAAAAAACGATATGTTACGACAGATTAAAATCAATTTAAAATGTCATGAACAAGACATCAGCAAAAAACTTCAACACCGATATGAAATCGAATACCAGTTCCAGTTGTTCCCTGAAAATTGGAGAATTGCTGGTATATGAGGGGTTTGCAACCAAAGGAGAAATAGAAAATGCTCTGAACATACAGGCTGAGGAGAAGCAATATTTAAATCTTCGTATTGGGGAAATTCTTGTCAAAATGGGTGAATTGTCTGATGATGATCTTCAGCATGCTGTTAATCATCCTGACCTGAAAAAAAAATTGGGCTCTTTAGCAGTTGAAAAGGGTCTTGTTAAAAAAAAAGATTTAGAAACAGTTCTTAATAAAAAAAAACCAGGCCAGACAATCGGCGATCTTCTGGTTAATTATGGGCTGCTGACACATAATGACATTGGGAATCTGCTTAAAACCCAGCTCAACTCTCCAAAACTTGGACAGATTTTAGTTGACCTGAAATTGATCTCTGAGAGCACCCTGCAGGAAGCCCTTAAAAGGCAAAATTCAACAAGAGCATTAGGTGAAATTTTATGTGATCTTAAAATTATTACTAATCAGGATTTACATTACATCCTTAAAAAATACAACAAACAGATTGCCCTTGAAGAAATTCTTGTAAGATCACGTATCATTGATAAAGAAAAACTGAATAAAGCAAAACAGGAGGCAGAACATACCTCAAAACCATTAGAAGATATACTGATCAAAAAGAAATTCATCTCTTCAGAGCAGCTTCAGTCCGCACTTGCCAAACAATATAACATTGCGTTTGAACATTTAAATAATTTTACATACAGTGCGAGCGACAAAAAAAACCTCACAAACCTTATTCAACAGAAATATGCTGAAAAAAATCTGCTGCTCCCTTTGTCATTAACCGAGAAAAATCTGAAAATTGCCATATCCAACCCTGGAATTTTATCTCTTACCAGCGAATTAAAGTCATTATATCCAACCCTTGAAATATCTTTTGTACTAACAACCCATGAAAAACTCGAGGAGCTTTTTGAAGTGCTTTTCAGCAGGAGGCTGAGCGCTGAATCTTCACAAAACCAGGATTTACATGAATCTGATGAAATGGATTTTATGGAAATTGACCTTGATGAAAATCTTGATGCTAATAATGAACAGGCACCTGATTATGGATCCCAGGACATAGAAGCAGAAGAAATTGTTAATTTCATAATCAAGTACGGCATTTTAAACAATGCCAGCGACATACATATTGAGCAGGATCGTCACAGCCCGAAACTGCGCTACCGAATAGACGGTGTTTTGCAGGACAATAATGTTGGCTGGCTAAAGAAAAAATTTCAGGAAAAAATCAATGCAATCATTTCGCGTATAAAGGTTATGTCAAACCTTGACATTGCTGAAAGGCGCCTTCCTCAGGATGGAGTCTTCCGAACTAACTACTATGACAAAGCAAAAAACCAGAAATTTGATCTTGATTTTAGAGTTGCCACCTGCCGCGCTATTGTTGGAGAAAACGTTACAATTCGAATACTTGATTCCCGCAAGGCAAGTGTCGGTCTTGAAAATTTAAACCATTCTGCCCATGTGGTTACCCCGTTTAAAAGGCTTCTTAAAAGTTCTGCAGGAATAATACTGGTATCCGGCCCAACAGGAAGCGGGAAGTCTTCCTCGCTCTATGGTGCATTGCGCTTTGTCTACAATCCCGGTGTAAAAATCATTACAGCTGAAGACCCGATCGAATACAGCTTTCCCGGCATCATGCAGACCCAGATAAATCCTAAAATCGACCTTACATTTTCCCGTCTTTTAAGGTCTTTTTTAAGACTTGATCCTGATGTTATTCTTGTTGGTGAAATTCGCGACAGGGAGACAGCTGCAATATCCTTTGATGCAGCACAAACAGGTCATCTTCTTCTCAGCACCATTCACACCAATGATTCCATTAGCGCTGTATCAAGACTTGTTGATCTGAACATTGAATACAAGCAGATCGCCTCATGCCTTCTTGCTGTTCTTGCACAGAGACTTATAAGGAAAATTTGCACTTCATGCAAAGAGGAATATGTTCCTGGAGAAGATGAGCTGGAACTGCTGTTTACCTCATATCCATCCCACCTGAAATTTTATAGAGGGAGGGGTTGTGAGTCGTGTAATTATTCAGGGTACAGCGGACGAATACTGATTTCTGAAATTTTTGTCATAGACAAGGAAATAGGCATGGCTCTGAGCGAAGGTGTGAACGATGCAAAAATAAAAACCCTTGCTGTTGAATCCGGCATGAACACAATGCTTGATGACGGGCTTCTGAAACTGAATGACACCACTTTGTCGGAATTAATAAGGGTTGTGCCCCAGGATATGATACAGGCATTTAAAATGAGGAACAATGCACAGATACAGGCAAATGACATATCAGAAATTGTTTCCAGAAACAGCACGGGCCAATCCGGTTCCAGTATTTCTTCACAAAATTTTATCATTTCAAATCCGGACAGGCAAAGCGAGATAATTGAAACAATGTTTCAGGATTACAACAACATCAACACAACAAACAATAATGTGATTAAAGGGGCAATCCCACTGTTTAAGCAATTTATTACTGAAAATTTCTACAAAATATGCCGGGAAAATCATTGCGCCAAAGTTGTTTTTACCATAAAGCCCAATAATGGTCTTCCTGAAATATCAGCATTGCCTGACAGGAAGTAATTTGCACAACAGCAAAAAACAAACATTTTTAAATGTTATGACAAGAACAATTACAATCACAAGCGGCAAAGGTGGCGTGGGTAAAACAAACCTCAGCGCAAATCTGTCTCTGCAGTTATCTGCGTCAGGTAAACGAACATGCCTGTTTGATGCTGACTTGGGTCTTGCCAATATAAATTTACTTTTCGGTCTTTACCCTGAGCATAATATTGAGGATGTGATCACAGGCAGAAAGCCACTGGCAGAAATTATTATAAAAAATTATGCTGGAATTGATATCATTCCCGGAAGTTCAGGTGTGGAAAAAATCGCTGAGCTTGATTCTTCCGGGATAGAAAAATTAGTTAAATCCTTTTCAATGCTCTCCGAATATGATTTTTTAATTTTTGACACATCTGCAGGTGTATCAAAAAATGTCCTTTCCTTCTGCCTGGCATCTTCAGAAATAATTATTATAATAACCCCTGAACCAACCTCTCTAACAGATGCATATGCTTTGTTGAAAATATTGTCCTTTAATGGTCTGGCAAGTCCGGTAAAAATTGTTGTCAATCAATGCAAAAATACATCAATTGCAAAACAGACTTATCTCAAATTCAAGGAAGTCGCTAAAAAATACCTGTCAATTGATCTCCAGCCTCTCGGGGTTGTGCTGGAAGACAGTAAAATTACCGAGGCTGTAAAATTTCAGCAACCGTTTATTTCCAGGTTTCCTGATACTATTGCTTCTAAATGTATTAAAGCTATTGCAAACAACATATTGAACAATAAAACCGGCATTTCAGAAACATACAACCTTGAATCATTCTGGAAACGCTGCATAGACATTTTCAAGAGCCCGGTTATTAATCTTAAAAACAGCGGGGATACAAAATCACACAGCGAACAGTTAAAGAAAAAAACTGTTTTAAAAGATATTGCTGTTGAACAGAAAACCAGGGCTCTTCCGGACAGATCTGAAAGATCTGAAGAATCAGAAAAAGATGAATTGGCGGTTAGCAGAAATATTGCAAAAGGGGTCCAGCAGATAGATGATAAGACATTAAATTTTCTAATGAACAAATTAGTTGAAAGTGTTTCATCAATTTCCAGCGAGCTTAAATATATAAGAAAAGCAATTGATACTAATGGCAAAAACTTTGTCCCTGGACCTGGCACACATGCGCATTCCAATAATACTACATCACCCGTGAAACTTGATTTTGATATTTTTTTACATCAGCATAGAGAGAATAAGTAGTGAGCAATAAAAATATTGACGAAATAGTACAAAAAATTGAACAATTACCTTCCCTGCCTATTATTTCAGAAAAGATGCAGAAACTGCTTTTCAATAGTGATGATGTCTCAATCAAGCAGATAGGGAATGTCATAGAAAGTGATCCTCCTCTTGCCGTAAAAATTTTAAAAATAGTAAACTCATCATTTTACGGCATGTTAAATAATGTAAGCACCATAGAACATGCCCTGGTTATATTAGGGATAAATGAGTTTAAAAATGTTATTTTAGGATTTTCTATTCAAAAATATTTTGTAAACAGCAACAAAAATTTTGACCCGAAAAGATTCTGGAAACATTCTGTAATATGCAGTCAAATTGCAAAGTTTCTGTCAAAACATTTTAAGATAATTGATGATGGAACCTACTTTCTTGCTGGTCTGACACATGACATCGGTAAGCTGGTTATTGACCAGTATTTCCATAAAGACTTCATAGCCATAACTAATTACATAACAACTAATAAAACCACCTTCAGTTCAGCAGAAAAAGAAATTATGGGGGTAACACATTACCAGATTGCAGCAAAGCTGCTCCAGAAGTGGAATTTTCCAAAAAAAATTATCATGCAAATTTTCTATCATCACGCACCATGGTATGATAAAGAATTTACTCAGGGCTCAATCATTATTTATCTGTCAAACATATTAACAAAAATTGCAGGCTTTACCTGCTTTGAACATGAAAAAGCAATTTCACCAAATAATTGTATGACTTCTTCGGTATTTGATTTTATTAACAAAAATGGCTTTGAAATAGATCAGGAGTCATTTGAAAAACTTCAGGAAAATATTAATGAATTTCTTTCATCTGAAGCCAATGATGTGTTAAAAATATTTGACTGAGCCCTGGTTAACAAATATCTTAATTTACTGGCAATAAGTAATTCCCTGCCATATATTTTCCTTCATGTGCACGCCAATGAATAATTCCTGGACTTTTGTTGAAAACAGGATGGAAGAACTGCTCAAGGATTCTGCAGATGTTCCACCACATGAGGTTATAAAGCTTTTAATGAATGCCTGTACTGATCCAAAAATCGACATTGAAAATGAGATGGCAAAACTGTATAAAAAATATAAAATGTATAAACCGTAAAATATTCAGCAGAGGAAATACAGATGAGCTTTATTGTTATAGGCGCTGGAGAAATTGGCTATCATGTTGCGAGAAGGCTTTCCCTTGAAAAAAAGGACGTTACAGTAATTGACAAGGACCTGGATAAAATCAAACAGATTCAGGA
>JAJRXD010000054.1 GCA_024276465.1 Deltaproteobacteria bacterium
TCGGGGCTCCTCGCAATGACAGATTCGGATGCAATAAAAATTACAGAACGTAATAGTAGTTTTAAACAGAGCATGAAAAATGAAACAACAATGCCTTGAATTAAATCCGGGAGGACTGCCACCTGCAACATTTAAAGATTTCCTAACAAACCTCCGATAAGTTGAACGAATCATGATACCAAAAACCATAGATGTCCGCTTTGGCTCTGTCCCGACAAACCGGGAGACAGGCAGGGGAGGTTAAAAAATGCCAAACAAACTTACAACCTTTATTTTAGCAGTAACATTATGTTTTAGCGTCATTTGCAGCTCCACAGCTTCTGCAGGGCTGCTGGACGGTACAAGCTGGAGCGGCACTAAAATTCAACACTATATGGCATTTTATGAAGATCATATGTATGTCCGTGGTACAAGTCGTTCCACATGGGCACAATCAATTCTGCCGTATTTGTCTTTCTACAACCTTGATGGGTCAATAACATATATAAATTATTTCCCTGAATTTCTTATCCCCACGCTCATGTGGGGCAGGTGTGATACAGAAGAAGGTGAGGCATCATACAATGCCATTGGCCTTCTTTTTTATGTTCTGCCATTATGTGAGCATATAAAACCATATGCTTTGCTGAGAACTAACTGGGCACCGCCAAAAACAGCAATGGTAATAGATTCATTCAATGCACCAGGATGGTCCCCGGAAGGGCTTGCCTTTGACGGAGAATATCTTTGGAATGCTGATAACTACTGGACTGTTATTTATAAAATAGACACCTCCGGCAATGTAATTGACTCTTTTGACACCCCAGGAAGTTTTCCAAGAGGCCTTACATTTGACGGAACATATCTCTGGCTTTCTGATTCTGGGGGAAGAGATTCTCAAGGGAAGATATATAAACTGAACACATCCGGCAATGTTATTGATTCATTTGATTCTCCAGGGCCTGCTCCTGACGGCCTTGCATGGGACGGTGAATATTTATGGAATGCTGACACGAATGAAAGTAAAATCTACAAAATAGACACCTCCGGTAATGTAATTGATTCTTTTGATGCTCCTGGAGGCTCTCCCGGCGACCTTGCTTTTGACGGAACATATTTATGGGGTTTATCTGGTTATACGTTGCTGATATACAAATTGGATATTTCCGGTAATGTTATTGATTCCTTTTATTCTCCTGCCACATTTGATCCCTATAATATTTTTGACTTTCCTACCGGACTTGCATGGGATAGTGAATATTTGTGGGTTACATATGACGAAAGGTACGAAGAGACTATCTACAAACTTGATGTGTCACAGTGAAAATAATGTTTTCGAGTTACGGGTTACGGGTTTAAACCACAACACAGCAGCATAATTTCCCTGCTTTTTTCTTTCCTTACCTTCTCTTTTCATGACTTCAAATATAAAATTCTTTACCAATATAGGAGAAATCCACCAATGGACATAGGGAAAACTCCCGGCAAAATGAGGTTGTTCCCCTATAGCTTTTTGGGAAAAATGATGTTATCAAAGCAGTCAAATGTTTGAAAGAAACACGAGGGTGTTAATAAAAATCTGTCACAATTATTAATTTTGACAAGGAAGGAAAAGTTATGAGAGCAAAAAAGAAAGGTGCACAAACTGTTATTCAAATTATTTTTCTTTTTGCTGTAATACTTTTCAGACCAGGGCTTAGTTCAGGACAAGGCTGTGTTCCTGTAATAGATACTGTTGCAGGTATCCCTAATAATCCGGGATTCAGCGGAGACGGAGGCCCTGCCACTACAGCACCGTTGAATAATCCCAATAAAATTACCGTAGACAAAGAAGGCAACCTGTATATTGCAGATGGTTATCATCCTGATCTGGGAGGAAATTACCGGATCAGAAAGGTTGATACTGGTGGTATTATTACTACAGTAGCTGGTAATGGAAGTGGAAACTATGATTGTTACGTAGAGGATGTAACTGCGACAAACTGCAGAAACGCCCCTCACGGGGTAGCTGTTGACAGTGACGGCAATATTTATAATTTGTGTATGGAGACATCAGTCCGCAGGATTGACTCTGATACCCGTATAATCACAAAAGTTTACGCGCGATTTATTCACCTCTACACATAGAAAAATACACAATCGCGCGTAAACGCGCTCCTACAGTAATAAATCTATTCATAAATAAATCATCAAAAATTACTGCAAGTGTTGCTGTAGTACTAACAACGCAGACTGTGAAGCCCCGATACAGAGCCCGGGATCTTCGATCTGAGGCTGCCTGTATTTGAGTTTACATCCCGTAATCTGAGAGCGAGTCACCCTTTACTTCCCAGATCTGATAATAGGGGGGGCGAAGTTTAAGAGGCTTGAAGTATTTTTTATGATACAGGTGCCTGATGTAAAGCTTGTTAAATACAGATTCGGAAATTTCAGAATCCATAAGAGCTCCATAACGGGACCTTTCAAAGTATTCAAACCTGTATGTGCTGTTGTTATTATAGCTCTTTTTTTCAAAAGCATTTTTTTTACGTATGCCGAAAAAAGAAAGCTGGATAGTTCTATTGCCCATATGCAATTTGCCTGTTTTCTTGTCAAGGATGAAATTATAGCCTGCGATCAGCTGGTCTTTTTTGTTGTGCATATTATAAAAAATTTTAAAAACAGGATGGCGCCCATCCTGTTTTTCAATATCCCATGTGCCAAACCAGTACCACCAGTATGCAATTTTGGGTAAAAGGTTATCAAGAAAGAGATAAACAGGGCGCTTTTCAGCAGGGAAAAAGAATTCAAGCCAGTCCTGGGTGTTTTGTAAATTGCCAATTGGCTTCAGGTTTGCCTCTTTAATGATGGCCACGGCGTCTGCCGGCCCGGCGCGAAGAATTTTTTTGATTAGTTTTAAACCTGCTGCAGGTTTGTTGCCGGCAGCCTTATAGAACTGTTTAATTCCCTTTTTGCCACGAATGACATAGAACTGCATGAAGTTTGCCGCCATTCGATAGCTGTCTGTAGTAAGGGGAATGGCAGTGTAAACCGTCCTTTCTCCTCCGTGGATAATTCCGTCATTTATGGCAGCACGCCTTGCCAGGTATGTCAAAGCATGGCCATGGTCCCACCATGCCCATATCACTGCATCTGAAGGTGTTTTTTGCTGTACTGTATACATGCCCTCTGCTGTAGGGCCCGGCTCTTTTGGCCACTGTATGTAAGTTTTGTTTGACAGGTAAAGGGGCCACACAAAAAGCACTATCAGTAAAGGACAGATGAGATAAAGAGGTGCGAACCGTTTTCTTAAACCCCAAAGCATGGACATGGAAAAACCGGTTCCAAGTGCCACCATTGGTATCATAAATATTAGAAACCGGTTTGCAAAGAAAGTAGCGATTGATAAAACAACAAGGGAAACAAGAAACAGAGAATTTTTAAAATGTTTCCAGAATAGAAGAAAAACACCGGTTATGGCAAAGATAAAAGCAAGGATGTTTTTTGTGGTATAGCTTATAATCAGAGCAAGAGACGGTTTTGACTGCTCGCTTATTGTTATGCCGATGTTCGGAAAAGTTCCTGAAGAGTCTTTTGATATATAAAGGTAATTTAACCAGATTGATTTGATAATTTTAACTGGTTTGTCAGGACCTACTGTAAGGAGAAAAACAATAAGAGCGCAGCCGGTAATTGCATAAAACAGTTTGCCCTCTTTTCCTTCCGGCCTGTAAAAAAAAGCTAAGGCCACTGCAAGGGGCATAATAGTAATAGCTGTTGCAGCTGCCGGGGTCTGATCCCACCACCATAGAAACAGCCCGTATATAATGATGCCACCCAGAAAGTATAGATATCTTTTTTTTGTTTTTTCAATCCCAAATCGCAGGAAAACGTAGGCTGAGCTAACTGCCCAGGTAGCGTTAAGGCAGTCTGTGTCAAATCTTCCAATGTTACTTCTGTAAATATAAAATGGATAAAGAAGAGACATCAATGCTGCTGTAATCCCCATGACAGGCCCCCCGTAGAAGCGGCCCAACAGATACAAGGGAATAGCTAACAGAGAGCCTAAAATCGTCGGCAGTACGGCTCCTATCCAGCTCAGGGAAAAAGAGGTTGCTTTTGCAATTCCGGCAGCCATAACAGAGATCAGGGGAGGAGGGGAAGGCCGGGGGGGGCAGTCGGGGACCCCACGCATTTCATTTATGGGGTTGTAAGTTCCGTCAACCAGGTCCTGTGCAAGGCTGAGATAAAACCATGCATCAAACGTGGTATGGAGGGGCTGTTTGTTAAAAAAGGCTTTTTGCTCGTATTTATGCCACTGTTCAAGGTCTTCAAGGCGGAAGGATATCCCAACTGCAATTACAATGATCAGAGCAATAATTTCAAACCAGAGACTGTGTTTTGAAAAAAAGGTACTTTTATTTTCAAAAAAAACCGTACATTTTTTTATAATCTCTGAAAAATTCTGACTGTTAGCTGAAACCTTAGGCGAAGATTGTAGGGAGTTGTTTTGTTTGGGAACCAAACGTTTCTTTTTTTTACTGCCCATTTGTAATATTCCTTTTTACCCGCCGTTTTCTATCCGGTCATAGCGAAGCTGGGTTATCTGCTCACTTATCAGCCCCATCATAAAAAGCAGAACCGATGTTACAAAAGACAGCGCAGACATGTTTGTAAAACTTGCTGCAGCAAAGTATGTATAAGCATAATTTATTAATCCAAGAACAAAGAAAAGCAGACTTACGGGAATAAAAACATTAAGAGGTGAAAACAAAGTTGCTATCTTTATTATTATTATCAGAAATCTGAAACCGTCCTTTAAAACATGAATTTTGCTTTCCCCTTTTCTTTTGAGGGCAATAATCGGAATATAGCAGATGGACCTTCCGCTTCTCAGGTAAGCCATTGTAATTGTTGTAGGATAGGAAAAAGTGTTGGGCAGTAAATGGAGATACCTTACGGCAGTTTTTGAGTCCATTACCCTGAAACCTGATGTCAGGTCCTTTATTTTTACCTTTGTAATGTAACTTGCAAGCATGTTATAAACAGAATTTGCACAGAGCCTGAAAAAACTTGCCTGAGTTCGGGAGGCCCTGGCTCCGACAACCATATCATAATCTGCAGAGGCTTCAATTAATTTTGGAATGTCGGCCGGATTATGCTGCCCGTCCCCGTCCATGAGAACTATTTTGTCTCCTGTTGCATTGCGTATTCCTGTTTTTACTGCAGCGCCGTTTCCCATGTTATAGGGATGGCTGATAACACGTGCACCTGCATCCATGGCTTCTTGAGCAGTTTTATCAGTTGATCCGTCATCAATTACAAGCACTTCGCATTCAGGAACATATTGTTTTATTGATCCGATTACTTCTCCGATTGATAGACTTTCATTTTTTGCAGGTATGACCACGGATATTTTCATAGTAAATTTTTTGACAACAAGATTGAGCTGATTAGAGATTATAAGTGCATTGAAGTCTGAAAAGTATAATAGAAAGGAGTGGTTGAGTCAAGTTATAAGGTGTCCCAAGTTTTTTTAAGCATTATACAACGGGCATTGCATCAGAATAAAAAACAGGATCTGTGTGCTGCTATTTGCCTATACAGAATTTGCTGAAAATTGCATCAAGAATATCCTCTGTCGTTGTTTCTCCTGTCAGTTCCCCAAGAGAAACAAGTGCAGCCTGAAGATCTACGGCAACAAGCTCAGGAGATAGTTTTTTTTGCAGACCTGCTTGGACGAGCTGCAGGGATGCAAGGGTCTTTTCAAGTGCTGATTTATGCCTTACATTTGATATAAGGATCTTAGAGGACGCGCTGTGATTGTCATGGCGAATGATTTTATAAATTCTGTTTTTTAACTCATCAACTCCATGCTGATACAGAGCAGAAACCTGAAGAACATTTTTAACAGGTAAAATATTTTTTATCTCATGCATGGATATTACCTGGGGAAGGTCAGACTTGTTTATAACAGTTATTATATTTTCTGTAGTTATTTTTTTGATGATTGAAAGATCATTGTTGTCAATTTTCCTGCTTCCATCCAGCACAAGGAGAACAAGATCTGCCTCAGCAATTTTTGAGAGTGTGATATCAATGCCTATTTTTTCAATTTCGTTGCTGCTTTGATGAAGCCCTGCTGTGTCTAAAAGTTTTACAGGGATACCCTTGATATTTATTGTTTCATGGATAATATCCCTTGTTGTTCCGGGAATGGAAGTAACAATAGCTCTTTTGTCGTTCAGCAGGGCATTTAGTATGCTTGATTTGACTGCGTTTGGTTTGCCGATTATAACAGCCTGGATTCCGGTTCGATACAGGCTGCCTTCATCAAATGACAAAATCAAAAGAAGGATTTTTTCACTGATTTTGTGAACTTTTTTTTCCATATCCCCTGCAGAATCAACATCGAGGCCATCTTCGGGAAAATCGATTGATGCTTCTATAAAAGAGGTGATTTCAAGCAGGTCTTGTTTCAGGTCCATGACTTTTTTAAACAGGTCTCCTTTAAGGTGACAGGAAGCAAGCTTAAGAGCAGCATCTGTTTTTGAGTCAATCAACTCGATAACTGCTTCTGCCTGGGTGAGGTCTATGCGTCCATTAAGAAATGCCCTTTTTGTAAATTCACCCGGCTCAGCAAGACGGGCACCGCATTTAATCGTAAGATCAACGAGCTTTTGCATGACCACAGGTCCGCCATGACAGTTTATCTCTACAATATCCTCTCCTGTGTATGATGACGGTGCCTGCATATATGAAACAAGGACCTCATCCAGCCCTTGTCCATCTTCAGGGTCAAAAATTATTCCGTGGTAGAGGTAATGTGTTTTAACGGATTGTGTGTTAAATGCAGCAGAGCGAAAAAAATCCGAGACAATTTGCAGGGCATGCGGGCCACTTAATCTTATTATGCCAATACCGCCTCTTCCAGGTGGAGTAGCAATGGCTGAAATTGTATCTTGCTGGTACATAAAAAAACTCAAATATCCGGGTTTTTCAGTTTCTGCAGAGGGTTGATTTATTCCTCGCATGACAGCATAGAATCAGGACTTTTCGTTCTGGTACTACTTAAGCGTGTCTTCTATCCTGGCCATAGCCTTTTGCACGTTCTCATATGTGTTAAAAGCACTGATTCTGATATATTGTTCTCCGCATTTCCCAAAACCAGAACCAGGGGTGCAGACAACCCCTGCCTTTTCAAGCAGAAGGTCAAAGAACTCCCATGAATCCCTGTCGCCCTTAATCCATACGTAGGGCGAATTCTTACCCCCGGTGCAGAGAAATCCCAGTGTTGCCATTTTCTGCAGAATAAGTTCAGCATTTTTCAGATAATAGTCTGTCAGGTCCCTGACCTGCCTTTTGCCTTCCGATGTATAGACTGCTTCAGCAGCCCTTTGCACAGGGTATGAAACTCCGTTGAATTTTGTGCTCTGACGCCTGAGCCACAGTTGATGAACAGGAACAGAATTTCCATTTTTATCAAAAGCACGGCACTTTTTCGGCACAACAGTGAAAGCGCAGCGGGTCCCTGTAAAGCCGGCATTTTTAGAGAAACTTCTGAATTCTATTGATACTTCATCAGCGCCTTCAATTTCAAATATGCTGCGAGGAAGTGATCTGTCACGAATAAAGCACTCATATGCTGCGTCAAAAAGAATGAGAGAGCGGTTTTTATGGGCATAGTCAACCCACTGTTTGAGCTGTTCCTTTGTAGCGATAGCACCGGTTGGGTTGTTCGGGAAGCACAGATAGATCAGGTCAACAGGTTCGGGGGGTATGTCAGGCACGAAACCATTCTCCCGGGTTGATTCAAGATAGACTATCCCGTCATAACGGCTGTTTCTGCTTGTGCCGGTCCTGCCTGCCATAACATTGGTGTCAACATACACAGGATATACCGGATCAGGTATTCCGATAGTTATATCACGGGAAAAAATTTCCTGAATGTTGCTGGTATCACATTTTGCACCATCGCTTATAAACACTTCATCATGAGTAATCGGCAGACCGTACTTGCAAAAGTCATTTTCCGCAATTTTTTCTCTTAAAAAAGCATAGCCCTGTTCAGGGCCATAACCCCGGAATGAACTTTCATCAGCCATTTCGTCAACAGCACTGTGAAATGAATCAATGCATGCAGGAGGAAGGGCACGGGTAACATCACCAATGCCAAGCTTGATTATTTCCCTGTCAGGATTTTTTTTCGAATAGTCTGAAACACGTGCTGCAATGTCGGAAAAAAGATAAGAAGCTTTTAATTTGTTATAGTTCTCATTAATGCTGATCATGATTTCCACTCTCCTTTTTATTAAGAAATGAATCAGCCAATATCAAAATAAAAGATATAAGTCAAAACAAAAAAACTGCTGTTTAAAATAGCATTGACTACATAAAAAGGCTGGTGTATGTATTTATACAAATTAGCATACTGAGACAATAATCTGACACAAGGGAGTTCCATATGGGTAATAACGAAACCAGACAGAAAACAAGAAAATTTGCAGGAATTGAAGTTTCTCCGGATCTGAAAAAAACTAATTTTTTCTTCCTTTATTTCAATACCCTTATAGTTGGAATGCTCATGACAATTCCTGCCATTATTCAGCCTGCATTCCTGAAGGATATTATAAAAGTACCCCCTGAATTTTTCGGATCCATTAACGGTTTCCTCCAGAACATGAGCCAGGTTGCAACCCTTGCCCTGGTTGCTATTGTGGGTGCCCTGTCGGATAAGGCAGGCAGGAAAATACTTGCTGTTGCAGGGTTTGTGGTGCTCATGGTTTTTTATTACTTGTATGGAATGTCCGTCGAAATAGGCAGTGCTTTGCACATTCCTGCTGGTTTTGCATCAAAGGTTTGTGCTTTGTTGAGTTTTGTGCCTTCCCAGGCTGCAAATTTTGCTGGTATTGCACCGGGACTTTTTGTTGCCTACATAATACGTTTTTTTATTGGAATAGGTCTTGTTCTCTGCTATCCGCAATTCATTACAATGGTTGCAGATTATACATACGATAAAGACAGGGGTAAGGGCATGGCATTAAACGGCCTGATGATGGGGCTTGCAGCACTTGTAATTTTCGGGCCTGTTGCACGCATGCAGAAAAAGTCAGGTGTTGAGTCTCTGTTTTTTATTGCTTCAGTAATTGCTGCTACTGGTGTTGTTTGCACCTGGCTGTTTCTGAAAGACCGTTTGCCTGAAATCAAAAAAGAAAAAAAAGGCCTGAAGGAGGTTTTCGGCATTGTCAACAAGAGCATAACGCTGAAAACAACCTACTGGTGCTCCCTTATTGCCAGGGCAGACATTGTGGTGCTTGCTACTTTTCTCGTGTCCTGGGGTGTTAAAGTTGCAGACAAATTCCATCTGACCTCTAACGCCGCAACACACAAAGCTGCAATTCCAATGATCATCATGAGCGTTTTTTCATTTATTGCTTTTCCGGTTGTTGGAGTTTTGATTGATAAGTGGGGGCGAATTCCGACCATTATTCTTGCACTTTTCAGCGGAGGAGTGGGTATGATTCTTCTTGCTGTTTCCGCAGCGCCTTTCAGCGGCCTTGTTTTTGTAGCAGTTATTTTTTCCGGTTTTGGAATGGCAGGGGCAATAGCAGGCTCAAACACCCTGGCAACTGATGCTTCACCAAAGGGAATGGTTGGAACAATACTTGGCGGGCTAAATACAATGCAGCCCATTGGAATGCTGTTTTTTGTTGCTGTCGGCGGATACTTGTTTGACAAGTTTGGTCCTGGATGGGCATTCGGTATAAAGGGTATTGCCAGCATTGTGCTTGGTGCATGGGTGTTTACTGTCAGGGGTAGAATAAAGGAGGAATCTGAAGAGACGGGATCAATTGACAGCCTTACTTTCTCAATGGAATGGGATGATGATGCCAAGAAGATGCTTGAGAAGGTTCCGGCCCCATTCAGGGATGCAGCTGTTTCAGGAACAGAGGATTATGCAAAGGAGCACTCCCATGGAAAGATTACGCCTGCTGTAATGGATGCATTCAAAAAAGAACTTGGAATGTAAACACCAGGCAGAAAGGATTAAAAAAAAGGTCATGGTAGCTGATGGATGTCAGGGGCAGAGATCCAGGGCTTGTATCAGGATACATAGGCACATATACTTTGTGTTCTTCGTGGTTGTATTAAAAAAAATACCATGAAGGCTTAACTTGCAGGCACAAAGGAGCAGATGTGTTGGAGCGCATTTATGCGCAAAAGGATTGGGGAAAAGGCATAAAAATGTCTTGCCAACAATAAACCCGGAAATTAAGGTCGGTCATTGTCAAAAAAGTCTGTAAGCAACAAAAGGGAAAAAGAATTAAAAGATTTTCTTGCCAGGCTTAAAGGCAAAATACTTGCTGATGTCAGAAAGACTATAACAGACCATATTGATGATGACATCAGGTTGTCTTTTGAGGTTATGAAGGACAATGCTGACAAGTCAGTGGATGAGCTGTTGAAGCACGTAAATGCAGCTGTAGTTGGCAATAAGTCTGAAATGCTTGATAAAATTGATGAGGCAGTTGCGAAGATCGAAAACGGGACATATGGAATTTGTGAAGAATGTGGCCGTGAGATACCGCTGGCAAGGCTAAAGGTTGTTGCTTTTGCAACTTGCTGCGTAGCCTGCCAGACTAAAGAAGAGAAAAAGCCAAAAGAGGGTACCGGCCCACAGCAAAAAAGCATTGAAACCGACGACTCGATCAATTTAATGTCTGATGATGAATAGACACTGTTATAAATAAAGAGATTGACGAAAATAATTTTATCCTAAACTGAGCGGTTTTTCACATTGTAGAGGTAACAGCAATAGCTTTTCACTAATTTCAGGCAGACATTCATGTCTGCCTGCGGGGTTGTCTTTACGCTTCACCCTCCAGGTGAAACTTATGTAATGCTTAAATCTGTTCAAAGTTATTGCTGTGACTGTCCTTTGCAGAGAGTATATATTGAGAATCGCTCAATTTAGGTTTCTGACAGTATTATCATGAATGAAACATTTAAACAGAGCAGTTTTGAGGAACTGGAGGCAGCGTCCCTTTTTTGCAGGAACTGCAAGCAGGCAGTTCCTGTCAGAAAAAAACTGCTGATCATTCTGCCTGATGCTGACAAATATGATTATCTTTGCATGTACTGCGGAACTTCTGTAGGAAGCAAAACAATTTCGCATAAAAAGAACGTTCAGTTAATAATATAGGATGCTAGTTCAGGACAGTATCCTTTCCGTCCAGAGAAATTCCTTTTCGTACCCCGAAGGTAGCGTCTGCTTTCAGTTGAAAACATGCTCTTTGGCAACCGCAGACTTTAGCCTGCGTCAGGTACATGTTTCGGAATGGAACTAAGTAGTGTCTGAACGAAAAGTCCTGATTCAGGTTAAAATCTGATCAATAATTTTCTGTAGGAGCGCCTTCAGGCGCGATATTACTCAGCAACAGGTCTGTTTTTCGCGGCTAAAGCCGGCTCCTACATACGCCGCGCTAACAAAAAACAGGGTTTCCGTTCAGCCACTAAGTATGTTTTTTCTGTAAAAACAGTCCATTAGGGAACAGTTATGTCATCCAGCCTTCTTGAGATCGAAGATCTGAGAACCTATCTATTTTTGACAGAAGGAACTGCAAGAGTTGTTGACGGGGTCAGTCTTGGAATCAGGAAAGGGGAAACCCTTGCACTTGTTGGCGAGTCAGGTTGTGGTAAAACCATGACTGCTTACTCTGTATTGCGCCTCATTCCAGAACCTCCCGGAAAAATCGTTGGTGGCAGGATTGTTTTTGACGGTGAAGATATTCTTTCCATTCCTGACAAACAGATGCGAAAGATCAGGGGCGATCAGATTGCAATGGTTTTTCAGGAGCCCCTTACTTCTCTGAATCCTGTTTTCAGAATCGGATCACAGATTGCTGAAGTTCTGCAGGTTCATAGAAAAATGAGAAAAAGGGATGCAATGGATCAGGCTGTAAAGCTTCTGCAGGATGTTGGAATTCCTTCACCTGAAAAAAGGATCATGGATTATCCACACCAGATGAGCGGGGGCATGCGCCAGAGGGTTATGATCGCCATTGCCATTGCATGTGAACCGAAACTTATAATTGCCGATGAACCCACGACTGCACTTGATGTGACGGTGCAGGCACAGATAATGGAGCTTCTCAAACAGCTCAATGAAAAGAAGGAGATGTCACTGCTTCTTATTACCCATGACCTGGGAGTTGTTGCCGAAGCAGCGGAAAATGTGGCTGTAATGTATGCCGGCAGAATTATGGAGCATACTGATGTTGCTACAATTTTCAGTAACCCCCTTAATCCCTATACAACAGGGCTTCTGGGATCAGTTCCCCGAGCTGGTTCTGAGCGTCTTAAACCGATAAAAGGAATTGTCCCGCCAGCTCTCAGTTTGCCGGCTGGGTGTAAATTTTCCACACGCTGTGAGCAGGTGTTTGACAGGTGTTTAACAGAAGAACCGGATCTTGTTGATGTTGACAATAGCAATGACGGCAGGAAACACCTTGTAAGGTGCTGGCTTCATAAAGCGCAGAAATGAACATGGCTGCTTTGTAAACTCTTAGTTTTGTAACAGGATGAATAACAGCCCATTATTAAAAGTTGTTAATCTGAAAAAAAGTTTTCATGTTTCCTCAGGCATGTTTTCAGGAAGCTCACTTCAGTTAAAGGCAGTTAACAACGTGAGCTTTTCCGTAGAGGAGGGAGAGACCTACGGCCTTGTAGGTGAAAGCGGCTGCGGCAAGTCAACAATTGCGCGCCTGATCCTTTGCCTTGACAATCCGGACCAGGGTGAAATTTATTTCAGAGGCACTAATATATTCACACTTCAGGGAGTTGAAAAAAAGAAATTCAGGAGGAAGGTTCAGATAATTTTCCAGGATCCTTATTCATCCCTGAATCCGAGAAAGAAGGTTGGAAGCATAATAGGCGAGCCATTGCTTATTCATAAAATTGTCCCAAAAAACAAGATTCGTGACAAAGTTTTTGAGCTTATGAATATGGTTGGTCTGCAGGAAGACCATTATGGCAGGTATCCGCATGAATTCAGCAGCGGCCAGCGGCAGCGGATAGGAATAGCCAGGGCATTGAGCCTCAGCCCGGAGCTGATTGTTGCTGACGAACCTGTTTCTGCCCTTGATGTTTCCATTCAGGCTCAAACAATAAATCTGTTAATGGATCTTCAGAAACAGATGAAATTAACATATCTTTTTATTTCCCACGACCTTAGTGTAGTGAAATATGTCAGCACGAAAGTTGCTGTAATGTATCTTGGAAAAATTGTTGAAACTGCTTCAAATGATGAGCTTTACAGCAGTCCGCTGCATCCGTATACTGTAGCGCTTTTCTCAGCAGTTCCTGTCCCTGATCCATCCGTGCGCAAAGAAAGAATCACCTTAAAAGGAGAGATTCCCAGCCCCATCAACCCGCCTGTGGGATGCGTGTTTTCCAGCAGATGTCCTGTAGCTGACAGTAATATCTGTTTTAAAAAACAGCCTCCCCTGGAAGAGAAACGTGATGGCCATATGGTGGCATGCTGGCTGAAGAACTGACAGAAGACTTTTTATTGTGTAATTTGACCTGGAGGTAACAAGAGATGACAAAAAATCTTATTATAAAAGCAGAGGTTCTGATTGTTATACTTTTTTCCTGTGTAAATGTTTTTTTTTCACCCCTGATCTCCTCGGGCATTGAGACTTCTGATCCGCATCTTGTCTTTAAAAAATCTGTTGTTGTAAAAAAATACAAGGACGGTCAAGCATTTACTGAGCCCCACACTGTAAAAAAAGGGGAATACATCTGGAAAATTCTCCGGGAACACTATAAACTGTCCAATTCCAGAATTGTCTTCTACTGTAAGATAGCAAAAGCTGTTAATCCGGACATAAAGGATATTGACAGAATCAGTCCGAACCAGAAAATACTTGTTCCCTTTCAATATACAAAAGGTGTGAAGAATGATTTTGTTTCTGATAATGACACAGTGTCAGGCGTTGAGTACGTTGTCCGACATGGTGATCATTTTGCGAAAATACTGAGAGACATTTACAACCTGCCTGAACGTATTATATTCAGCAATTCTACCCGCAGGCTTTTCAAAGAAGCAAATCCTGCAATTTCGAACTTGAACAGGCTGGAAAAAGGCCAGAAAATTATAATTCCGGCTGAAATTTATTCAATTAAAAAACATGTTCAGGAAGGTTCTTCAATTAGAGACAGGGCTGCAAAAGCACTTGAAAAAAGGACGGGAATTTCTGCTGATCCAGGGTCTGAGGAGGAAACAAGGATTAACGACATGATTTCGACATTTATCCACTCTTTTAATGGTAGTGACAATCGGACCGGGGAGGATGTTATAAGACTTGAGGGAAGCAGCTCTATCAAGATTGACTATAGCAGGTTTCCTCTTTATGAACTGCCCTGGGGCAGAAAGATACTTCTTGATTATGGCAACAGGATGCCCCGGGGGATTAAGCAGGTTATTACTTCAGAATGGGAGGACGCTGAAGTTGTTGCGGTTCGTAAAAAGGATGATTTGGAGCTGATATTAGGTAAGGTTCTTGATGTATGCGGATTTTATAATATAGAGAAGGGGGGGGAATATATAGTTAATCGTGACAGTATCCAGGTCAGGGTAAGTTCTGACTGGATAGTCTTTAAGGACAACACGTTGAAGAATGTTTTTGCAATTAACCTGATTGATGAAGATGAAGCAATTGATTCTGCATTAAGCACGTATTTATCAGGAATGGGCCTGCAGGTTGTGGATATTAAGTACGCTTCTGCAGATACGGAAAAAAAGACGGATCATGGCAGTAAAGCCGGGTGGCGGAAGGTTCAGGCGGACCCCATGGTTTTGACGGATTTAATATTAGATATTCTTGGACGAAAGTATTATAAAAATCATAAAACAAATATTTATCAGAACATGTACAGAGGGTTTTCTCTGGAAGTGGTAGCAGACCGTATGTTTGAAAGAGATGGTTCGACATTCCTGATTGATTTTCGCGACCTGCCCGGAAAGATATGTGAGATCATAACAGAACAGGGAATCCATCTGCTCAAAATTAATCTTCAGGAGGATGAAATTTCAGAAACCGTTAAGCAGCTCCTTGAGTTTTGCGGTGCAACCTATAAGGATTCACCTGCTGAATTTAAATACAGGAGGGGTAAGAAATCCATTATTCAGATAACAATTCCGGGTTTTTTAATTGAAGGATTATCAGGAGAAGTGCTGCTGACACAGGCTGGTTTACAGGCACCGGTTAAGCAGTTTTTGTTAGATAAGGAAGTTGAAATTGTACAATATTAAGCTGTTTAACTAAAACAAAGCACTAATCAGGTAAAATACAATTGCTGATAACTTTGCAATAAAAGAAGATGTTTATCAAAGTTTGGCAATGATTTTGTAAAAAAGTTACAAGAAAATTCAAAATATTGCAAAAAAGATGTAAAGTTCTTTTTCTCCCATCCGATACTATTTTCCGTCTGAAGCATTTGCAGAGACAATGAAGGAGAAAAAGATATGCAAGACGAAATCATGGACATCAGAAGCGCGGCCAAGTACCTGCAGATAAAAGAAAGAACGCTCTACAGGCTGGTGGGGGATGGTGAAATTCCTGGTATTAAGGTTGGGGGTCAGTGGCGTTTCAGCAAAAAATGTCTGTCAGAGATGTTTTTAGCTGGTGCCAGGGAAAATGAAAAGGAAAGACAGGTAAATTAGAAATGTCATATCTTTTGTTAACAAAATTAAAAAACTGATTTTTCTAATTAATCTAATGACAAACTTCCACACTGCAGCTACCTGAGTATGGTTTTATACCTTCAGTCTTAACTTCTGAAATATAACCCAATGCCCTCAGCTGTTTTTCCGTATTTTCATCAAAATGAACAATTTTCTGTATCGGTGAAACTTCAAGGGATCTTGACACCCAGGTTAACAATTGATTCTTCAGTTTTTTTGCATTCGCAGTTTCCAGATTAACAATATTATTTAATTCTCCAGGGTCATTAAGAATATCAAAAAGTTGTTCTTTTTGAGTACAGTAATGATATATATACTTCCGGTTTTGATGAATAACAGCCTTTGACACTACACGCTCTGAAAAAATATAATCCCCTTTTTCTCCCCTGGTTTCCCCCTTTTTTTCGAACAGATTTTTTCCTTCTATCACATCAGGGGGTTTAATATCCAGCATTCCGAGTATGGTAGGCATGATATCAATGATACTTGAGGGTTCAGCAGTTGTTTTTTCATGTAATTCTGAAAAAGCAGCGGGCAGCTTAATAATTAATGGCACATGCAGCAACTCATTATAAAGTGTCTGCTCATGGCCCAGTGAACCATGTTCAAAAAATTCTTCCCCATGATCGGAAGTGATTATGATTAGTGAATTATTGTCCAGATCAAGGGAGTCAATGAGCTTTCCAATGTAATAATCAGTATAGCTGATTTCACTGTCATAAAGTGCCAGAAGATATTCATAAATATCCTTTTCCTCACGAAAACCAGGAATGTTTTTTCTCAGTTCAGTCATCATCATTTTGGATAAACCTGTAACTCCAGGCTCTAACCCCTCAGCATAATCATTAATCCATGGTATTCTTGCAGAATATGGGTCATGCGGGTCAAAATAGTGTGCCCAGAGAAAATATTTGCCGGATTCCCTGATTTTGTCATTCCAGGAAAACAGCACATCATTTATATTAGAGGCATTATTAAAACCTTCACAGTAATAATGGTCAAAACCCTGACCAAAGCCAAGCTCCTTTCGCATGTGAACATTGGCCACAGCTGCAAATGTTGTATAGCCATTTTTTTTTAAAATATCTGCAATGGTGATAAGCTTATCATTCAGAACATCCTGTCTGTAACCTTTGTCGGATTTGACAACCTTATTGCAGACACCATGGCTGATGGGATAAAGCGAAGTCATGATCGAGGCCATGGATGGGGATGTCCAGGGTGCTGTAGCCAGGGTATGAGTAAAAAGGATTCCTGATTTTGCAATTTTGTCGATGTTTGGCGAGGTTTTTCTCTGGTAACCGTAACAGGAAAGATGATCTGCTCTAAGTGTATCAACAGTGATTAATACAATATTAAAATTGTCCGTAAGAAGCTCATTTTTTGTATTGCAGAAGGAAAAGAAACAAACACAGACAACAGTAAAAGTGAGAAATATTCCAACAACAGCAGGATGTTTTTTTACAAGGCTCATGATCTGTTTTCAAACCTTGTGTGATCAATTGGTGTTTCATTAAGAAAAAAGGCTGCAACTGCAGCAAAGAGAGCAGATGCTGACCAGAAAAGAAAAACATTGCCGAAATCATATGAGCTGTCCGGCAGAGTTTTAACAAGATATCCGGCAATCAGCGGAGATAAAAACGAGCCGAATTGTCCAATGCCGTTGGTAATGCCCATCGCGCGTCCTACCACTTCCTTTGGATATCGCATGGAGGGAAATGCCTGCATTACACCCCATGGAAAATTAACAAAAAATCCGCCAAGCCCCAGACACAGAAGCAATAAACCTGTCTCACCCCTGGGAATGCGCCCGATAAAGTACAGCGCAGGAATACATCCCAGAAATCCTGTTATGGTTACAACCTTCATCCTTCCGTGAAATACCTTGTCAGCCATCAGCCCCCCCATCCACATGGCAAAACCTGCAACTATATATGGAATAGCAGCAAAGAACCCCATTGTTTTTATGTCCATACCGTGCTGTTTTACCAGGAATGTACTGATCCATGTTGTCATACCCCAATAAATCATAAGCAGAATAAAAAAAGTAATAGTGAAAAGATAATATTGTATATCCGAGGTGAAAATTTTAGTGCTGTATGTTTTGCCGTGCAGATCAGATTCTTCTCCAACTGAAGAAGTGATCAAATCATACTCTTCCTGTGTCATTTTTCCGTTTTGGCGTGTAAGCCTGGGAGAATCAGCCATAAATTTGTTAAGGAAAAAAATTCCGACAATTCCAGGGATTGCCAGCACGAAAAACACAGGTCTCCATGAGCCCCCGAAAACTTCTGCTGAGAGCCATGTAACCAGGATAGGTATAATAGCAGGGCCTATCGCCCATGTAGTAGTAAAGTATGCGTTTGCACGCCCCTTCTCGTGCTTTGGGAACCAGTTGGCTATTGTCCGGACAGCAGGCACATAATGGTGTCCCTCGCCAAGTGCAAGGCCCATACGAAGTATAATAAACTGCCAGAAATTTCTTACAAAGCCAGTAAGAAAAGTTACTACTGTAAAAACCCATATGGCAATACTCATGGTTTTTTTCGGTCCGATTTTATCGGAAAGAAAGCCTGAGGACAGCTGTGCAACAGCATAGCCAAAAAAGAAGATAGAGCCTAACCACCCAACTTCAACAGGAGTAAGGTTGAGATCATTCTGGATGTACGGCAGAAAAACCAGAACGCTGATTCGGTCGAAATAATTGATGAGATACAACAGCCAAATAACAAACAGGATTGTCCAGCGGTATCCCCAGATCATTCCTGATTTGTCGGGAGTTCCATTTATGATTTTATTCATTATATTGCCTCAGCGGGTTAAATATTGATTTGCTGTACCCAAGCATTTTTTTATAATGTGTTCCAGGCCAGTAAATTCTCAGGCAGCCTGGACATTGTGAATAAGTGTCAACAGTGTTGAAAATGTAGTCCGGTATTTTGCCCTCTGCAAGGTTTCTGTCAATTTTCTGTAAAACAGCATTACATAAAAGGCACAGACTGAAAGGTTTCAGATCATCAGGAGCTATTTTGAAATGTTTTATTACTTCCTGTATCTGTACGTAGGGATTGTTGCTGTTTATAAAACAGCAGGAGATTGAATCATTGATTTTTAAAAACCCTGTTTTTCTTGTGAGAATTGTTCTGTTTTGCTTTAAAGCAATTTTTATCAATTGAGGATATGCAATCGACCTGCTGTATGCGGTATCAATGCCAAGTTGTCTTAAATACTTTGAAAGCTTTCCAAGCATAATATCACAGAAAAATTTTTTATCCATGCTGCTCAAAATCTCACCCTTAACACTGCTTTAATTTTCTAACAACTGATGTAAGCTTGTAAAATTCCTCTGCAGACAGTGTTTCAGCCCTTCTTTTCAGATCAATCCCTGACCTGGCTGATTCTTCCCTTAACTGATCAGGATCTATTTTTTTTTTTGCAGCAAAATTTTTTAAACAATTGTTTATCATTTTTCTTTTGTTAGAGAATGCGGCCCTGATGACCTGTCTGAACAGGGCCTCATCCTCATCTTTCCAGTTTCTGTCGTGAATCGGAACCATGGATATTACAGCTGAATCCACTTTTGGTTTTGGATAAAAGCATTCCGGAGGTATGCTAAAAAGCAGAGATGTTTTTAAATAAGCAGAACAGTAAACTGAAAGTACTCCGTAATCCCTGCTGCCGGGAGATTCACAGAGTCTTTTGGCAACTTCTTTTTGTACAATAAAAACAGCGTGTTTTATAAAGTTACAGTCTTTGAAAACATTAAGCAAAATGGGTGTTGTAATAGAATAAGGGATACTTCCGATTAAAACACTTTTTTTCGGACATGCGAAATAGTCCTCATAATTTACCTGCAGGATGTCCTGGTTAATGATTGAAACGTGGGAATCGTAAGGCAAAGAATATGTTAGAATTTTGAAAAGCTGTTTGTCCAGTTCAAAGGAAATGGTGGATGCCTGTTTTTTGGCGAGGAAAAAAGTCAGGGATCCTAACCCTGCGCCTATTTCAATAACAGTGTCTGTGGGAGAGATGTCAGCACAGTCAACTGTTCTGGAAGCAATATTCATATCAATAAGGAAATTTTGCCCATGTTTTTTGTCAGGCTTTATACCAAGCTGTCTTATGCGGTTAACAGTAGGAAAATTCATTACCAGTCTCACCAGGGTGTTACAGGAGGCTGTCCGAGAATAAGCATCTACTACGATTGACTGCTAATTCCGCAGCCTGCATTGCAAAGGCAAAAACCTCCTCAACGCAGCAATTGCTATTTCCCCGGGGCTTTTTACCTTTGCGCCTTGACAGCGAAATCTTTGCTCAATCTTGCCTGCGAAGCTATTCCCGGACAGCCTCCTAATCAGTCAATTTGTTGAAGGCTGTTTTCTGCTCCTTTGCAAAATTACGTATGCCTTTCAGTATCCCGCTGGCTATTAGTTTCTGATAAGTGCTGCTTTTCAGGCGTTTTGCTTCAGAAGGGTTGCTGATAAATGCAGTCTCAATGAGAACGCACGGCATTTCTGCATCAATCAGAACCCGCATGGGAGCATGCTTAACTCCAAGATTTCTCAGAGTTTTATATCTTTTTGTGATATTTTCAATCAAAGCATTGTGGACGTACCCTGCAAGAATGCTTGACTTGTTTATTTTATCACTTTGCATCAAGTCAAAGAGTATCAACTCAAGGTCACTGATTTTCGAAGGGGTTGTAAAATTTTCCCGTGCAGCTACCCTGCGAGCGGAAGCATCAGAAGAAAAATTAAGGTAATAGGTTTCTATGCCTGTCAAGGTCACGTCATCATGTGAGTTGGCATGAATGGACAGGAAAAAGTCTGCATTGCTGCTGTTGGCAATAGTTGCCCTTTCTGCAAGGGAAACAAATTTATCAGTGTTCCGGGTAAGAATGGTTTTGCATTTGATTTTCTTTTCAAGAAGTTTTTTCAATTCAAGTGCAATGTCAAGACAAACATCCTTTTCCAGGATCCCCCTGTAACCTATTGCTCCAGGGTCCTTGCCGCCATGTCCCGGATCAATTACTATAATGCAGGTATCAGAAGATTTTTTTAAATTTTGTGAAGCATGTTTTTCTTGCTCTGTTTTTTTTACTGCATGGTCCGCCTCTAACTGTATGGCAGCTGCGACAGGGCTGAGGGATGCTGATGGATCCGGCAGTGCTTTCTCAGCATTATTTTTTGCTTTTAAATCCGTTCGTTTTTTTGGAAAAATTTCTATAACAATTGCAGGGGGATTGCTTGTCTGGGATATCTCATAATGCTCCCGGTATATTCTGTTTTTAAAATCAAGAACTATTCTCGTGGTTTTTTTGTTCCTCTGGGCAACCCGTATTTTTATTATATTTGATTTCAGGGGATAGTAGATTTTTTTTATATTTTCCGGCAGGCAGGTGTTGATCATGTCAACAAAAAGCCTGTACGGGCGGTTTTTTGAGGGGTTTTTGTCAAGAAAAATTGCTTTATAGGATACTTCCCTGTCCAGAAAAATTATAATTTTTTCAAACTTTTCCCCCTGACTGTATGAAACTGACCTGATTTTGCTTAATGGACTGTTTCCTGACTTGCACAGGGCAGGAAAACAAACTCCTGCCGACAGCAGAGCTGTTGTGATTATTAAAACAGCTACAAGATTTTTTTTTGTTTTTATGCTTTGAACATGCATTCTACATAAAATATGGTAAAAGTCTTTTGTAGGTTTCTTCAATGCATTCTGAGATTACCATGGTGCTGCTCATTACAGGCATAAAATTATGATCACCGTTCCATCTTGCGACAACATGGAAGTGAAAGTGCTCTTCTGCACCCGCACCTGCTGCTTTTCCAAGGTTCGCCCCGAGGTTAATCCCGTCAGCACACACTGCTTTTTTCAGAGCCGTGACAGCAACCCTGACCTGCAAAAAAAAGTCAGCCATCTCTTCCAGTGTCATCCCTTCAAGGTCAGAAACATGTCGTCTCGGAATAACCATCAGATGTCCGGCTGTATATGGAAATCTATTCAGTATAACATACGAATATTTACTTTCCAAAAGAACAAAATGCTTTTTTTTAGAGCTGTTTGTTTCCTTTATGCACAAAAAACATTTATCCGGCTTTTTGCCAAGAATATATTTTATCCTCCAGGGTGCCCAGATTTTTTTCATTTAATACCTGAGAAATATTAGTTTTGCCAGCTGATGCAGTATGTTAGCGTAAAACAGGCTAAAACACAACCAAATCCATAGCAAATATCCTGTAAATTGACTCATGTTTTGGCATGTACATATACCTCTCTGCAATCAGGTAATGTTACTGATGATTATTCAGATTGTTTTGCATCAACCCGGGGAACATCATAATTGTTGACATGCGGGATAAGCAAAATCATCACATGTCGTGCAAGGATTATGATTATGGGGTCACATCTTGAATAGTACTTGATTATGGGGTCACATCTTGAATAGAATCTTAACTTTATTATATTTCTTTTTTAACTGTTTGTCTTTCAACAGTTTTGGTTGAAACAGTCCCGCTCGTTTACTCACTGCAGAATAACTCAGACCAAACATCTCCCCGATCTCTGCATTTGTATATATCCCACTTTCCCATAACAGGTATACCAATACATCCCGGTTTTCTCTATCCTGCGCCTTTACTCTGCCGTTCTGCCTTAATTCCTTCATTTCGATTCCCATAGATTCTGCCGCTTTCCATATCTTTCTCCTTAAACCTTCATTTTTCAGTACCTGCCTTTGCTGCGGCATTTCTTTATCGTGTTTTTTTAAATATCTTTTGCTAAGTTTTTCGATGAACTCCAGGCTGCCCATGAAAAGACCATGCTTCACATCTTCCCAAACTTTCTTCTCTTCTTTTGCATATTCTTGCACCTGCTTTCGATATTTTTCATGCCTGTTCTTCCTGGGATAAAATCCAAGCAAAATTTCTGTTTTCAGCCAGTCCGGCTTCTTTTTGGCATAGCCATATGCCGGATAACTGCTCCACCGATAATCCACCAACCGTCTTACCTTCCCCGCTCTCAATGGGTTTCGATGAATATAGCATGACAGTACCTGTAAATAACTGTCATTCTCTACAAGAAAACTTTTAAATCTTCCCTGAAATAAATGACCACTGCGTCTGTGTCTCAAATTGTATTGACGGGTGTATGTTTGCCCTAACCACTGCATCCCTCTGGAAAGATTTCCACGCTGTGTTCTCAATAACAGATGATAATGGTTGTCCATCAGAACGTAACAATATATCTCATTCCCAAATCGGCTGCTCATCTTACCAAGCAATTCAAGAAATACTTTTCTGTCCTGATCGTCTCCCACGATCCGTCGGCCCTCATTGCCCCTGGACATTATATGATATAATGCCCCCTCATACTCTATACGCCATTGCCTTGCCATACTCTCCCTTCTATCAAGTATTTATCGCATTGGCAACGTTTCTTCACTATTCAAGATTTGACCGTTCGCAGTAACAGTTGAATATCACACGGGTTAAAGTCCCGTTCGGGGAATTGTCCGTACACCCCGGTAGTTCAAGGGAGCGGCGTTTGAGTAATCAAGGGTCGTGAGTTTCCCATTGGCAAAACAGCAGGCCGTAACACCAGTGAACTCGTGCGTAGCCTCGTTACTTGATTGAAGATGCCGACCCAGTGGTCAAATGGGGAAGGCCGTAGCATTCAGGTTCAGATAACGGGAACAACCTGTGTGATCTTCCGGGGTCGAAGAGATGGCATGTTGTGGAAGATATTCATCCCAGTGCTGGAGACCCGCTGTAGTGATGTTTGAGGAACATCAACCACTGTGTATAAGGAAACGAAATCACAGTGGGCTGCATCGGGAGTCGGAGGGGTTCATAGTACCGCTGATGAGGGAGGGCTGGTCAAAGCAGAGATGGAAAAGCTATTTAGGCACCGCCAAACGAAAGGGGCGGCAACAGATAAGCTGAACCTAACGTTGTTGTGACCTGCTCTCTACTCTACCCAATTCCTTGACCCCCAATTCCTGTGTATTTATATTTGACCCAGAATTGTCTTCCCCCTCAAATTTAATCTTTATTAATAATCGGATCTAAAAGAGGAATTAAATTATTAAGAGCAATTTTAATAAAATTTCTTAGAGTTGAATGTTTTTTTAAAAATTCAGACATTCCATTTCCATAATTATAGTATGTGTCTATCAGGAACTTACCTTTTTCTGTCTTGGACAATATGTTATCACGAAGACTTCTCAGAGTGTCTAAGCAGGAATTCTTTTCACCTAAAATCACAGTTGCAGGACATGTGGGAGGCTGGAGAAATATACCATAAATGTCACCAAATGTTTCCTCATTTCGCATATCCGTCCATACAACACAAAATGTCCCCTGATTTTCTCCAGTAATATAATACCGCGCTTTAGCTAACATTTGTTTTCCCATACCAGCCTCAGATATGGGGAATTCTGATCCCAGAGGTTGACCATTATCATTATACCATCGGCCATATACAGTGCCATTACCATAGAGAGTACCACCCCCACTTGGCATTATTGAAGGTCGATTGTAATTTAATAATCTTTTTGACACAGAATCCCTGAAATCATTCCAAACCATCAGGTAAATTTTATTAAATGGATCATATGGAACAGTGCAATACCCCTGGTCGTTTGATGCAGTGCAAATAGGAAAATCTTCCCCAGGCAGAGTTCCGTCTTTGGCGATTATCCTGCCATAGATATCGATATTTGACTCATCTCCCTGATTCCTTTTATCATTCCAGGCAATTATATACTCATTTCGGTTGGGGTTATGGGAAAGATTTTGCTGTCTGCTGTCGTAGCCTCCTGTGGTAATTAAAAATGAATTACCAATTAAGTCACCATTAATACTTATTCGTATTCCATAAAGACTGCTTACATCACTATAGCAAGGCTCTATTGTACATGTTTGAAAATCTTCATAGGTTACCATGAACTCATCATCAATTGAGTTATATGCCATTGACGGCGCAAACTGATCTTTAGGATCTTCACAAATAATAAATTCTTCCCCAGCAAGGCTGCCATCACTGTTAACAAAAACACCATAGATGTCAGACTCACCAGGACCTTTTCGCCTATCATTCCAGATAATAAAAAAGTTTTTATTTGTGGGGCTGTATTCAACAGCTGGGTGCATCTGATTTCCTTCTTCATCACATATGACAAACTCCTCACCTCTTAATGAACCGTCACTGTTAATAAATTGGCCGTAGAGATCCCAGTCCTTAAGATATATTGCCAGGTAAGCATTGTTTATGGGATCATAGGAACTTGTGGGCATGTACCGTATGATCTCTGTATTTTTAGTTGATATTTCTATTTCATCTCCAATCAACTCGCCCGCTGGTGATATTCTTTGACCATATATCACACCAGGAGTTTCTAAGGTTGCTATACCGGCATCTCTATAATCCTTCCAGATGATTAAATATTCATCATCTTTTTTGTTGTAGATTGGCCGTGCGAAACCCTGATCATCCTGGGCAGTACAGATAGGAAAGCTTGTGTCAGAGCTTTGAGTGTTGGTTACAAATGGTTTGCGGGAATTGGCTTTTTCTGTTTTGCCTATAGTGTGAGTGGTAAAAAACAGTACCCCAATAATTGACAGACCAATAATTTTTTTTGTTTTCATGTCACCCCCTTTGAAAAGTTAGTCTTGCTAAGAACTTATTTTCTGACAGAAAAAGGTTAGATTATAATCGGGTGTGTGTCAATAAAAAAGCCACAAAAATCAAAACCATTACAGATTCTGTTTTGTTAGTTTAGCTGTCAGCACTCAGCATTCAGACAAAAAGAGAATAAAAAAATTGCTTCCGGTCAAAGTAAAAGGCTGATCTCAAATAAGACTTAAAATTGGTTAAAGTTGACATCTGAATACTCCATATAGGGCGTCCCAAAGCCGGATCCTCTTGACCCGATGTTCACCTCTTTTTTCCTTTATTAATATTTGAGTTAAGAAGTGTTGTCATGATGATTAACTAAAAAAACAAGGGTAACAGTTCAGTAAATATATTGGGTGTTATAAAGAGACCAGTTCCATATCTCCCCATACACCTAAATGTTCATCTTTTATTATCAGTGCCCCACTCACGAGGGATATGTTTTTTGCTGCATCTATTCCTTTTTGAATATCAGAACTTTTATTGATCATGTTGCCGATAGCAGTTGCAGCAGCATCTGCAAGGCAGGCAGAAGCAGATTTTATGGTTACAGCATCAGCAGATCCGAAACTTAATGACGGCCCGACCCTGCCCGATGATGTGCATATTGAACAGGGCTTATCAGCAGATAATATTTTAATTCCAATATGTTCACTCAGAGGAGATTCGCCTGCAAAAATGCCAACAGTAATAGCCCTGTCGGTTTTCAGGAAAATATCACCTCCGTTTTCAATGATTACTTCTGCAGAGTACTTGAGAAGTTCAGTGCCTGTAAACTCGGCCACTGCACCGGCAACAGCCGCCATTGGGCCAACACCAGCAGCTGCAGCTGCCCGCAGCATTTTCTTTATAATATCAGGAGCTAAGGGGTCAAAGGGCAGGGGGACGAGGGAGTTGCGAAAGTCCCTGTTTTTCTTCAGATGATTTTTAATTGTTAAGCGTACTTTTTGAACAGCGTCTTTTGCCTGATCAGCAAGATTGTTTGAAGCACTTATAAAAAGGTCAGTTTCCTCCATGGAAACACTGAAGGAGACAAGACCTTCCGTGCCAGAGTAACTGCGGTAAGATCTTTTTTCATAAAGCATGATTTTTGTGCTATGTGCAAAATATGTGCATTTACGATTTTTCCAGAATTGCTCAATTTAAATTCAGGTAAGACTTACACTGTTCTTTCCTATCACAGATTCAATTTCACTTATGAAGAGCTGTGATGCACTGGCCCGAAAGGTTTCTCCAAATTTTATAACTGTTTCACAGTTGTCTGGGACCATGACGTGAAAAAACACCTTTGATTTGCCGGGATTGTTTACTAATATTTTTTTAATGTTTTCTATTTCATGGTTGGTAAGCCTGTTAACAGGGCACTTTAAATGCACATCAGGATTCATAACTTCAGAGGCTTTGTCAAGAGGGACTATTTCACTGGCAATTATTTTGTTGTTGTGTTCAGTTTCAGTGTCTATGCTCAGCTTGCCTTTTACAAGCAAGGGGTGTTCATCCTTTAGAAGAGAATCAATTTTGCGGTACAGGTCGGAAAACACAACCACTTCTATGTTTCCCGAAAGGTCTTCAAAGGTAACAAACCCCATGGGCTCCCCTTTTTTGGTTGTAATCTGCTTGACAGTAGTTACCATGCCGCCAATCAGAACTTCTTTTTCTTTTGTGGCTGAAAGCGCAGCTGAAGTATCAGTATTTGTGCAGGCTTTCAATGTGTCCCTGTAATTATCAAGGGGATGTCCGGTTACGTAAAACCCGAGGCACTCCCTTTCATATGCCAGGCGCTGCTTTTGATCCCATTCGGGAATATCCGGATAATCCACTGATTCGGACTCGATTTTACCTGTAGTTTTTGCAATCATCTGGAACACGCTAACCTGATTTTTCGCCTTTTCCTTTTGCATTTTTTGAACCCTGTTTACAACATCCTCAAAAGCAATCATCTGCTGAGCCCTTTTTATATTAAACAGATCAAAGGCACCGCACTTGATAAGGCTCTCTAAAACTTTTTTGTTTGTTTTTCTCAGATCTACCTTTTCACAGAAATCAAAAAGCGAAGTAAACGGACCCTTTTCATTTCTGGCTGATATTATTGACTCAATAGCATTTTTCCCGACGTTTTTTACTGCTTCAAGGCCGAACCGGATTTTATTGCCTGAAACCGTAAAATCCTGAAAGCTTTCATTAACATCAGGCTGCAGAACATCAATTCCCTTTTCCCTGCATTCATTTATGTACTTTACAACCTTGTCTGTGTTGTCCATTTCAGAGCTCAGCAAAGCTGCCATGAATTCAACAGGATAGTGTGCTTTGAGGTATGCTGTCTGAAAGGTTACATACGCATATGCAGCGCTGTGGGATTTGTTGAAGCCGTATTCAGCAAATTTGGCCATAAGATCAAATATTTTTTCAGCTTTTTTGCTGTTAATTTTATTCTTTTTCGCGCCTTCCAGAAATCTTCTTTTCTGTTTTGCCATTACAGCGGTTTTCTTTTTACCCATTGCCCTTCTCAGCAGGTCAGCATCTGCAAGGGAGAAGCTGGCAAGTGTACTGGCAATTTTCATTACCTGTTCCTGGTAAAGTATTATCCCATGGGTCTCCTTCAGTATTGCTTCAAGCTGGGGAAGATCATAAGAAACAGAAATTTTCCCATGTTCGCCTTTTACAAACTCGTCCACCATTCCGCTGCCCAGTGGCCCGGGCCTGTATAAAGCAAGAAGCGCTGTCAGGTCCTCTATGGATTCAGGCTTGATCCGTGTAATAAGATCTTTCATTCCTGAACTTTCAAGCTGGAAGATGCCTTCGGTTTCTCCTGAGGAAAGAAGTTCGTATGTTTTTTTGTCATCAAGCGGAAGCTCGTTCAGGTCAGACAGACTGATTTCCTGGTTGGATTTTATAAGGTTAACGGTCTTGTCAATTACTGTTAATGTCCGCAGTCCTAAAAAGTCAAATTTAATAAGTCCAATGCTGTCAATATCGTTCATAGGAAACTGTGTTATTGCAAATTCATCTTTAGGAGCCTTATACAGGGGAAGATAATTGACAAGCGGGGCATCGGCAATAACCAGACCGGCAGCGTGTGTTGATGCATGACGGGTCAGGCCTTCAAGAGACTTTGATATGGTAATGAGGTGTTTAACCTGGGGGTCTGAATCAATCAGTTCCCTGAGTCTCGGTTCCTGTACAAGAGCTTTTTCGATTGTAATACCAAGATCATTGGGAATAAGTTTTGCTATTTTATCAACTTCATTGTACGGCATGTCAAGGGCACGTCCCACATCACGAAGAACTCCTTTCGCAAGCATTTTTCCAAAGGTTATTATCTGGGCAACATTGTCCGAACCGTATTTTTCTGTTACATATTCAATGACTCTGTCCCTTTTATCCTTGCAGAAATCAACATCAATATCAGGCGGGTTAACACGCTCAGGGTTCAGGAAGCGTTCAAAAAGAAGACCATTGGTTATGGGATCAATCTCAGTTATTTTAAGTGCATATGCAACAAGGCTTCCTGCGGCAGAGCCTCTTCCCGGTCCAACAGGATACCCATTATCCTTTGCAAATTTAATAAAATCGTGAACGATCAGGAAGTATGTTGTAAAGTGCATCTGCCTGATCATTTTTATTTCATCGTCAAGCCGGCTGCGATAAATTTCTGCGAGTTTGTCAAAATCATCAGGGTGTTTCTGCTGAAGCTTTACAATGCGCTCCTCAAGGCCGGAACGTGCAAGCTTTTCAAAGTAGGATTCATTCGTTTGATTTTCAGGGGGGGTGAAGCTGGGAAACTTATATTCCTTGAATTTTATTTCAAGGTTGCACTTTTCAGCAATAGCTATGGTGTTTTTGATGGCTTCAGGAACGTGGGAGAAAGACTTCAGCATGTCTTCCGGGGGCTTGAAATAAAGAGCATCGGTTGAAAAACGCATTCTGTTTGAAGATGACATGGTTTTGCCTGTTTGAATGCACAAAAGCACCTCGTGAGCCTCTGCATCAGGTGCGTTCAGATAGTGACAGTCATTAGTGGCAACAAGCGGGACAGACAGTTTTCTGGAAATTTCAAGGAGCCCCTCATTTACCTTTTTCTGGTCATCTAATTTGTTTTCCTGGAGTTCCAGATAGAACCTGTTGTCATCAAAGACTGATCTGTATTCATCGGCAAGAGTTAAGGCTTTGGCCATGTTGCCGGACAATATTGAGCTTGGTATTTCTCCATGCAGGCAGGCGGAAAGTGCAATCAGGCCTTCATTGTGCTTTTCAAGAAGTTCCCTGTCTATGCGCGGGCGGTAATAAAATCCTTCAATATAGCTTGCTGATACCAGCTTTAAAAGATTTTGATATCCGGTCCTGTTCTGTGCCAGAAGTATGATATGAAAGTTTGATTCCTTAATACCGCCGTGTGAATCCCTGTCAAACCGGCTTTTGGGTGAAAGATACATCTCGCATCCGATAATAGGCTTTATGCCATTATGCTGAGCTTTCTGATAAAATTCAATTGCCCCGAACATATTGCCGTGATCTGTTATTGAAAGGGCAGGCAGATGAAATTCCTTAGCTCTTTTAAAAAGATCATCCAGCTTTATAGCTCCGTCAAGAAGGCTGTACTGGGTGTGAACGTGTAGATGGACAAATTCTGCGTGTTTCACTTAATAAATCCTTTTGTTTTAAGATTTTGTTGTTTTAACTTTGCATAAATTATATCACTATAAAAGGAATTTCTACAGATCAACTTTTGAGTTTTTTTTGTTTTGCTCTGCCGGTAAAAACTGCTTAAATGCAATCAGGGGTATGTTTAATGGTTAGTTTTGATGATGAAACAGATATTCTCAGGGCTGCTCTAAAAAAGCATAAGCCAGTAATCTACTTCCCTGGCCTTTTTCTGAACCTGACTGTTGAGGTTATTCAATCTCTTCTGGCAGAAGAGCAGGGTCAGATTGCACAAAAAACATGCATAAAGTCAGGGCTTATCAGCAGGGACGCAGCATTGTCTGAAGGCCGCTGTATTATTTCTTACGGCAATACAAGGCAGGGAATTCAAAATGCAGTTCAGGCCGCAGTCCCTGGCAGTGATAAGTCAGAGATCAGGGAAGGTATGGGTAAAATATTTCCCGGTATTTCATCTTATCTTGAAACACAGTTAGAGGGTATTGATTTGTCGGAGATTGTCTGTTTTTATCATGAAAAATGGGGTAATGCCGCAGGATGGGAGCCGGTAAAGGTTAAAAAGCTGATAACATCTGCAAAGCCTCTCAGGCAGCTTGAAAAACTCGCTGGTTTTATTTATCAGTGCGAGACTATTCACAGGTACAGGATTTTTGAGGTAATAACAGAATACCTTTCAGCATATGACAGGGGTGAGTAAGGCAACTGAACTTTATTTTCTTCGCAGTTAATCAATCGCGCGTAAACGTGCTCCTGCAATAAATAAAGAAGATCAGAATTTTGCTGAGGTCTATATTCGCAGACTAAAGCCCCAAGACAGAGCCCGGGATCTTCGACCTGTGGCTGCCTGTATCCTGTTATGAGACAGTCTGTTCACTGGAATGACACGTTGTGAAAAGCAGAAAATCATCTGTGTAGAACTGTAATTTTTATAAAATCCGGTTGGGCTGATTTTGATCTGTTTTTTTATGTGCGAGCAGATGAAAGAAGCAGTGCGTTTAATTTTGATAGATTTTTCAATGGATTAAAAACATGGATACTGTCAACATGGAACTGCTGATCTCCATTATAGAGAACTGCACCATATTCCAGGCACATTGGTGTCAGCCTGCGAAATTGATCAATTCCATTGAGAAAGCTTTTGGTAAAGGTGGATGATGTTTTTATTTCTACAGGAAGAAGCCTGCCCTGTTCTCGGATAAGCAGGTCAACTTCACTGCCGTGAGAATCACGGTAAAAATAGAAGTCAGGACGTTTCCCCTGATTGAGTCTGTATTTCATTATTTCAAGGATAATAAGATTTTCATAAAGCCCACCGCGCAGAGGATCTCTGGCAGCCTGTTCTGCTGTCCTGATGCCCAGCAGGAATGCTGCCAGACCCGTATCCGTAAAATAGAGTTTGGGGGATTTTATGATCCGTTTCCTGATATTTTCAAAAAAGGGGGGTAATTCAAAAATCACATATGAGGCTTTCATCACGCTTATCCAGTTCTTGATGGTGGTTGACGAAACACCAACATCATTCGAGAGAGACGTGTAATTGATTAGCTGTCCGACCCGACCCGCCAGGAGAGTAAGGAACTGTTGGAAGCGGCTCAGGTCTTTTAAATTTATCAATGCCCTGACATCCCTCTCTACATAGGTTTGAAGATAACCATTATAAAAGCGTTCAGGGCTCAGACTTTTTTCATGCAGTCGCGGGAAAGACCCCTTGACTATCAAGTCATATGGTTGCCATTCAGTTTGATATTGCTGCAGTTCATCAAGAGAAAACGGCAACAAGGTAAGTAAAGCGGTGCGGCCTGCCAGGGATTGGCTTACTTCCTTGTGTATATCCGGTTGATGACTTCCTGTCAGGACAAACATGCCAGGTTGCCCGGCTTTATCCACGACACCCTGAATATAGGAAAGCAATACGGGCAGGCGCTGGATTTCATCCAGAACAGCCCCTTTTTTCATTCGGGCAAGAAACCCCCTGGGATCTATTTCCGTTGCCATGCGAACATCCGGTTCTTCAAATGAAAAATATGGTTTGTTTGGAAAGACTGCCTGAACCAGGGTTGTCTTACCGGACTGACGGGGACCGAGTACAGTAACTACTGGATACTCTGTGCTGCAGTCTATGAGTTCCTTTGAAATATTGCGAGTGATCATATATAAAATTATAACTTTTATTGTGAATATTTCAAGTTGTATTTTTAATTTGCACAAACGCTTGTTCCACATATTGAGAGATACCCGAGTTGTCGAATAAGTTATTTTAATCGGGCTGTTCAAAAACGCTTGGATCCAGGTTGAAAATCCTGCTTTCGGGGGTGCATGAAATCATGTGGAATGATGTCGGCTTGTTCATGCGTCGTAATGATAAGAGATGAGTGCAAGGTGGTTCAGATTCTGGATAAGGATTTATAATATGAGGCAAGCCAGATGTTGGACCAGGCAAAACATTTTGAAATAAGTATAATATTTTTTACCTGCCTGCGTGAAATTTTAGCTTCAGAGAGTAGCACATTTGAGTTTTTCCGGCTGATGGCAAGTGTTTTCACAGCAAACATGAGGGGCCATGTGCAGAAGAGCCTCACCCTGTGCTGATTGCGGGGAAGCATGGTTATGTATTTCAGGCCGCTCTGCAGATGCTTTTCAGCCTTGTCAGCAAGCATGTCTATTACCTTCAGAGCCTTTTCAATGTTTCCAGGCTCAAAAAGCCCTGTGCGCGTGAGCCCCATTTTTTCATAAAATGAGGCTGGCACAAATACCCAGCCCCTCTCATAGTCCTTTTTAATTCCCCGTATGATGTTGACTGTCTGAAGTGCAAGTCCGAACTCACGTCCCAGAGGCATGAGCTGTGTTTTCAGATTGCGTATGGCGGGCGAGTACCATGAAAAAACATCAGTAAGCAGGTAGCCAACCCTGCCTGCAACCTGGTGCATGTAATCATCCATCTCCGGCTCATCAGAAACATAAGGGCCGTGTTCCTGCCAGCGGGCCATTCCAAGTGAAGTCTTGTTCACATGCTCAACAAGAATCGCCTCTGGCTCAGGAGGCAGCTTTTTAAGATAATTGATAATGATACCGGAATTTTGCGCAACGTAGATTTCAGGATTTCTGCTGTCAAGGTTTAAGAATTTGTCGGTAAAATCCTCTACAGAGTACTCGCCCCTGAGCACCATGGCCCATAGCCTCAGCAGCGCTGCTTTGTGAGCAGGGTCAAGGGATTCGTGGTCCTCTATTGAGTCGGAAACGCGGAACATCAGATAGGCAATTGTAACTGTTTCGCGAAGAATCCGTGGCAGCTGCTCTATAGAAAGCGCAAAGGTCCTGCTGACGCTGCGAAGCATTTGATGGTGGTTCATGATAATATTTCCGGCTAAACACGGATTGAGCTGTTTTCAAACCTGCTCATTGGAAATCAGGTCCACAGCCTTTTTTAACCTGTCAACTGTTTTGTCCTTTCCCATGGCCATCAATATTTCAAAAAGTCCTGGCCCGGCAGACTGTCCCGTGACTGCGGTCCTTACTGCATTTATTATCAGGCCGGGCTTAACGCCAAGGTTTTCACAAAGATCACGTATTGCATTTTCAGTACTGTGCAGATCAAATGTGTCAAGTTTTTCAAAGCAATCAGCCAGCGTGGTAAGATACTGTTTGAGATTCTGGTCCTTTTTAAGATTTTTTTTCACAGCATTTTCTTCATATGTAAAATCATCAGAAAAGTAAGGCCTGCCTTTGGAAGAAAAATCCCTTATTGTGTGCAGGCGTGTACGGATAAGCTCCAGAGTGTTTTCAAACCACTGTTTCTTTTCACCGCAATAGGCATCATCCCAGAGGTCTGCTGATCTTAGTTCCTCCCGAACAAGGCCGGCAAGCTCATCAATGCTTAGCATGCTTATATAACGGGCATTCATGGAGATTGCCTTTGGGTCGGTAAAGTTTTTAGGGTCTCCGGGCTGATAGTTGAAAACTGAATTGTGTCTGGCAATTCCCTCAAGGCTGAAAGCTTCAATCAGTTCTTCCCTTGAAAAAAATTCCCTGTCATCGGAATTTGACCATCCCAGAAGAGCAAGGAAGTTACAGAGCGCCCAGGGGATAAATCCCTTTTCCTTATAATATGCAACCGTAACCACCTCCCCATGCTTGCGCTTTGATATTTTTGCTTTTTTAGTGTCAAGGGTCAGGGATACGTGAGCAAAAACCGGCGGGGCATACCCCAGGGCATTGTAAATAAGAATCTGTTTTGGAGTATTGCCAAGCCCGTCCTGGCCCCGTATTACATGGGTGATTTTATCTGTTTTATCATCCACAGCACTGCTTAGCAGATACAGTGGCTTGCCGTCAGAACGTAGAACAACAAAATCTTCAATATCAACATATTTTTTTTCAATAAGGCCATAGACCCTGTCCTGAAAAACAACAGAGCCGTCTTCATCAGGGGTTTTGAAGCGGACAACACAGGGGCTTGCATTCTGCTCGCGTATGCTGATTTCATCAGGAGAGAGGTTTCTGCATGTTCCGTCATATTTATAATCCTGTTTTTCTTTTTGAGCTGTTTTTCTTTTTGCGTCAAGTTCTTCCCGTGTGCAGAAACACTTATAAGCATGGCCTGTTTCAAGGAGTTTTTGTACGGCATCCAGATGATTGCCAATTCTTTCAGACTGAAAAAACGGGCCTTCATCCCAGTCCAGGCCAAGCCATGTCAGGCCGCTGAGGATCTCCCGGATTGATTCTTCTGTTGAGCGTTCAGTATCTGTGTCCTCTATTCTGAGGATAAACCTGCCCTTATGTTTGCGGGCATAAAGCCAGTTGTAAAGCGCTGTGCGTGCACCTCCGATATGAAGGTAACCTGTTGGTGATGGTGCGAATCTTACTCTTACCTGGTCCATATATGTTCCTTTCTTTAAGCTGTCAGGCAAGAATATTATCAAAAAAACATCTCTTCTACAACTGTTATCATGGAATCAAAGGTTTGCACGGGTGGATACTCATATCTTGAGAATCGCACAATTCAGGTAGAAGTTTTATTACAGGGGAAAATATGGTATAGGTAGATGGATTTTTTTCATAGACTGATTCGGGTTAGCAGGTTAGAGGTCTAACTGTGGGAATTGTAATACTGGAAGAGAAATTTCAGGAATATTCAAAAAAAATCCTGAGAACATTTTAAAACTTGAATTTTTTGCACGCAAATCGTCCAGCATTCAAAAAAAGATGAGGGATCTTCTTGACGGTATAACAGCTGTTCTATGCAAAGAATGTAAAGCCTCGTGCTGCTCATGTATGCCTGTTGAAGGCTGGTTTACTGAATCAGACTATTTTATTTATCGCATGTTTTATGATCCCCCTTTTGAGTTGCGGGTTCAGCATGACAATGAAACATCCTGTGCTTTTTTGTGTGCCCGGGGCTGCAGCCTGCCAGCTGACATGCGGCCATTTCCATGTGTTAAAGTGAACTGTAAATTTGTTAACCAAAGGCTTGTGGCTGACGGAGGAATGAAAGAATTTGACAACCTGAAGCATGAGATGATCGGTCTTCAGAAACAGATCTGGGAGATTATAAGTAATAAGGATTGAATAGGTTAAGGCACCAGGCACAGAGGGAAAATGCAAAATTGAAAACCCGTAACCCGCAACAGTAATGAATAACAATTATGCCACCTCTTTTTGAACATGAACTGTTAAATCAGCCTTTCGGGGACCCGGTTCTTTATGTGAGACTGACAGGTGAAAGAAAAGCACTGCTTTTTGACCTTGGAGAATTAGGATCGCTCAGTGCAGGCAAGCTTTTCAAGGTTACCCATGTGTTTGTTTCCCATACTCACATGGACCATTTTATAGGCTTTGACCACCTGCTGAGGCTTAACCTGTCAAGGGATAAAACAATCACCATATATGGCCCTGAAGGAATTATAAAAAATGTCAGGGGCAGGCTCAGAGGCTACACATGGAACCTTGTCGAAGATTACCCCTTTGTTATTGAGGTGATTGAGGTTTGCGCAAAAAAGCTCAGAAAAGTTTGTTTCATATGCAGAGACAGGTTCATGTCTGATGTTGAGAAAACCACACCATTTGAAAAAGCCATAGATGTACATCCTCATTATACTGTCAGTGCCCTCAGGGTTGACCACAAAATTACATCAATTATATATACACTGGAAGAGAGGTTTCGCATTAACATAAACAGGGACCGTCTTCAACGTCTTGGACTTCCGGTTGGAAAATGGTTAAGGGAATTAAAATCCTGTATCTGGGAGGGAAAGCCCGATTCCTGGCTGGTTTGTGTTAAGGAAGACAAGGCCGGCGGGAAGATTTTTAAAGAAATTGAACTTGGCGTGCTGAAAAAGGAGATTACAACCATAACAAAAGGAGAGAAAATTGCTTATATTTCAGACTGCAGGGGGATTGAAAGAAATTTCAGAAAGATTATTCCCTTTGTTTCAGGGGCGGATATCCTGTTTTGTGAGTCGGCATTTATTGACAGTGACAAGGATAAAGCCAGCTCAAAAGGCCACCTTACGGCCAGGCAGGCAGGTTTTATTGCGCGGGAATCAGGTGCCAGAGAGCTTAAAGTGTTTCATTTTTCACCGCGGTATGAACACTGCCCGGATCTTCTTTACCAGGAGGCGGAGCAGGAATTCAGGAGAAGTCGGCTGTCAGGTAATCGTTAGGCGACGTATGGAAAACCGGAAGAGCTTCAGTGTCCGTTTGTTTCAAGAGAGCCGATTGAAAAGTTTAAATATTCAGGCGAAATAAGACATTTGCTGGATTGTGGTGAGGCAAACGTGGCAATATCATAAAACCCTGCATACAGCCTCCAGGGAAAATATATAAGACCCATTGGTATTCCCTCAAAAAAACCTCCTAAAACAGCAAATGAATTTCCAACATGCTCCTGTTTGCATAAAGCCCTTCTATACATTTGTGCCGGAATTTCCAAAGGCGAAGAGATGATATTAATCATTCCTCTTCCAAAACGTTCAGAAGGTCTGGGAGAAGGGACATCCTGGTTTTGCTCAGTTGCCTGGAGAATGCCTGCAGGAAGGCATATTAAAACAGTTAGCAGGAAGCTGACAAAGATTTTATTCATTAGGACTCTCCTTTGTTTGTGTCTTCGCTGTAATTAATAAAAATTTGTACATATGGTCTAACTTGTAAAATTATGTTATCATAACAATATTATTCATGCAAGCAGGTATGTATTGAAGAAGAAAGCCCGAAGGCTTTGTTAAAACAAAAGGGAGAACAAAAATGAATTCCAGCAGTTCTGAACCTTCTTCAGATTTTATCAGAACTATTATTGCAGAGGACCTGAAAACAGGTAAAAACAATGGGCGTGTTGCTACACGATTCCCCCCGGAACCTAACGGTTACCTGCATATTGGACATGCTAAATCAATTTGTCTTAATTTCAGTATAGCAGCAGAGAACAGGGGCGGTACGTGCAATCTGCGTTTTGACGACACAAATCCGGGCAGGGAAGATGTTGAATACGTGGAATCGATCATGAAGGATGTCAAATGGCTTGGGTTTGACTGGCAGGATCGTCTTTTCTATGCTTCCGACTATTTTGAACAGCTTTATCAATATGCTGTGCAGCTGATTAAAAAAGGCAGAGCCTATGTTTGCAGCCTGAGTCCTGAACAGATCAGGCAGTATCGCGGGACCCTGACTGAACCGGGCAGGGACAGCCCTTATCGCAGCCGGTCTGTTGAAGAAAACCTGGATCTGTTTGAGCGTATGCGTGCCGGAGAATTTGCTGACGGAACCCATGTGCTTCGGGCAAAAATTGACATGTCATCTCCGAATTTGAACATGCGGGATCCTGTGATCTACCGTATAATGAAAGCAACACATCACAGGACCGGCAATAAGTGGTGTATTTATCCCATGTACGATTTTACACACTGCCTTTCCGACTCAATTGAAAGGATTACCCATTCCATCTGCACACTGGAATTTGAAGATCACCGGCCATTGTATGACTGGTTTCTTGATGAATTAGAGGTAAAATGTCATCCTCAGCAGATTGAATTTGCCCGCCTTAGTCTCAGCTATACTGTGATGAGCAAAAGAATGCTGATGGAACTTGTTGAGCATGGAGATGTCACGGGATGGGATGATCCCCGCATGCCGACAATAGCAGGCATGCGGAGACGTGGCTATACGCCAGGGGCAATACGAGCTTTCTGCAAACGTATTGGTGTTGCAAAACGGGAAAGCATGGTTGATATAGCTCTTCTTGAGCATTGCCTCAGGGAGGAGCTGAACAGATGTGCTCCGCGTGTTATGGGTGTGCTGAAACCTCTTCGTGTAATTGTTGACAACTATCCTGAAGGCCAGGTGGAAGATCTTGATGCAATAAATAATCCGGAGGATCCTGCAATGGGCGCAAGGAAGATTCCTTTTTCACGCGTGTTATATATTGAACAGGATGATTTTATGGAGGAACCACCGAAAAAATTTTATCGTCTGGCCCCTGGCAGAGAGGTGCGGTTGAGGTATGCCTACTTTATAAAATGCGTGGAGGTGATTAAGGATGAAAAGACAGGGAAAGTTGTTGAACTGCACTGCACCTATGACCCTGAGACACGTGGTGGTGACGCTCCTGACGGTCGAAAGGTCAAGGCAACATTGCACTGGGTTTCAGCAGCATGCTGCCTTGATGCGGAAGTGCGCCTGTATGACCGGCTGTTTCTGAAGGAAAATCCGTGCGAAGAAAAAGATGGTCCTGATTTTAAGTCTTTTTTGAATCCCGATTCCCTGAAAATTTTAAAAGACTGCCGGGTTGAGCCTGGTCTGAAGGATGCAAAGCCAGGAAGTATATACCAGTTTGAAAGGCTTGGCTATTTTTGTGTGGATGAGGTTGATTCTTCTTCCGAATCTCTGGTGTTTAACAGGACTGTAACTCTCCGGGATGCCTGGGCTAATATAAAGAAACGTGGATCGTAAAATAACAGGGACAAAGGTACAGAGGCACAGAGGGGTAGGAGCGCATTTATGCGCGAAAATTTAATCAGAGAGTTTAAATGGAAACAAAACAGAATTTCAGGGCAGGATTTGTATCAGTTGCAGGGTTGCCTAATGTTGGCAAATCAACACTTGTAAACAGGATTATCGGTTCAAAGCTTGCGATTGTTTCTCCCAGGCCCCAGACAACAAGGGGGACAATAAAGGGAATTTTTACCAATGATGATGCCCAGATTGTATATCTTGACACACCGGGCATACATTGCCCCAAAGACAAATTAGGCGACTACATGGTGGATGCTGTCCAGAAGACCCTGCAGCATGCTGACATTATTTATCTGACGGTTGAAAGTACCAGTCCTCACAGGCGTGATACAGAGCTTATCAGCCAGGTTAAGGAAGCAGACAAGACAACATTTCTTGTCATTAACAAGGTTGATCTTGTTAAGAAGGAAAATCTTCTGCCTGTTATTGACAAATACAGCAAGATTATGGAATTCAGTGAAATTGTTCCTGTTTCAGCTCTTAAAGGTGATAATGTTGACAGGCTGCTTGAACTGACCATCTCCTGCATGCCCGAATCCCCGGCTTACTTTCCTGTTGATATAGTCTCGGATCAGATTGAAAGGGAATTTATCTCAGAATTTATAAGGGAGAAAGTCTATTTCCATACAAGGGAGGAAATCCCATACAGTTCAGCGGTTGTGATAGATGACATGAAGGAAAGAAAGGGAGGGGGAGCTTATATCACTGCAACTATCTATATAGAGAGAGACTCTCAGAAGGGTATAGTAATAGGCAGGGCAGGAAAAATGATTAAAAAGATTGGTGAGGCTGCCAGGCGTGAAATAGAGGAGTTTCTTGGATATTCAGTGTACCTGGACTTGAAGGTTAAGGTTGAAAAAAACTGGAGAACAAATGCCAGGTCTTTAAAAAAATTAGGATACAGGTAAAAAAATCACAATTCGTGATTTTTTTATTCAACCAGTATCCGGGGAATTCTGTCATTTACCCTTGTTGTCACCTCATAATTAATGGTGTCTGCCCACTCTGCAACCTGTTCTGCAGAAATAGCTTCATTACCGTCTTTGCCTATCAGAATAACCTCATCCTCTGTTTTTGCTTCAGGAATATCAGTTATCTCAACCATAATTATGTTCATACAGATTCTGCCTCTTATTGGGGCTTTTTCCCCGTGAACAAGAACATGTCCACCTGATATACCCCTGTCATAGCCGTCATAATAGCCGACAGGCAGAACAGCAAGGCGAGTGTTATGAGTGGTTTTGTACGTGCAGCCGTATCCAATGTACTCACCTTTTGGTACTGTTTTAATTTGTGTGATCTTTGTCTTCCATGTAAAGGCAGGGGTAAGATGGAAGTTGCCCTGTATTTTTTCAGTATAATATTCACGTGTTTCGTTTGACGGCCACATTCCATAACATGATATGCCCGGCCTTATCATCTGAAAACGGGTTTCAGGAAAGATGATTGCAGCAGCAGAATTTGCGCAGTGCTTAAGAGGAATGTGAAGGCCTGAGGCTTCAAGCTCTGCAGAGGCTTTGTTAAAGCGCCGGAGTTGAAGCTCAGCATGGGAATGGTCAGTGGTGCCCTCGATATTGGCAAAATGAGTTGAAAGTCCTTCAACCCCGATGTTTTTAAATTTTTTTATATACTGTACAAAATTCAGCAGTTTATCCGGTTCTATTCCCTGCCTGTTCGTGCCTGTTTCCACCTTGACATGCACCCTGACTGTCCTGCTGGAATGTTTTGCTGTCTCACCTATCATGTTTATTGTATCATAGTCATAGACAACAAGCGTGCAGTCAAGATCAATTGCTTCAGCTATGTCTTTAAGCGGTACATAACCCAGGATATAAACAGGGCAGTTGATTCCATGCTGCCTGAGACTTTTTGCTTCATAAAGTGCGTTAACAGAAAGCCAGTCTGCACCTGAGTTTAGAAAAATCCCGGCTGTTTCCACAAGCCCGTGGCCATAGGCATTAGCTTTTATGCATGGGCAGAGAATTGTATGAGCTGTGATAATATTTCGAAACTGTATGATATTGTTCTGAAGGGCGCTTTTTGAAATTTCTACCCATGAAAGTTTTTCCATTTTGTGTGTCACGGCCAGGATATCGGTTGTCGTGGTTCGCTGCAGGATCTTCGAGCCCCGGTTCAGGGTTATTATATGATTTTATTTAGAGAATACTCAATTATTCCTTCTGCCCCCTGTTCCATCAGCAGTGGTACAAGCTCTCTCACCTTTGATTCAGAGATAATAGTTTCAATGGAAAACCATTCTTTCTGGTAAAGGTTTGAAATAGTGGGCGCAGTCAGGCTAGGGAGCACCTTAATGATGTTATCAAGTTTATTCTCAGGCACGTTCATCTTCAGTCCCACCATGCCATTTGCTCTCAGTGCACCCTGTAAAAGAAGTGAAATCTGTTCAATCTTCTTTTTTTTCCAGGGGTCCTGCCATGCTTTTTTGCTGGCAATAAGCTGTGTGTTTGTTTCAAGAAGTTCATGAATTATTTTAAGGCCGTGGGCTTTGATTGTGCTTCCTGTTTCAGTGACCTCTACAATGGCATCGGCAAGACCTTCAACGACTTTCCCCTCAGTTGCTCCCCATGAAAATTCAACATAAACATCAATATTTCTGTCACTGAAATATTTCTTTGTAAAAGAGACAAGTTCAGTGTATATTTTTTTGCCCTGCAGGTCTTCAAGTTTTTTTATGGGAGAGTCATCCTTTACTACAAGAACCCACCGGGCGGGCCTGGCAGTTGCCTTGGAATAGACAAGATCGTCAACAACAACGACGTCTGATCCGTTTTCAAGAATCCAGTCCCTGCCGGTCAGAGCAAGATCAAGGGTACCGTTTTCCACAAATCGTGGCATTTCCTGTGCCCTGACAAGAGAACAGGAAAGCTCTTCATCGTCAATTTTAGGGAAATAGCTGCGGGAACTTGTTATAATTCTCCATCCTGATTTTTTAAAAAGTTCTATGGTAGCTTTTTCAAGACTTCCCTTTGGAATCCCTATTTTTAATCTGTTCAAAATTTAGTCCTCCTGAAATAAAAAAATTTATGTTAAATTAGCATTAATGAAAAATATGGTCAACGGTAAAAAAAAAGGAATATAAAGCTGACAATTCAGTTTGACGGAACACTGTATCACGGGTGGCAGACGCAAAGCAGAGACAGAACTGTGCAGCAGACTGTCCAGGATCTGCTGTCACAGATATTGAACAGTTCAGTAAAGCTTCACGGTTCCGGCAGAACAGATGCAGGGGTTCATGCTTTGGGCCAGGTTGCCCATTTTGCGGCTGACACAGATATGGATTTAAAATCCCTTTTAAAAGGTCTGAACAGTCTGTTGCCGCAGGATATCTCTGTTATAAAGGCTGAACACGTTGGTCCTTGCTTTCATTCACGCTTCAGCGCACAGAGCAGGATCTACTGGTACTTTATCTGGAATTCCCCCGTGATCTCCCCTTTTTACTGCAGGTACTCATGGCATGTAATTAAGCCGCTTGATATTGATGCAATGAGGGATGCTGCTCATGCCCTCACAGGGACACATGATTTTTCTTCTTTCCAGGGTGCGGATAAGGAGGAGGTCAATCCGGAACGGGAAGTAAAAGGTGTTCGATTTAGAAGGATACGCAGGCATATGCTGATATTTGAAATACAGGCAAATTCATTTTTAAAGCGCATGGTAAGAAATATTACAGGAACGCTTGTTGATGTTGGCAGGGGGAAGATAACCTGCCGTGAGTTCAGGGAAATTCTGGAAAAAAGAGACAGGTGTTTTGCAGGTGTAACTGCACCGGCAAAGGGATTGTTTTTAAAGGAAGTTAAATACTGACAGCTTCATGAAATTACTTGGAGAGATATCTAATGAGAAAATCTGTTTTTGTTGTATTCTTTATGATTTTACTGGCTGGTTCAGCTTCAGCTGAACCAGCACAGCTCCCGCAGTATAAGCTTAATGTTTCTTTTGACATTGAGAAGAGCCTGTTGAAGGGCAGGGCTGAAATCATGCTGCCTGATGGCGCAGAGCTTGCGGTGCATGTTGACGGCCTTTCTGTTACATCCATCATGATGAACGGTAATGCGGTTGAGCCTCCGGAAGATGAATTTCAGGCTGAAGGAAGAGTTGAAATAATTTATGAAGGAACTTTTAACAGGGCAGAAACTGATTTTAAAAATTCGGGTGTTGTCTCTGGCGGCATAGTAAGTGCCGAAGGAATATTTTTAACCGGCATGTGGTATCCATCAATTGAGGGACTTGCCCATTACAGGCTTAAAGCACTGCTGCCTGACGGGTTTCAGGCTGTCTCTGAGGCTGAAGAGGTGACTGTAGCAGGGACTTCTTCAGGAACGCAGTATAGTTTCAGCTTTCCCCATCCTCTTGACGGGATAAACCTTGTGGCAGCGCATTACACAGTGGAAAAAGAGACTTTTGAAGGAATAGAAATTTTTGCATATTTTTTCCGCGAGGATGCCGGGCTCATAAAAACCTACATGGAGCATACAAAAAAGTATATCATGATGTATGGTGAGCTTTTTGGCAGGTATCCGTACAAGAGATTTTCCATTGTTGAAAATTTTCTTCCCACCGGTTATTCAATGCCCACTTTTACTCTGCTTGGACGAACGGTTGTTCGCCTTCCTTTCATAGTCAGCACCTCTCTTGGGCATGAGGTGCTCCACCAGTGGTTTGGCAACTATGTTTTTGCAGATTACGAAAAAGGCAACTGGGTTGAAGGTCTGACATCATACCTTGCTGACCATTTTTATGACGATCAGAAGGGCAGGGGCTGGAAGCACAGAAAAAAACTTCTTCTGGATTACAGTAACTATGTGAACAGGGATAATGAGATTCCCCTTTGCCGGTTCATGGGACGAAAAGATTTTGCTACAAAGGCAATAGGATACGGTAAGGGTGCAATGGTTTTTCATATGCTGAAAAAACAGGTTGGAGATGAAAATTTTTACAGCGCTTTAAAAACACTGGTGGGGGGTATGAAATTCAAGCAGGCTTCATGGGATGACATTATGGAAGCTTTTCAGAAGACCGCTGGAAAAGACCTCGAATGGTTTTTTAAACAGTGGCTTACGGTAAAAGGCAGCCTTTGCATATCAGTTAAAGATGCAAGGTCAATAATGCTTAAAGGTGTTCCTTTTGTATCGTTTCAGTTAATACAGAAATCAGGTCCCTGGCAATTTAATCTCCCTGTAAGGGTGGTTACGGACAAGGGAGAGTTCAATTTCCTTCTTGCTGCAAAAAAGGAAAAAGAGTTTTTTGAAATTTCTGTAGACAGGGGGGGTATGCCCCTTGAGTTAATAATTGACGCTGATTATGACCTGATGAGAGAGTTATCTGAAGATGAAATTCCTCCGGTTGTTTCAGGTCTTCTTGGTGATGATAACCGTTTGGTTGCTGTGCCGGACGGTAAAGGGGAAGCATATGGCAGCCTGTCCCATGGCCTGAAGGTTAAGGGATTCAATGTTGTAAAAGAATCCGATGTGAGTGATAAGGTAATTAAATCTTCCTCCATTCTTTTCCTTGCTCAGGACGGACCGGTTGTAAACAGGCTCTTTGGTAAAAAATACAGGACTATTGCTTCTGACAATGACACAGGGGTTACCCTGACTGTTCGAAAGAATCCCTTGAACAGCGCGAGGGTTGTTGTGATTGCAAAGGGCAGCCCGGGGCAGCTGATGCCTGTTTTGAAAAGAAAGATATTTCATTACGGCAGGTATTCAACAGTCAGGTTTCAGGATGGAAGGGTTGTCCTTAAGGAGACTGCCGGGTCTGATCGTGGGATCCGCTGTTCTCTGTACAGCCCTGTAATGGGTGTAAAGCCGGAGAAGATGCAGAGTCTTGATGATATAATCAGCAGTATTGTTGATGTACCCGTAATCTATGTGGGGGAGGGGCATACAATGTATGAGGACCACATGGTACAGCTTCATATAATAAGAAGCCTCCATGAGAACGGATGCAGGTTTGCCATTGGCATGGAAATGTTTCAGACTCCATTCCAGAGCTCCCTCGATAATTACATTGCCGGGCATATAACAGAGAAGAAATTTCTAAAGGAATCAGAGTATTTTAAAAGGTGGAAATATAACTATCATCTTTACAGGGAAATTATTGATTATGCGCGTGCAAAGGGCATTAGCATTGTAGCCCTGAATCAGAAGCAGGAAATAATTAAAAAAGTTTCAAGAGGCGGAATTGACGCCCTGACCGCGGATGAACGAAAGAGCATTCCTGATGACATGGACCTGTCTGATGAAAAGTACAGACAAAGCTTGAAAGAGGTTTTTTCCCTGCATGGGGCAGGAATGGGTATGGATTTTAATAATTTTTATCAGGCCCAGGTACTCTGGGATGAGACCATGGCCCATTCTGTTAATGAATTCCTTGTTGGAAACCCCGGATATCAGATGGTTGTAATTGCCGGTTCAGGCCATATTGCCTATGGTTCGGGTATTCCTAAAAGACTGTACAGGCTGAACGGAAAAAAGTATGTTACGCTTGTAAATGTAAAGGCAGGAAGTCCCATTACAGGGATTGCGGACTTTGTGCTTTTTCCTGAGTCTCGTTCCCCACTGCGTGCCCCTGTTTTAGGTATTATAATTGATAAAAGCGAAGGCATGGTAAGGATCAATATGGTCAAAAAAGGCAGCCTTGCCTGGAAGGCTGGTCTGAAAAAAAAAGACAGACTTATGTATATTGATAACATGGAGATCAGGGATGTTGATGATGTCCATATAGCACTTCTTGACAAAAAACAGGGCGATACCATAAAGATAACGGTTTTGAGAAAAAGGTTTCTGTTCGGCAATAAGGAAAGGCTGTTCAGTATAGTAGTACCCTGAGTCACTCATTTGCCATGCTCAAGCCGGGTAGCTGAATACTCCGGGAGGCCGGCAGCAATAATTTTTTTTTGAGCCCGGGCGACATCATACTGGACCCTGATGAGCCTGTATTCATTCTTTCTCATATCATATATTCCATAGCTTGCAAGGGGGATGCCGTCCCTTGGCTGGCCAATGCTGCCTGTATTTATAATATATCTGAAACCAGCCTTGATTTTAGTGTTCTGAGGTTCTAAAGAAAATGTTTTTCCTGTATTTGCCCTCACAAAAACAGCAGGGCAGTGGGTGTGCCCAATGAAACAGAGATCATGGGAGAATGCTTTGAAATTATCAGCTGCATCACTGACAGTTACAATATAATTCCATTTTTCAGGATTAGTGACTGATGCATGGGTGCAGATGCAGTGTTTAATCTCTTTGTTCAAAGGCAGTGAGGAAAGAAAAGACCTGTTTTGTTCCGAAAGCTCGTTCCGGGTCCATTCTATGGCCTCTTTTGCTGAGGGGTTATAATTGCTTGTGTCAGTTTTGCCTGCTGCTGCCCAGTCATGGTTTCCGGCAATAAACTCATCTGATATTTCTTTCAGCATCTCAATGCATTCATTCGGGTTTGCGGCATACCCCACAATATCCCCTGTAAAAATTACCTTATCTACACCTTCACAGCGCAGGGATTTTTTAACAGAGGAAAAAGCCTCAAGATTGCTGTGCACATCTGCCAGGAAAGCTAATCGCATAATAAAAAAGGATTGATTTATCTTAGTATTCAAGATAAGTATATACAAATTAAAGATTAAAGAAAAGTATATTACCAGTTTATTTACAACATCTCATATAGCGGTAAAATTTGTACCCTGTTTTATCAATTTTTAATCACAAACAGACAGTTCAGGAGAAAAATGACTGACAAAGAAGAGCATCTGCGATCACTAAGGGAAAAAATTGACAAGATTGACAACCAGTTTCTTGAACTTCTCAACAAGAGGGCTGGTTATGTATTGGAGGTCGGGAAAATTAAAAAAAGGGAAAAGGGCAGGTTTCACGTGCTTGAAAGGGAAGAGGCTATTTACAAACGTCTTGCCGGCAACAACAATGGCCCGTTTCCTTCAAGAGCAATTCGTCCGATATTCAGGGAGATTATTTCTGCCTCCTTATCTCTTGAAAAGTCTTTAAACATTGCATGCCTGGGCCCTGAGGCTACTTTTTCTCACATTGCAGCAATTCAGCAGTTTGGAGAATCAGTGTGTTGTCTTCATACCAGCAGTGTTCCTGACATTTTTGATGAGGTCGAAAGGGGCAGAGCTGATTACGGGGTAGTTCCCATAGAGAATTCTACAGAAGGTGTTATTAATTTAACCCTGGACATGTTTGTTGAATCACCTCTGCAGATATGTGCTGAGGTAATGCTTGAGGTGTCCCAGTGCCTTTTGTCGGAGGCGGAGAAACTTGAAGAAATAAAAATTGTTTATTCCCATCCTCAGGCACTTGCCCAGTGTTATAACTGGCTGAGCAGGAACATGCCTCATGCTGAAATAAAGGAAACATTCAGCACTGCTATGGCAGCAAAAATGGCGAAAGTCGAACCGAAAAGTGCTGCTATTGCAAGTGAATTTGCCGGAAAGATTTACAGCCTGCCTGTATGCAGGCTGAAAATTGAAGATAATGCTCAAAATTTTACAAGGTTTTGGGTGATAGGCAGCAAATCTCCCGGACGCACAGGAAATGATAAAACTTCTTTGATGTTTTCAATAAAGGACGGTGTAGGCGCACTGCATGCAATGCTGGAACCCTTTGGAAAAAATAAGATCAATCTTACCAAAATTGAATCAAGGCCATTCAGAAAAAAACCATGGGAATATATCTTTTTTATAGACATTGAAGGGCACATAGAGGATGAGAATGTAAGTGCTGCAATTGATGGTGTTTCAACTTCTTCTCAGTTTATAAAGGTTCTTGGTTCATATCCCAGGGGAAACTATAAATAATCATGAAAAATCTTGTACCGGAGCATATTAAAAATTCAAAACTTTATCCCCCTGGCTGGCCGATTGAAGAAGTTAAGCGCAAGTATGGAATTGAAAAAATTGTGAAGCTTAACTCAAATGAAAACTGCCTTGGCCCGTCTCCAATGGCTGTAAAAGCAGTTGCCGGGGCTGCTGCTGATATCAATCTTTATCCTGATAACAGTGCGTATTATCTGAAGAACAGGCTTGCAGAACAACACGGAGTTTCCCCCGAACATATAATTCTTGGTAATGGTTCAAATGAACTGGTTCAGTTTATAATAATGACATTTCTTCAGCCGGGAGAAGAAATACTCACTGCAAAGCCGACATTTCTTCTCTATGGCATTATGGGACGTGTGATGGGGGGCAGGGTGGAAGAAATTCCTCTCAAAGATTATTCCTTTGATCTGGAAAGAATGGCGGAAAAAATTTCAAGCAAAACAAAGATTATTTTTATCAGCAATCCGAACAATCCAACCGGAACAATTGTTGACAGGGACCTGCTGGAAATGTTTATTGAATCCATTCCTGAGGATGTTATCCTGGTGCTGGATGAAGCTTATTCCGAATATGTTACCAGCAGCAATTATCCCGACTCGATGGAGTCTGCAAGACACGGAAGAAATATAATAATCCTGAAGACTTTTTCAAAAGCATTCGGCCTTGCAGGTGTCAGAATAGGGTATGCAGCAGCACCGCCTGATCTTGTCAGCTATATGGAGCGTATTCGTGAGCCATTTAATGCCAGTGTCATTGCCCAGAGGGCAGCTCTTGCAGCTCTTGACGATAAAGGACATTTGCAGAGGACGATTAAAAACAATTGTGATGGTATTGATTACATGTATGCTCAGCTTCAAAGGATGAATCTTTTTCATGTTCCCACACAGGCAAATTTTATATTTATCCGGCTGGGTCCCAAAGCTGAAACTATCTGTGAAGATCTTATGAAAGAAGGTGTTTTAGTTCGCAGTCTGTCTGATTTTGATATGCCTGATTACATAAGGGTAACGATAGGACTTCCAGAAGAGAACAGGAGGTTTGTTGAGATCCTGGATAAAACCATTGCAGGACTGTAATATGAACCCGAACCGTGCTGTTTTCAGATAAAGACAGTAAGTGTAAGAGTCCTCTTTGGCAAGGGGGAAAAGAGGTGGGTGATGTTTGTGAAATCATATTCTTTCAGAATCGCTCAATCCAGGATGCTTTAGCTTTATAATACAGGAACTTGCAGATTTGGAAAAGATCTTTAAACATGTTGCAATTGTCGGCCTTGGCCTTATAGGGGGGTCCCTTGCCATGGCCATAAAAAAAAGGAATATGGCTGATAAAATTATTGGTTACGGCCGCAGCTTTGAAAGGATGAAAAAGGCCTGCGAAATGGGTCTTGTTGACGAATTTCATGTCAGCTTTAAAAAAGGGCTTGAAGATGCAGATTTAGTCGTGATCGGGACCCCTGTAAGGACTGTTTCGCGGATAGCAGGAGGGTTGATTCCCTTTCTCAAACCTGGAGTGACTGTGACTGATGTTGGAAGTGTAAAGGAAGAGATTGTTAATACGGTTGAAACATGTATGCCTGAAAACCGCTTTTTTATTGGTGGGCATCCAATTGCCGGTACCGAGAATTCAGGGTTTGAATCTGCAATCGCCGATCTCTTTGAAAACAGGATTTTTGTATTAACCCCAACTGAAAATTCGGACAGCGAGGTGCTCAATAAGCTTGAGCTGTTCTGGAAGATGACAGGGGCACGCGTAATATGTATGGATGCCAGCACTCACGACAGAATTTTTGCAGCAGTAAGCCATTTACCCCACATGGTTGCTTTTTCCCTTGTAAACGCAATGGTTGACATGAAAGACTTTGAGGAAAATATCCTTCAGTTTTCTGCAGGTGGATTTAAGGATTTTACAAGAATTGCTGCAAGCGACCCGGTTATGTGGAGGGATATTGCTTTGCAGAACAGGGAAAATATTTTACATTCAATTGATTTTTTTGAAAATTCTCTTTCCAGACTCAAAGACGCAATTACAAGGAATGACGGGAAAATGATTGAAGAGCTGTTTAAAACTTCAAGAGATACAAGACTTGGAATATGAAACTGCTGCAGAATCAAAACAGTGATAATATTATCACCATTGATGGGCCTTCCGGCTCAGGCAAAAGCACAACAGGGAAACTTCTGGCAAGGGAAAAAGCCTTTGTTTATCTGGATACAGGTGCCATGTACAGAGCTGTAGCTTTAGCTGCCTCCCGAAAAAATCTTAATCCGGAAGATGAAGATGCACTTCGTGAACTGTGCTCTGAGATTGATATTTCCTTTAAACAGGGAAGTGACGGACAAAAGGTTTTTTTGAACGAAGAAGATATAACTGAAAAAATCAGAACTCCTGAAATAGACATGCTTGCTTCCGGAATTTCTGCTGTAAAATCCGTCAGGCAGGCACTGGTTGAACTTCAGAGGAATGCAGGAGCCAATGGTAAAATTGTTGTTGATGGCAGGGATGCAGGAACAGTTATTTTCCCAAATGCACGATTTAAGTTTTTTTTGAATGCAACATTAGAGGAAAGAGCAAAAAGAAGATACAAAGAACTTGTTGAAAAAAATTTAAAAGTGGTATATGCTGATATATTTCGAGATGTTCAGAGAAGAGACAGGGCTGATTCCAGCAGAGAATTATCGCCACTCAGGCCTGCTGCTGATGCTGTAATTATCGATACAACAGGAATGACAATTGAAGATGTCCTGAGCAAAATTTCCAGTGAAATCGAGCTTATGGCCTCTTCATTGACATAAAAAAAAGCAGAAAGGAAAACCTATTAATGGAAGAAACGATTAAAACAAATCAGGAAACAAGTGAGATTCCGGAGCCAATGCCCGCTGAAAGTGATGAGGAAAGCTTTGAGAAATTGTTAGAGGAGAGCCTGTCAAGAAAAAAGATGCAGATCGAGGAGGTTACCAGGGGAAAGGTTCTTCAGATAACAGGTGACTATGTTGTAGTTGATGTGGGATATAAGTCAGAGGGCCAGATCCCTGTTCATGAATTTTTAGGCGTTGATAATCAGGTGGTGGTTAAGGAGGGCGATGAAGTTGATGTGTTTATCGAGGGCTGGGAAAATGAAAATGGAATGATGATTCTTTCAAAAGAAAAAGCTGATAAGATGCGGGTCTGGGATAAGGTGAGTGCAATTTTTGAGGATGATGGAACTATTGAAGGGAAAATAATTACCAGGATTAAAGGTGGACTCTCCGTAGACATTGGCCTTAAGGCCTTTCTGCCAGGTTCTCAAATTGATCTTCACCCTATCAGGGACCTTGATAAGCTTATAGGGGAAACATTTCAGTTTAAGATTTTGAAACTGAGTAAAAAACGGGGAAACATTGTTCTGTCAAGAAGGGCTATTTTAGAAAAGAACAGAGAAAGCATGAGAGAAGACACCCTGAAAAAGATTAAGGAGGGTGAAACAGTTGAGGGTATTGTTAAGAATATTACTGACTACGGGGTTTTTATAGATTTAGGTGGAGTGGACGGACTTTTGCATGTAACTGATATTTCATGGGGTCGCATTACTTCACCCGGTGATTTTTTCACGATTGGGCAAAAAACGAATGTAATAATTTTAAATTACGATCAGGAAAAGCAAAGGGTGGCGCTTGGGTATAAACAGCTGAAAACAAATCCATGGGAAATTGTGGAACAGAAATATCCGGCTGGCACCAAAGTAAACGGGAAAGTGGTTAATATTACAAACTATGGAGCATTTATTGAATTAGAGGAAGGTGTAGAAGGCCTCATACATGTTTCTGAAATGTCCTGGACAAAGAAAGTTAAACATCCTTCACAATTGATTTCAATGGGAGACATTATAGAAGCGGTAGTGCTTGACATGGATGTCCCGAGGAAAAGAATTTCCCTTGGCATCAAGCAGCTTGAACCTAATCCATGGTCTGTAATAGAGGAAAGATACCCGGTAGGAACAGTGGTTGAAGGCAAAATTAAAAACATTACTGATTTCGGAATATTTATCGGCCTGGATGAGGGGATTGATGGACTTGTGCATATTTCGGATATTTCCTGGATTCAGAAAATCAAGCATCCAGCTGAGCTTTACAAAAAGGGCGACATGGTGAAAGCCGTAGTTATCAGCATTGACAAAGAGAATGAACGATTCTCCCTGGGCATTAAACAGCTTGAGACTGATCCATGGGAAGAGGTTCCTGTCAAATACAGGCGGGGGCAGGTTGTCAAGGGTGTTGTAACAAATGTTACGGATTTTGGTATTTTCCTTGAAATTGAAGAAGGAGTGGAAGGGCTTGTACATGTTTCGGAAATTAATGAAGATAAGGTAAAGAGCCTTAAAGACTCTGTCAAAGTAGGTGGAGACCTTGAAGTTCTCATTATCAGCCTTGATAAGCGCAACAGAAAAATCGGCCTCAGCTTAAGAGAGTTAGCACAGGTGAAGGAAGAGCAGGAGGTTAAGCAATATTTTTCAGATCAGAATGAGCAGTCAACAGCGACTATTGGAGATGTTGTTAAAGATTTGTCAGCAAATGAATCAGCCACACCACCACCTGCAGGCAGCAAGCCGGCTGAGAATGATTCAGAAGAGAAATCTTCAGATGAGCAGACAACATCTGCTATTGAAGATGTTGTTGAGGAAGAGAAAACAGAGAAAGCTGATCCGGTCTCATCGAACGATGATGATCCGGCTTCTGAAGAGTCAGGTGACTCTTCTTTAAAAACTGAAGAATCAGACAGGGAAAATTAGACTGATTAATGCGCATTATCTGGAAAAAGGAAGGTGAATTGTCAGTCCCCTTCCTTTTTCTTTTTTGAGGAACTGTATATTATGAGAAAACATCCTTTTTTAACGGGGTTTGGCATTATATTCATTTCAGGCATTTTTTTTATTTTATGCATGATGGGCCTTGCAAGGACTGGTTTCCTGGATGATCTGGGTGTAGGCGGTGGAGATAAAATAGTCGTGCTTGATATTGAAGGTGTAATTGTAAAATCAAGACCTGTTATAGAAAAACTTATTCAATATAAGAATAGTGAAAGGGTAAAGGCTGTTGTTTTAAGAATAGACTCACCTGGAGGTGGAGTTTGTCCATCACAGGAGATATATGAAGAAGTCATAAAGTTAAGAGAGAAAAAAATAGTTGTTGTTTCAATGGGCTCTGTTGCAGCCTCCGGTGGTTATTACATAGCATGTGCTGCACATAAAGTGTTTGCAAATCCAGGTACAATAACAGGCAGCATAGGGGTCATTATTGAGTTTTCAAATGTAGAGGAACTTTTAAACAAGATTGGGATGAAAAGTGTTGTTATAAAAAGTGGAGAGTATAAAGACATTCTTTCACCAACGCGTAAAATGACAGAGGCTGACAGGATCCTGCTGCAGGGTGTCATTGATAACATCCAGGGGCAGTTTATTGATGCTATAGCACTTGGCAGAGAACTTCCACGTGAAAAGGTTGTGGGAATAGCGGATGGGCGATTATTTTCCGGGGAGCAGGCAAAAATGTCAGGCCTGATTGATGAACTTGGAAATTTACAGGACGCTATTAAGGCTGCATCTGAAATGGCTGGAATTGAGGGTGAGCCTGATGTTGTCTATCCGGAAAAGAAGCGGCTATCAATCTGGGAATATTTCATGGAGGCATCCATGTCAAAGATATCGAGTTTTGTATCAGATAATCTTTTTAAGGTCAGTTACAGGCTTAATGTTTTGTAAATGTCAGCCCGGCTTTGTGAAAATTGGTTTTTCGGGCTGGTTTTTAAGCTTCAGTAAAATTTTATGCATGATTTTACGGACATCCGCATTGCTGCATGCAGCATCACATTGCTGCAAGTCCTCTAATCTGACACAGTGGCCCTCGCATTCTTTACTTCCGAATTTCAGGTCATCATGCACAGGGCTGTCACACAAGTCCTCAAAACAGATGACAAACACTGCAAATGTACTGCCACATTGCCTGTCAGGCAAAACATGATTGAACAGAAAAGAACCTTTGCTGTATTTTTCAAAGCTGGGCATGAATCCAAGCATGACTACTGAAGGATCGTTCAGTAGATCATCTCTTGTTTCCCAGCTGTGATTGCATTTTGGACAAATCTTGAATGAAGGCATATTAATTATGTCTTGCAATCAGGCCCTTAGGGGATTGATTCATCAGCTAAAAGATTACCCTTCTCGTCAAATATTTTACCTTTAATCTTTTTTCCATTATCAAATGTTACAATGTACCTGATCTTACCATTTTCATGGTATTGCCTGGCCTCCCCGTCCTTTTTGCCGTTTTTGTAGGTTCCCTCATATAATAATATTCCGTTTTTAAAATACTGTCGTATTTTGCCGTCAGGCACATTGTTTTTAAAGCTGCCTTCTGACTTTAATTGACCGTTTTCGTAGTATAATTTGCTGATACCGTTTCGCTTGCCATTCACATAATGCCATTCAGACTTGACTTTACCGTTATTGAAGTATTCCTTTGTTGTTCCATCCAGTACACCGTTCACATAATTCCACTCGGTTTTTAATTTGCCGTTATCATAGTATTCCCTGGTCAGACCATCTAAAATGCCATTTTTATAGTTCCACTCAGTTTTTATTTTACCGTTTATGTCATAAGCCTTTGTTATACCATAGGGCTTATCATCCTTGAAGTTTTCCTCTTTTATTAAGATTCCGTTTTCGCTGTAATGCTTTGTTACACCATTCAGCTTATCGTTTTTGTAGTTTATCTCGGTTTTTAATTTGCCGTTTTTGTAATATTCCTTGCTTAAACCATCTAATACATTGTCCCTGTAATTCCATTCTGCCATTAATTCACCGCTTGGATAATATTCTTTAGATAATTGATTTATCCCAAAAACAGGTGCTGAAAATAAAAAAACTGTCAAAAAGCATATTAAGCCTCTCTTGATTTTCATAAATGTTTCCTCCATCTTCTGTTGATTTGCTGAAAGCAATTTATCATAAGCATTGAGCTTACAGGATTTGTTTAATCTAAAAACCGGGTCTTCTGGGCCAGGATCTTTACTGTAATCCTCTATAAGAATACTTTTTCTATGTCAAGTCTGTCAAGAACAAAAGGATATTCATTCTTAACGACTTTTTGCACGTTGCCGGGCAATGATTCAGCTAAAGAATGTTCAGGATGACAGATGATCAGATTCATTTTGTTAAAAAAAATATTTTTTTAAATCCGATTCAACAGAAATCATCTTTTTTTTATACATTTCAATTTGCTTGTTCAGGTTTGAAAGAGGGTGAGTTAGTTTAAATCCAATAAACATCTGGTGAAACCAGTCTTTTAAGTCAGTGGCAGCTGATTTGTTATATGATTTTTCCATCACAAGGCAGGAAAGAGGATGGCGAGGTGGAATTACCGGCAGTTTTGAACCTGATTTTCCAAGGACAAGGGTTGTGACAGGTAAAACTCCGTCCGGCAGGTTCAACTTTTCTTTAACATATGTAAAATCAAGAAGACCTGTTTTGCCGGTTTCCGAAAGCATTACGCTGTTTATTCCAAGTGCTTCTGCGGCAATTGTCATGTTCATTGCGGCAAGACCGGCATTAAAGATAGCAAAGGAAAGATTTACAAAAGGGGTGCCATTAAAGCCTGGCAAAACATCTTTCAGCCTGTATGTGTCTGCGCAGATTACAACAGCGAAGGATGCTCTGAAAGGGATGGGGCGGCTGAAGACATCATGCCACTGAGTTTTGGTAAATGTTATAAAGCTCCATGTTTGCAAATTTACTGTGCTTGGAGCAAATCGGCCGGCTTCAAGTATAACCTGCTGATCTTCGCGGCTGATCTCTTCACTGTTAAAAGAACGGCAGCTACGGCGATTGAGGATAAGATCAATTGTTTCATTTTGTTGGGCTGCCTTTCCAGCTTTTACGGGTTTAGCTGAAACAAGGGCAATAAGATTTTTAATGAATCTAAGCATAGTGTCGTGTCACAGATTAAAAAGCTGTAAATTTAACAGTTATCTTTTTCCAAAACATCATAACATTTAGTCAGCAGCAGAGTCAAGAAACATGGCAGTTATTCAATCTATTTGAAACATATAGAATTTGATTTTAATCTGGATTTTATATATGCTTATTACAATTGTTGGACAACAGGTTATTACATGTGTAAAATCAGTTTTCACACTGAGGGCTTGATGATCTAAATTACAGGAAAAGGTTTTTATAATGAGCGAGAGTACATTAGAAAAGGTATATGACCCACACAAGTTTGAACAGAAGTGGTACAGCCAATGGCTTGAAAAAGGTTATTTTAAAGCAGATATTAACAGAACCGGTGAAGCATACTGTATTGTCATTCCACCGCCCAATGTAACCGGTTCCCTTCATATGGGACATGCCCTTAACAATATGCTTCAGGATGTACTTATCCGTTACAAAAGGATGAAAGGTTTTAAAACGCTCTGGCAGTTCGGAATGGATCATGCCGGGATTGCAACACAGAATGTTGTAGAACGTCAGCTTGATTCTGAACAAAAGACCCGGTTTGATCTTGGCAGGGAGGGGTTTATAGAAAGGGTCTGGGAATGGAAAGAGGAATTTGGCGGTACCATAAAAAAACAGCTTATGAAACTTGGGGTCTCGTGTGACTGGGACAGAGAACGTTTCACAATGGATGAAGGCTGTTCAAGAGCTGTGCGTGAGGTGTTTGTAAATCTGTACAGGGAGGGACTGATTTACAGGGGTAATAAGCTTACAAACTGGTGTCCGAGATGCCACACTGCTCTTTCTGACCTTGAGGTTGAACATGATGAAATTCAGGGCAACCTTTATTACATTAAATACCCTGCCCCTGACGGAAACAGCTATCTTATTGTTGCAACAACAAGACCTGAGACCATGCTGGGTGATGCTGCCGTAGCTGTCAACCCTGATGACAGCCGTCATCAGGGCTGGGCTGGTAGAGAGGTGATTTTGCCGCTCATGAAAAGAAGAATTCCTGTAATAGCTGATGAGTATGTTGATATTGAATTTGGAACAGGCGCTCTGAAAATAACACCTGCTCATGATCCGAATGATTTTGAGTTGGGGCAAAAGTATAACCTTGAACTTATTAAGGTGATCGGAGAGGACGGGACAATGACCGCTGATGCTGGTAGTTACACTGGTCTTGACCGTTTTGAGGCCAGAAAACGTGTGGTCGGGGATCTGGAAAAAGAAAGCCTGCTGTTAAAGATCGAACCACATCGCCATGCTGTTGGCCACTGCTACAGGTGCAGGAATATTGTAGAACCAAACCTTTCTCTGCAATGGTTTGTGGATGTTAAACCTCTTGCAGAAAAAGCGATTGAAGCAGTTGAAACCGGTAAAACAAGAATTATTCCCAAAAACTGGCAAAAAACCTATTTTGAATGGATGAACAATATACGGGACTGGTGTATTTCAAGGCAGATATGGTGGGGGCACAGAATCCCTGCATGGTACTGTAAAGAGTGTGGTGAAATTACCGTAGAAGCTGACATCCCTGAATTATGTTCACACTGCGGGCGATCAGCGCTTGAACAGGAGAGTGATGTTCTTGATACCTGGTTCAGTTCCGCTCTGTGGCCTTTTTCTACCCTTGGCTGGCCTGAAAAAACAAGTGAATTAAAGCTGTTTTATCCAACATCGTGTCTCGTTACCGGTTTTGACATTCTTTTTTTCTGGGTAGCCAGGATGATGATGGCTGGAATTAAGTTCATGGGTGATGTTCCCTTTAAGGATGTGTATATTCACGCATTAGTCAGGGATTCTCAAGGTCAGAAAATGAGCAAGTCAAAGGGCAATGTTGTTGACCCTGTTGAAGTGATAGACAGATTCGGGGCTGACAGCTTTCGATTTACCCTGATGGCAATGGCTGCACAGGGTAGAGATGTTCGGCTTTCAGAGGACAGGATTGAGGGTTATCGACATTTTGTTAATAAAATATGGAATGCATCCCGTTTTGTATTGATGAATTTAGATGGTTACGTGGATTGTTGTCCTGACAGGGCAGATTTACAGCTGAAAGACAGATGGATCATAAGCAGGCTGAACAGGCTGACTCAGACGGTCCAGGAAAGCATTGATGAATATAAATTCAATGAAACTGCCCATAATCTCTACCAGTTCATATGGCATGAATTCTGCGACTGGTATCTTGAAATGGCAAAACCTTTCCTGTATAAGAATAATGATATACAATCACGTGCTGTAACTCAGCATGTTATGGTAAAGGTGTTAAAGACTGCTGTTGAGCTGCTGCACCCTGTTATGCCTTTTGTAACTGAGGAAATATGGCAAAAATTGCCCGGGAGTGGAGAAAGTATTGTTATTACCCCCTTTCCTGAAACTAACCAGCAGGAAATTGACTTTGACGCAGAAACCGGCATGAATTACATTATTCAGGTGGTAACAGGGGTCAGAAATCTCAGGAGCGAAATGAATATTCTTCCTGCAAGCCGGCCTAATGTTGATCTGCTTTGCCTTGATGAAGAAATTGCCAGCTGTTTAATTACGCATTGTGACATGATTTGCACGCTTGCCGGACTTGAAACCGTTTCAGTACACCGGGAGTTTTCAGGTTCAAAGACAACAGCAACAGCTGTTGTTGATAAAATTGAAATATTTTTATCCCTTGAGGGTATTATGGATTTTAAAGAGGAGAAAAAGAGGCTGGAAAAAGAATTGAAAAAAGTTTTAAAGGATATGGAGTTTGTAACCAGAAAGCTTACAAATGAAGATTTCTTAAATCGGGCCCCCGAAGCAATTGTCATCAAAGAAAAAGACAAGGCAGCCAGGTTCAGGGAGAAAGAGGGGAAACTGAGACAGAACATTGAAAGGATAGAAAAGCTTTGTGCATGATCAGGAAAAGCTGCATTTGCCCTGCAGTTGACGAAATTGTAAAAATTGCTCTTATTGAGGATATTGGCAGTGGTGACATAACAACGTCATATCTCGTGGACCCACTGTTGCGCGGGCATTCAAAAGTTATGGCAGGGGAAATGCTGGTTGTTGCAGGCATCACCCCGTTTGTTAAAGCCTTTCAGTTCCTGAGTTCTGAGATAGAGTTTGTGTTTCTTGAAAATGAGGGTACTGTTATCCAGAAGGGTGAGGCAATTGCTGAATTAAAGGGGCCGTATAACACGCTGCTTTCCGGTGAGCGCACAGCGTTAAATTTTCTTCAGCGCCTGTCAGGTATTGCCACGTTGACCCACTGTTTCCTGCAAAAAATAAAAAAGTATAAATCAGTACTGCTTGACACAAGGAAGACAACTCCAGGATGGAGAGTTATGGAAAAGGAAGCGGTTCGTCTGGGAGGAGGCACTAACCACCGTATGGGTCTTTTTGATGCTGTGCTGATCAAAGAAAATCATATTGCCGCATGTGCCGGCAGTGTCAGGGCTGCTGTTGAAAAAGCAAAAAGAACCAGGAGTCCCCTTGTTAACGTTGAGGTAGAGGTCAGGGGCATTGAAGAGTTGAGGGAAGTAATAGATTTAAAACCTGATATGGTGATGCTTGATAATATGACCATTGAAGAGATCAGACAGGCTGTAAAAATTGTCAGCGGGAGGGTCCCCCTTGAGGTCTCAGGGAATATAACGATTGAATCCATCGAAGAGGTTGCCTCTACGGGTGTTGAGTATATTTCAGCAGGCGCTCTTACTCATTCATCCAGGGCTGTTGATATAAGCATGATCACAGAACCTGAAAAATAACTGTTCAGGTTATATTTGGCGGCACAGCAGAGTATGCAGACCGCAGGAAAGATTATTATGATTTTAGCAATAGATGTTGGAAACACACATATTGTAATAGGGGTATTTGAGGGAGAGAAGCTTATCGTTGACTGGAGGGTCATGACAGAGCAGTACCGGACGACTGACGAGTATGGAATTATCATGCAGAGTCTTTTTCAGTCAAATAATATTTCCTTTGACTCAATAAAGGACATTGTTATATCCTGCGTTGTACCCCCCATGGTGACAACCCTGGAACATCTCTGTAGAAAAAAATTTGGAAAAGACCCGTTGTTTATCGGTCCTGAAATTGATATGGGAATGAAAATATGCTATGAAAACCCAATGGAGGTTGGCGCTGACAGAATTGTCAATTCAGTTGCAGCGTTTGAGAAGTACAGAAGAAGCCTGATTGTAATAGATTTTGGCACTGCAACAACATTTGACTATATTAATCCAGGAGGTGAGTATATCGGTGGTGCAATTGCTCCTGGTATTATCATATCAGCTGAGGCTCTTTTTCAAAAGGCTTCAAAGCTTCCCAGGGTTGATTTTGTCTGTCCTGACCATCTCGTTGCACGAAACACTATAGAAAGCATGCAGGCAGGCATTGTTTACGGGTATGTCAGTATGGTTGAAGGTATTGTTGAAAAAATGAAAGATGAGGTTAAAACAGAGACTTTTGTGCTGGCAACCGGCGGACTTGCTTCAGTTGTTGCCTTGCATGCAAAGGCAATAGATGAAGTTGATGAATATTTAACTTTAAAAGGGCTGAAAATTATCCTTGACAGGAACCGGGAGGTCACATGTTTATCATAGCCAATTTATTAACTGCAATAGCAATAATACTTCATTATGTCTTAAATATATATATGTGGGTTATTGTTGCCAGGGCAATACTTTCCTGGGTTAATCCGGATCCGTATAACCCCATAGTCAAATTCCTGTATCAGGTAACAGAGCCCGTGCTGTATCAGATTCGCAGGACCATACCACTTCCGGTTACAGGTATTGATTTTTCGCCCATAATAGTGTTTGTTATAATAATTTTTCTGGATAATTTTGTTGTTAAGACAATACAGGAAATAGCATTGAGGCTGAGTTAACTATGGAAGAAAACAGTTATTTATTGCGGGAAGATGGGACAGAACCCAATGGTGTCTCAATCAGGGCGGTTGATATTCTGCAACAGAAATTTTCTGTCAGGTTCAGAGGATATGATGTGCAGGATGTGGACTCTTTCCTTGAGGTTGTTGCAAAGGAGCTGGAAAGGCTGACATATGAAAATACAAAAATACAGGAGGAAGTTTCTGTTCTGAGGAATAGCCTTGAGATGTATAAAAAAAAGGAGGAGAATATTCATGCCGCGCTTGTCACTGTACAGAAAATGGCTGATGACGTAAAGAAAAGCGCTGCTGAAGAGGCAGAAAAAACGATTTCTTGTGCAAAAAATGAGGCTGAAAAAATTGTTGAAGAAGCACGTCACAAGAGTGCTTCAATTAACGAGGACATGGGTGTGATGAAGGGCAGAGCAGAGAATGAGGCCCAGAAGGTTATTAATGATGCCAGGGCTGAGGCTGACAGGATTAAGGATGAGCTTCAGCGTGCAAAATCAGGTTATGAAGATGCCATGCAGCATGAAAAAATCAAGCTTCAGACGGAAATAAACACATTAACACAAAGAAAAATTCAATTCCAGACATCTCTTAAAGCACTTATTGAAACCCACCAGAAATTGTTAGAAAGTGAAACAGAATAATTGCAGTGTGTAAAGGAGTTATTTATCCTACAAAAAAAGGGATAGAAATTAATATCTCAGTCCTGCCAGGGTCATCTCGATGTAAAATTATGGGTATACATGACAACTCCCTTAAAATTAAATTAACAAAGCCACCTGTTGATGGTCAGGCAAATGCCGAGTGCTGCAGAGCTATGGCTAAAGTGTTAGGAGTTCCAAAGTCCAGGGTTAGTATTGTCCGGGGAATGGCTTCCAGGAGCAAGGTCCTCCTTGTTAAAGGTGTTTCAGAGGAGCAGGTAAAGGAGCGGCTGTTGCGGGGTTGATGAATGGTTCGGGTTAAGGATTTTACTCCTCAACATATCTATTGATATGCCTGTGTTGCAGAATCGCTCCAACTGAGCGTTTCGCTGCGGTTTTCTCCGCCTTGCTGCGAAGCCTGATGCAAAATCCGCTATTATTGTTGTGATTCCCCTCTGAACTTATTAAAAAGGTCGTCGAAAAGTGTGTAAGTTACAGGTACAACAAAGAGTGTAAGAATGGTCGAGGTTGCAAGTCCTCCGATAACTGCCAGTGCCATCGGCGCTCTGGTTTCACCACCTGCTCCAAGTCCCATGGCAACCGGGAAAACACCGGCAATGGTTGATATTGCTGTCATAAGTATGGGCCTCAGCCTCACAGGACCTGCCTGAAGTACTGCCTGCCGTATTTTCATTCCCCTGTTTCGCAGTGTATTAGTATAGTCTACAAGAAGGATTGAATTTTTTACCACGAGCCCGACCAGCATAAGCATCCCGATAAGACTCATTATATTTATTGTATTACCAGTCAGAAACAGAGCGCTCAATGCCCCAATGATGCTCAAAGGGAGAGCAAGCATAACAGTAAATGGATGTATAAAACTTTCAAACTGGGAGGCAAGAACCATGTAGGTGATAAGAATAGTGAGAAAAAATGCAAAAATAAATGAGTTTTTTGTTTCAGTCATGGTTCCTGCCTGGCCTGAGAATTCAACAGAATAATCATGCGGTACTGTTTCAGATATGATTTTTTTTGTGTCATCCATTGCTTCGCCAAGGGTTTTACCTCTTTCAAGGTCTGCATAGATTGTAATGCTTCTCATGCGGTCGAAGCGATTTATTATATCCGGTCCGACGTCCTCGCTGACATTAACTATATTGCTTAAGCGGATCAAGTTTCCATTCCTGCTTTTTACCAGAAGCCTGTTTATGTCAGTAAGTGTTTTGCGCTGTTCAGGAATAAGCCGTACCCGTACATCATAGCTTTTGCCCCCCTCTTTGAATTCTCCAATTTCCCTTCCTCCAATCAGGGTGTTAATAGTCAGAGCCACTGTTCTTATGTCTATACCTAAATCTGCTGCCTTATCCCGGTCGATCTTAACCCTTATTTCAGGTTTTGTCAGTTCCATGTCGGAACCGACACCAACAATACCAGGCACTGATCTTAATTTATCAATGGTGTTTTGAGATATTTTTGAAAGACGGGAAAGCTCTGGCCCTTTTATTTTAAACTGGAGTGGTGCGTTTCTGCCACCCATTCCGCCGCCAAGTGCATTAATGTCTTCAACATAGGCAACTATTCCCGGGATGTTGTTCAGTGCTTTCCTGAGATATGCCATTATTTCAATCTGGGTACGGTTGCGTTTTCCTGAATCCTTGAGCTGGACAAACAGGAAACCTTTATTGGTTGTTGATCTGGGTCCGCCTGCACCAATCAGGGCAAAAAGGCTTTTCACTTCAGGCAGTTTCTGGATAATTTTTTCACAGTGGGCAAGTTTCTTATCAGCAAGATCAAGCGATGTTCCCACTGTACACTCAATTCTTGCAACAAAGTCATCCCTGTTTTCTTTTTGAATAAGTTCCAGCCCTAAAACTTTAAAAAACCCCAGACTTAAAATAAAAACTATCAGTGCAGCAGCAATTACAGATGGGCGATGGTTAAGACACCAGGAGAGTGAGTTTTTGTACAGCTTTTCAATATAAAGAAATGTATTTTCCAGGGACCCATAGAGTCTGCCATGCTTTTTACTCACCTTTAAGAAACGGGAGCAGAGCATGGGTGTAAGGGTTAATGCCACAAAAAGTGATATGAGTACTGCTGCAGAGACAGTAACCCCGAACTGAAAATAAAACCTCCCTATTAAGCCGCTTATGAAAGCAACTGGAATAAACACAGCTACAATTGACAGTGTTGCAGCAGTTGCAGCAAAAGCGATTTCATTTGTTCCCTCCCTTGCAGAAACAACAGGGTCTTTGCCCATCTCTCCATGCCTGAAAATATTTTCAATGACCACTATGGCGTCATCAATAACCAGGCCAACGCACAAGCTCAGGGCAAGCATGGTCATGGTGTTCATTGTAAATCCCAGTGCATGCATTACACTGAATGTGCCGGCAATTGAAGTTGGAATGGCCAGAGCAACTATGATGGTGCTGCGAATGCTGCGCAAAAAGATAAACACAACAATTGCTGCAAGAATCCCTCCAAAAAAAAGATCAAACTGGACATCAGAAATTGACTTTTCAATGAACTCGGATGAATCGAATGCCACATCGAGATTCACTCCGGAGGGAGAAATCTTCCGGAGTTTGCGCATGGTATCTTTTACGCGGTTGCAGACATCGACCTGGTTTGCTCCTGAGCGCGCTATTATGCCTAACCCGATAGAGTTTATTCCCTGAAAACGACCCACTGATCGCTTGTCTTCAACACCGTCTTCAGCAAAACCAATATCCTGTAATCGTATGGTAGAACCATTGAGGTAGGATATGATCAGCTTGTTGAAATCATCAGCGCTTTTAAGCTCCCCCATTGTTTTTACTGTCAGTTCACGCGTGGGGCTTTCTATCCTTCCGCCGGGCAGCTCGACGTTTTTATTCAGGATTGCCGCCTCAACATCATCTGATGTAATGTGGTATGCCTCCATCTTTCTTGCATCAAGCCATATGCGCATTTCACGTTCCTGAAATCCTCCAATGACAATACCTCCGACACCGCGAAGTGTTTCAAATCGTGGTTTGAACAGTTCATCAGAAACAAGTCCTAAATATTTTCTGGGAAAATTTCCGCTAACTGAAATCCAGATGATAGGATGCGCTGCAATGTCAACTTTACTTATAACAGGCGGATCAGTGTTTTTGGGAAGATAGCGGTTTGCAAGGGATATTTTGTCACGGATGTCCTGAGCTGCAATGTCAATGTTTTGTTCAAGATCAAACTCAACTGTTACGCGTGACATTCCCTGAGAACTTGAAGAGGAGATATGCTTGATACCCTCAACAGAACTTATCGCTTCTTCAATAGGGTCTGTAAGTTCGGTTTCACTAACCTCCGGACTTGACCCGGACAGAGTGGTAGTAATGCTGACAATTGGAAAGTCAACATTAGGATAGCGGGCTATTCCCATTCGCCAGCGACTGATGAGCCCGAAAAGTATAAGGGCTGCTATCATCATTGTGGCAAAAACAGGTCTTTTAATGGATAAGTCAGGCAGTATCACTTGATGGTTTTAATCAAAAATATCAGTTTAATATTATGTGTCAGATGCATTTATGACTTTTACAGGAGTTCCCTCGGAAATTTCACTTCGTCCATAAACAACAATGTAATCATCGGCAGAAATGCCATGCAGTATTTCAACTTTACCGTCAAAACGAATACCAGGAGTAACTTTTTTGTATTTGATTCTGTTGTTCTCAACAGCCATTGCAACAAAACTGCCTTTTCTGACCACAACAGCACTTTCAGGTAGCAGAAAAGCTTTTTTTGCGCCGGTAAAAACAGTCACATTAACAAAGAAACCGGGCTTAAGTTTGTAGTCGCTGTTGTCAACCCACGCCTTAACTTCAATTGTGCGGGTATTAGCATCAGCTTTGGGATTAATAAAATATATTTTCCCATTAAAAGTTTCACCGGGATAGGCGCGGGTGGTGATATTAACCTTCAGTCCCTGCCTGACAGCAGCAATATCTTTTTCAGGGAGGTTGAAGACCAGTTTAAGAGGGGTTAAATCAACAACTTTCATGAGTTGAGCTGCTACTTTAACATATTCCCCTGCTGATACAATTCTTTCGCTTACAACGCCGTCAAGCGGTGAAAGAACCTTGGTGTCTCTGACTGATTTTTTAGACAGATTAAGTCTTGCCGACAATTCCTCAACAACTGACTGATTAAGGGATACCTGGGTTTCAGCATCGTCAAATTCATCCCGTCCGATGATCCCGTCCTGGTAAAGTCTGTTAATCCTGTTAAATGTTGCCCGGGCATTTTTAAGTTTGGCAACAGCCTCTTTTAACATGGCATTTGTCTCTTCTGCTTCAAGACGAAATTTTTCATCATCTATTTCCATTAACATCCCGCCTTTTTTTACAATAGATCCTTCGTCAGCATAGAGTATCTTTATCGTACCCGCAACTTTGGCCCCAATTGTAATCTCATTTTCAGGGAAAAAGCTCCCTACAGCTTCGAGAGTGTGTGAGACTTCTTCATAAAACGGCTTTGTAATTTCAACAGGGAATGTTTTGTCTGTCGGTTTGTCAGATGTAGAAATAGTGTTTTGATTGTCTTTGCAACCGGATGTTGCCAGAAGCAACAGGAAACAATATATGACTGACTTGTTGGGGGCGGTTATTTTCAAGTTCATGGGAGTAATCAGGGTGCCTTTGTTAACAGCTTATCTTCTATATTTGTCAGGATCATGGAAAGAAGATTTTCAAGATGTTTTATGTCATTATCTGAAACATTTCGAGTTATTTCACGGCTGGCTTTTTTTTGCATTTTCATAAGATTTTCTTTCATTTTCAATGCATTCTGAGTTAAATATACTTCAATAACTCTTCTGTCCCGCTTGCTTCTTTTCCTTTTCAGCAAATTCTTTTTTTCCATCCTGTCAATTATTCCTGTAATGGTTGGACCATCTCTGGAAAGCCTTCTGCCTAATTCAGTTAAAAAAAGACCATCTTCGTTCCATAGCGTTAACAGGACTTCAAATTGAGGGGGTGTGATGTTGTATTTTTTCATCTGGGATTCAAAGAAATTCCGCATGGCTCTGTGAATTTTACCTATTAAATCATTTATAATTCTATAAGTTGGCATAGCTTCAGGAAGATTTATTAAGTTAATAAAGTTATAAAGTCAGGCCCTTGTTTTCTAAAAGGACTCCCATGATACGTGAAAGATTTGCAAGAGATTTGCTGTGCTCTGACTGCGCAAAAGCAAGAGTGCTTTCAGCCTTTGCCAGGTCATCCTGGAATTCCAGAAGGTCATGTGTTGTGGACATTCCCACCCTGTATTTTTTTTCTTCAGCCTTAAGTTTTTCTTCAGCAAGCCTGCGGGATGCAATGGCAGTATCAATTACTTTACTGGTCGTTCTGACCAGGCGAACAGCATCCCGTACCTCGTTTATAATGATGTTTTCCCTGTTTTTCAGACTTGTAAGGGATTGTGCAACTTTAACCCTGGCCTTTGAATACTGGCTTTTTGCAAGCCTGTTTTCAATGGGAAACTCTATTTTAATGCCGATTGTGTAACTGTAAAAATCACCATCTGCCATGCTGTTATACACATCATCCCAGTTACCGTCCCAGGGGGTTTGCGAAGATCTTCTTGAAAAAAGCTTCCGCCGAAAATGCTGCTTGTAGCCTGGGGGCGTCCTGCAAGGCCGTATGTGCCAAGAGTGCCAAACAGGTCGATGCGTGGCAGAGTCTGATTTTTGGAATATTTAACCTGTATGTTTGAAGCTTTCAGGTTTAATTTTGCCTGTTTGAAGTCGGGCCTGTTTTCAAGGGCAGTTTTAATGCTTTCATTAAGATCAGGGACGTTCTTTTCGGTGTATGGGCTGTCAGTTGGAACAATAACCGTGTTCCAGTACTTGTCATCTTCATAAAGGTTCAGGGCAGCTTTCAGGTTGTCTTCTGCTTTTTTTACCCTGGACTGGGCAATGATTACATCCTCTGTTCTGAGAGCTACTTCAGCCTTAGCCTGATATATTTCAATTGGTGCCAGGGTTCCAGCTTCAATTCTTATCTTGAACTCCCTCAAAAGGTCATCCGCAAGTTTAAGGGCTTTCTCTTTGCTCTTAAGGTCTTCTATCCGGAAATTAAGATCCCAGTAATAGGATTCAATTTGATACAGAATGTCCATGACCTGTTTTTTAAACTCATTTTCCGAGACCTCGTAATTAAGAGATGCAATTTTTATGAGACTTTTTCCAATTTTAATCCCAAAATCTCTTAGAAGCGGCTGGGTAATTGACAGGACCAGATCCCCGCTGTATTGCGGCTTTAAACCAAGGAAGGGAAGGTCGCTCTGAAATTTCTGGTGCTGCAGTTTTAATTCAGCCTTTGTTCCGGATGTAAATTTTTTCTGGAGGGAAGCATTAAAATCAAATTTTTCCTGGTATATTTCCGGGGACGAGCTGCTACCCATAAGTGTGTTGCCAACCTGTTTGTTTTCATAGTATTTTGACAATTGTGAGGAGAAAAGGGTGTCATAAGCAGATTTTTCACGATCAATTTCCGTGTTTGCAATTTCAGGCTGCAAGCTGGCAAAGTGTATGTCAAGGTTGTTTTTGAGTGACAGGAGCAGGACACTTTGCAGGGAGACACTTATTGTGTTGTCTTCGATGGAAAGCAAAATACTGGAAGTCGAATTGTCGGCTTTTGCTTCATCAGCAGATACAGAGGCTTTTTGAAGTGTAAAGAACGCTATAACCAGGGTTAATAAAACAATGAAAAGGTTTCTGCATATGATTTTCATTGTACAGTCTCCCGCGTTGTTTGTTAGTGTACAATTAGATAGGATACTAATTAATTTTTCTTTATAAAATATAATTGTCTTTTTGTCAAATGAAAAGTAAGAA
>JAJRXD010000055.1 GCA_024276465.1 Deltaproteobacteria bacterium
ATTAAGGATTTTCAATCTGTCCTGCAATTTTCGGGGAACACTCCTGAATTTGAGTCATCAGGTTTTGATGCTCATTAAGTATGATAAAGTTGTAAAAAGTGAAAATTCGATGGCAAAGTAAAAAGCTTCAAATTCAAGGCGCGCAAATCCTCCAGGAATGAGGCGTACTTACTGTATCCCGATTAATGTCGGGAAAGGATGCCGCGCAACGCCGAAGTTGGACTTTTTACGAAGCCATCAAGTATTTGTAAAAAAATATTGTAAATATTATAAAAATATCCTATAAAATAAAAAATTTACACCTTAAAGGTAAAGGTTTAAATATCCCAATGGAAGTTTTTGTTGCAAGGCAGCCAATATTTGATGTCAGGATGAACCTGTTAGGTTATGAATTGCTTTTTCGTTCAGGAATTGATAATTTTTTTGATAGTAAGATAGATGGGGATTATGCAACAAAAAAGGTTGTTGCAAACAGTTTTTTAGTGATTGGCCTTGATAAAGTGACCAAGGGCAAAAGGGCTTTTGTTAATTTTACAAGAAAACATCTTTTGAGTGCAGCGCCATTGTCCATACCAGGCAGCAAGCTGGGGATTGAAATTCTGGAGAGTGTAGAGCCGGATGATGAAGTTGTTGATGCGTGCAGGGGGCTGAAACAGTCAGGTTATCTGATTGTGCTGGATGATTTTGTATTTCATGAAAAATATGAACACATACTCAAACTGGCTGATATTATCAAGATTGATTTTTCGTTAACAAACTCTGACGATAGAAGATTAATTTTCAGCCGTGTAAACAACAAAGATGTAAAATTTTTAGCTGAAAAAGTCGAAACCAATGAACAGTTCCAGGAAGCACTTGACCTGGGATATACTTATTTTCAGGGATATTTTTTCAGCAAACCCACCATTGTTTCAGGAAGGGACATCCCTGCAAACAAGCTCAATTATATCAGGATAATTCAGGAAGTTAACAATCCGGATGCAGATTTTGAAAAGATTGAAAAAGTTGTTAAACGTGATGTTTCCCTTTCATATAAACTTTTAAGATTTATAAATTCAGTATTTTTCAGCCACAGTGTTAAGGTAGAATCCATTAAACATGCTCTGGTGCTGCTTGGGATTGGAGAAGTAAAAAAATGGATCAACATTTTAGCCTTGACAGCTATTGGCTTTGATAAGACAGAGGAATTAATCACAGTCGCTCTTATCAGAGCAAAGTTTTGTGAATTTATAGCTCCCAGAATTGGCCAGGAAAGCCGTGAATCTGATTTTTTTATGATGGGACTGTTCTCTGTCCTGGATGCATTGATTGACAGACCTTTAGAAGAAATATTATCAGAGCTTCCCATATCAGAGGATATTACATGTGCACTTACCGGTGAACAGAATACTTTCCATGAGGTATACAACCTGGCCTTGTTTTATGAAAAAGGTAACTGGGAGAAAACAACCGAATGCGCACAGGGGCTTAATATTGAAGAAAAGGACCTGCCCGGTTTTTTCTACAGATCCATAGAATGGGCACATGAAGCTATTTATGCATAGGTGGCAGCAGGGCTGAGCAATAATAAGCAGGCAGTATGTTGTTGTCTGCACGCAGTGTACTACTGTTTCTTTGCAAACAATCCAGCATGCAGGATCAGCAAAAAAATCCCCCGATGATAGACAGATTTTTCAGACTCAGGGATCTGTGGATATTAGGGGTGTTGTCATTGTGTTTTTTCATATTCTACCCGTATTGATTTGATCATTTACGCTGGCAGACCCTCATCTGACAGTAGTAAGCCCGGATATTGTTGCCAACTAATATCCTGAAAACTGATAGGTAAATGTTGCCACCACATTAAGCTTTGAAATGGAATATTTTTCCGGGAACGGATTAAACGGAGCTGCTTCGCGTATTGCGTTGACTGCTTCACTGTTAAGTGCTGGATGCTTTGAAGGATCTGTAATCATTACATCAAGAAGCCTGCCCTTTTTATCTATTGAAAAACAGAGGGTAAGATTACCACCAAGGCCATGCTCTTTTGCAAACGCAGGGTATTGCCATGCAGAATTGATTTCAGATCTCAGATGCTCAAGATATGATGAATATTTTGAGATTTCTTTGTTGTCAGGATAAAGTGATACTGTTGCCTCTTTTGCTTTTATTGTGTCGGAATAATCAGGCTGAATCGGTTTTTCAGTGCCTTTATCTTCTTTTGTTTGTGTAATGTGTTCGTGAGGTGTTGACATTACTGCAGGATTTACTGGTGTATGGTTCTGGTCAGGGGGTGATTCCTGTATCAGGTCAACATCAAAGATCTCTTTACGGTCTGTGTTTTTGCCTGTATTACTCAGGGGTACTGATATTAAAACAGCAAGATGGATGAATATGGAAACTGTAAGAAAAGCATAAAGAGGGTGCTTGTGAAAGGCTTTCTTAAACGATGAAAAGATTTTATTAAAATCCATAAAAAGATATTCATGAAAAAATCAAGTGTACAAAAAACCAGATTTTTCAAGGGGGTTTTTACAGGAATGATGATTGCGATTATAATTTATCTTTTTTTAAAACTGCTGTTTTTCCTGTTGCCCGAACCTGTTTAGCGGGCTAAATCAAACCATAATCCAGCATTGCCTCTGATACTTTAACAAATCCCCCTATGTTTGCCCCCTTTACGTAATTGATATAGCCTTTTTCCTGACCATGCTTCAAACACTGATCATGAATTTTTCTGATAATTTCTTTCAGGTTTCTTTCGAGTTTTTCCCGTGACCAGTTCATGCGTATCCGGTTCTGGGTCATCTCCAGCCCGGAAACCGCAACACCTCCTGCGTTTGAGGCTTTTCCAGGAGCAAACAGCTTTTTTGCCTTCTGAATCAGCTCAACAGCATCTGTCCGGGTGGGCATGTTTGCACCTTCAGCAATTCCCATGCAGTTGTTTTTCAGTAATATTTCTGCAGCTGTTTTGTCAATTTCATTTTGAGTGGCACAGGGGAATGCTAAATCACATGGAATACCCCATGGTCTTTGATCTTTATAAAAGTCACATTTATATTTTTCTGCATATTCAAAAATTCGCGCGCGTTTTCTGTTTTTCAGGTCCATTATAAAAGAGAGTTTTTCTTCATTGATCCCATCCGGATCATGGATAAACCCTGAGGAATCTGACATTGTGAGAACTTTACCACCGAGGAACAGTATTTTTTCAGCAGCATATTGTGCGACATTGCCGGAACCTTAAACAATGCAGGATTTCCCCTTTATGGAGTCACCTGTGTGATTCAGCATCTCTTCCATGAAATAGACACACCCGTAACCTGTTGCCTCTTTACGAATCAGGCTTCCGCCTGACTCAAGGGCTTTGCCTGTTAAAGCTCCGGTAAAACTGTTTTTAAGGCGCTTGTACTGGCCAAGCAAAAAACCTACCTCTCTGGGGCCAACCCCGATATCTCCTGCCGGAACATCAGTATCTTCCCCAATATGTTTTGAGAGTTCAGTCATGTAAGACTGGCAGAATCTCATTACTTCCCGGTCGGATTTTCCTTTGGGGTTAAAATTGGCACCTCCTTTTCCGGCACCCATTGGCAGGGTGGTAAGGCTGTTTTTAAAAGTTTGTTCGAAGCCTAAAAATTTCAGGATGCTTAAATTAACCGAGGGATGGAAACGAAGCCCGCCCTTATAGGGTCCAATTGCATTGTTGAACTGAACTCTGTAACCCCGGTTGACCCGCACATTGCCCTGATCATCCTCCCAGCATACCCGGAAGACAATGATACGGTCGGGTTCTGTTAATCGTTCCAGTATCCTGGCCTCTTTGTATCTTGGGTCCTGGTTAACAAAAGGGATTAATGTTTTAACTACTTCACTGACAGCCTGATGAAATTCTGTTTCTCCGGGGTTGCGTTGTTTCACGCCGTCCATAAAAATTTTGTATGAATAATCTTTTGTTTCGTACATGCTTATTCCTTTTCTGCCCTTGCGACAGATGCATTTGCCCAGAACATAGCCTGTTCAAGATTAATCATGGCTTCTGTTTTTTCCCTGCTTTCAGGGCAGGTTTTAACTATCAGTTTTGCCACCTCTTTAAATTTGCTTCGGATAGTATCATATTTTTGTATCTGTTCTGAAGTTGGGGAATGATGAACAAAGTTATAATCAAGCAGTTTCTGTTCCATTATTAAACACCTCCATTTGTGCAAGTTTTAAGTATTCTTCGGTGCGTTTGAGCGCAGGTTAAGCTTTTTATAAAAATTATCACTAATAACAAAGATGTGTGTCAAGGTATTTCTTGATTTTTCACAGGAAGATAGTTGTAATACCAGCAAAACAGATTTAACCCGGATTTTGCGGCAGGGGTTGCAGCAAGGGTTTTTGTCCCTCAGTCCCGATTTCGACGGGACTGCAAATTCCGGGTTAAATGCTTTCTGGTAGCCGGGGTTTTGGCCTGCGATGAATGGAAGAAATTTTTTGTAACCTTTTCCCGGTTATAGATGTCTTTATATGTAACGGTCGACCACCCACTAAATACACAAACAGAGAAAGGAGTAATGACTATGTTAAAAAGAACTAATTTTCTACTGACTGTTATAGCAGGCATATCCCTGTGCATGTCAGGTTTTGCTCTGGCATTTGGACCCCACCCCTGTGATTTTTCTCAGCACAGGCCAGACCCCAGGTGCATGGGGATGGCCATGCAAAATCTTGATCTGACAGATGATCAGCAGGCAGCGCTTGAAAAGATCAAAGACGATACATGTGCTCAGATCGAACCCTTAGCAGCTCAGTTAGGAGCAAGTGAATTATACAAGGCATTATCAGGGGAAGAGATAGACCAGGCTGAAGTTGCTGCAAAAATTGCAGAAATTGTTGAACTGAAATCCCGGATTGCATTCATCAGGCTGAACTCAAGACTTGCAGTAGCCCTGATACTGACACCTGAACAGAGGCAGAAAATGTCGGAGGAAATTGAAGCGTGCAGGGACTTTCAGCCTGGAAAAGCTCCCGGCTTGAAACCCTGACAGTACAGACTGTGTTACAATTATGAGTGAGAAGGCTATCTGTCCCGCTTACGGGGCGTAACATATTGAGACTGCATGGGCTCAAAGGCGCAAACTAAAGTTTGCGGCTACTGTTGTGTCAAACCTGTAACGGCGCAACAAAGATAGTCATTGCGAGGCCGAAGGCCGCGGCAATCTTTTTGGCAAAAAGCACAAGATTGCTTCGCTAAGCTCGCAATGACATGCGACTTTATATTGTTGACACGACA
>JAJRXD010000056.1 GCA_024276465.1 Deltaproteobacteria bacterium
GGAAACCCTGTTTTTTGTTAGCGCGGCGTATGTAGGAGCCGGCTTTAGCCGCGAAAAACAGACCTGTTGCTGCGTAATATCGCGCCTGAAGGCGCTCCTACAGAAAATTATTGATCAGATTTTAACCTGAATCAGGACTTTCCGTTCAGCCACTGTAACCTTAACTCCTGCAAGAGTCTAGAGTACGTGCCACAAGTTAAATCCGGCAAGTATTAAGAGTAAGAATGATAATAGTAAATTTTAAAACTTAGAATCAAACTTTTACACCTACAACTGGTTGGCATACACGCTCTTAATTTCTTCAGGCTGGGTGCAAAGATAAATCTGTGTCTGCCTCTGAGTACTGTGATTAAAGCACTCCATCAGTTCAGGGATACCCACGTTGAATGAAACCTGCATGTAATAACCCCAAGTCTTTCTAAGTGTGTGGTTTTCGTAACTACCTGTTGACAAATATTATAAACATGTATATTGCAAAAGAAATCTATTGCAGCTTGACAGGCTTAACCCGAATTGTTCATGCTAAAATGATGAATAACATTACAATGGAAAGCAGGAAAAAACCCGGGAATATTATACATCTTGACATGGATGCATTTTATGCTTCTGTGGAAGTTTTAGATAATCCTTCATTAAAGGGCAAGCCTGTCATTGTGGGCGGCAGGGTTCAGCGTGGTGTTGTTTCTGCAGCATCTTACACTGCCCGCTTTTTTGGGGTTCATTCAGCCCAGCCCATTGCAGTTGCAAAGCGTCTCTGTCCAGACGGAGTTTTTTTACCGGTCAGGATGGATAGATACAGGGAGATTTCCAGACAAATTTTTGAGATTTTTCATCGGTTCACTCCACTGGTTGAACCTCTTTCAATAGATGAAGCATTTCTTGATGTAACTGATTCCACACGCCTGTTTGGAGATCCTGAAAAGATAGCGTTAAACATAAAAAATTTAATCAGGGCTGAAACAGGACTTACTGCTTCAGCTGGAGTTGCACCCTCCAAGTTTGTTGCAAAAATAGCATCTGATCTTGGAAAGCCGGATGGTCTTACAGTTGTTTCTCCGGAACAGGTAAGGCAGTTCCTTGAACCCCTGCCCATAAATCTGTTATGGGGAGTAGGAAACAAAACCCGGGAATATCTTGCTCTTCTGAGTGTCAGGACAATAGGGGACCTGAGCCGTCTTCCCGCTGAAATTTTAAGAAGGAAGTTCGGCAAACATGGAGTTCACCTGCACCTTCTTTCAAATGGAGTAGACAGGCGAAATGTTGTACCGGTTATAAAGGCAAAATCCATTGGGCATGAAGAAACTTTCATGGAAGATATTCTTGATATTGAAACAGCAGAAAAAGAGCTTCTTTCTCTTGCAATGAAAGTTGCGCAAAGGCTGCGCAAAAAAGGACTTAAGGCCAGAACCATCTCTTTGAAAGTAAAGTATAACGATTTTACCAGGATTACACGTTCTGTGACATTGATGAAAGCTATTGACGATGGTGGAGAAATATTCAGGAACAGCAGTGCCCTGTTGAAAAAATCAGATACAGGTATAAAGGCAATAAGGCTCCTGGGAATATCTGTCTGCCTGTTTGAATCTCAAAACAGAGCAAAGCAGCTGTCCCTTTTTGACCAGGATGCAGTTTCAACTAAAAAAAGGGAGCTGAACAGAGCCCTTGATTTTTTATCTGATAAGTATGGCCCCGAAAAAGTCCTTCCTGGAACTTTGGTAAAACCCCCGGGCCAGAATAGACGACTTTGAAAATCATTTTGATTACACACCCTGTATGCTCTTGCTTGACAAGAAAAAGATGGCATGCTAAATTTAAAAACCGGTGGAGTAATCCTAATTTTTATTAACATTTTCATGGAAAAGGAGGTTTAAAGTTGAAGAAGTTTTTTACATTAATGGTTTCTGCTGTCATATGTTTATCTGTTTCTTTCATGTTTGCAGATTCTGGAAAAGCTACAGAAAAAGTAGATGCTCAAAACTGCACCCTTGCTGAATGTCATTTTACTACCATTCCCGGAGCAACTGATGATCCATTGGAAGAGCACAACCGTCACCCCACAGGAGCACAGAAGGAGGAAAAGGGGGGTGTGGTAAGCTGTGCAAGTTGCCATGAAAATGGCGTTGGTGAGCTTGGAGATGTGTTTGCCATCATGTGTACGGAATGTCATTTGGAAGCATGTCTCAGCATTCAGACACACGAGGCAGAAAATGGTGCATCATGTTTTCAGACCACAGAATGCCATCTTGGCGGAGTGTGTGATCCAAACGCTACAACCACAACTACAACTACCACCACTTGTCCGACTGAAGCAATTTATGGAGAGGATTCCAGAGAAGTTCTTCTGCTGAGATCTTTCAGGGATGATGTTCTGAGCACTAATCCAGCTGGACGCAAAGCAATAAAACTGTATTACAAGCTGAGTCCCATGCTGGTATCAGCGATTGAGAAAAACGAGACATTCAAAAACAGCATTAAGAAGAGGATTGATGAACTGCTGCCTGTTATTGAGGCGCTGTTAATCACAAAATAAAACTGATTCCTGTGGTCCTACACCAGACAACAATCATACCCCTGGCTGAAGAGCCGGGGGTTTTTTATTCCTGCTGGCAGGGTTGAATAACAGCACCTGACAAGTTGTTATTAAGTTCAGCTTTCAGAATTTTAATTGTTTTTCTGAGTTCCAGCGTGGCCTTTTGCCGGATTGAATCACAAAGATCGATAATCATATCAACTGTTTCGCATGGCAGGCGAACAGACCCTGTTTCAAGGAAAGACCGGACATGAGGAATTACATGACCAAGAACTTCTTCAGCCTGTGCTCTGATTCCGGGGTTTTCAGCTAAAATTGAAGTTATCTCAGGTGAATGTTTATAAAAAAGGCGGATATATTTTCTACCGGATAAAGTTTTGCTCATAACTCTATCCCTGAACTTTCTGAGCAAACCGGTTTTGCGGCTTTCGCCTTTGGAAAGAAAAACCAGGGGACAGATTCCGGTGGAAGTGGTTGTGTCAAGGTTTTCCATCTCGTCTATTTTTTCCTGGGAATAGCCGGTAAACTCTTTCATTAAAACAAACCGGTCATAGGCATCTGCCTCTGCAGCTGTTTCATCAATTTCATAGCTGTACAGCATAACTTCTCCTGAGAAAAAATAGGACCCTGGTGAATGGCAGTCAGTACATACAAGTGCTTCAGAGGCAGGTGCAATATTGTGGCTCAGCTGAAAACATCTTTCAGGCTTTAAAGCAAGAAGCTTTGGATCTTTTACCCCCTGTCTTTTTAATGCCAGAGCCATTGCTTCAATTTCTTCTTTAGTATTAACCTCCTGCCTGAGGTTGCCGGTATCATCTTTAACTGTTCCTTCAGGCAGGGATTCAAAGGCAGAGGAGACAATCCCTGCAAAAACCGGGTTCATATCATCTCCGTCATTCCAGTAAACATAGGCTATCGGATTGCCTGGAAATATTTTTTCTTCACCCCCGGACTCTGATTCCCATTTAAAGTAGACAGGTTTAAATCCGGATATGGCTGCAGTGTCTTCGGGACTTCCACCTGTAAAGTTTCTGTTAGCCGTTCCTGTGGAGAAATCCATTGTCCTTACTGCAAAGAAATTCTTACGGGGAATGTGGCATGTTGCACAGTCAATTTTTTCCAGATGGATTAATGAAAGTTCTGCATGGGCGGGGATGGATGCTCCGGGATAGCCCCCTTCAGAATGACAGTCAGCACACTTCATCATAGTGTTGTCAAGATCATCCCTTGCTGATAAAGTGGAAGTATGCCCTTTTTCAAGCTGGTGCTTCAAGCGGCCTGAGTGACAATCTATGCACATAATACCAGCCCTGTTATGAACATCAGGATTACTGTCATCATTCCATGAAAACCCTCGCTTGGCAATGCCGGACCGGATTTCACCACTGGCGGCAAACAAGCGCTCAGGAACCCCTGCATGGCACTGACTGCAGTTTTCGTCATCAGGCCTTGCATTCAGTCTGTCGGACAGTGATTTTACTGCAGCACTGTTGTATGCAACATGATCATTATCTGTTATTTCTCCTAATCCGGCACCTGCAACCTGTGCAACTCTGAAATTGCCTTCCTGCACCTGAGCATTTCGTGCCAGTATATTATATCCCTGAAGGTGACAGATAAAACAGTCAGCCTCCACAAATCCGCTGTTTTGCCAGTCTTCCACATGGTTATAATAATCACCATCCAGAGTATTCTCATCCATTAACAAAGCCTGTTCGTCGTAGCGGTTCCCATCCCTGTCAAACTTCATGGGGCCGCCTCCTGGATGGCAGACCCCGCAGCTTTTAACCCATTCAAAAGCCGGAAGGTCAATTTCTGTTTCATTATCATTATCTTTTTTTGCCAGCTGCCGGTAGAAGTAGGGAGACCACTTGCCAAACATGCCCGGGGACTGGTCAAAATGAACAAACCCATGGCCCGGATTTTTGAGTGCAAAATCAGGATCATATTCATCCCGCCCCTGCTGAAAATGAAAGCCCTGGGTGACAGTTTCATAGTCGTGGCAGCTCCTGCTTCCACAGGTTTCCTTCAGGCTGTAGGGTTTTGTGCTGTCAGGAGCAGTGGGCTCACCCTCCGGGTCTTTTAAAGTAAAGGGGAATGGATGTGATGCATGGGACGAAGAGGCAAAAAAGAGAAAAATCAGCATGGCTAATACTGACAGGGCTGTTTTTGAAGTTTTAATCATGGCAGAAACTGGTCCTCTTTTAGTTTTTTTCACCCCCCTGAATGATTGGTTAAAAAAGCTGATTTTTTATGGAATACCTTTATCAGCCGGGTTCTGATAACAATAAATAACACAAAACATGCTCATGTGTCAATTGACGACTTTTTCCAGCAGCATCAATTAAAAATTAAAAGGAGAAAACACTTTCAATCCTGCTGGTTTTAATCTTGACCGCAATTTGTGTTTTATCTATAATTCTATTGCAGTGAACAACAGTTTATTACGGATCATCAATGTGAACTTAACGCAGACTAAAGTCTGCGACTACCAACAACTGAACATATCCACGGGAGGTTTCCACATCCTTTAAACCGCAAAAAGGGAGTTTCCATACAATTTAATTATGAAAAAATTTCCAAGGAAAATCAGAAAAAGAGATAACACTTTTGCTCTTTTTGAACCTGAAAAAATTGAAAAAGCTCTCTTTAAGGCAACACTTGGCACCCTGAAAGATAAAAAAGAGGCCACAGCGATTACCCGGTTGGTTGCAAAAACCGTGCTTGAACAGGTTGCCCTGCAGTTCAAAACCAGAATCCCTACTATTGAGAACATCCAGGACATTGTTGAAGACGCTTTAATTGGAGGCGGCTTTTCCGCTATTGCAAAAAACTACATCCTCTACCGCAAGGAACATTCTGATTTAAGGCAAACCAAGTCACTGTTTGGCATCAGGGATGACCTGAAGCTTCCAATCAACTCTCTGCTTGTTCTTAGAAAACGCTACCTGTTAAAAGATGACAGACAAAACATCGTGGAATCTCCCGGCGATCTGTTTCACAGAGTTGCCAGAGCTGTGAGCCAGGCAGAACTTAACTTCACTACTGAACAGGAGAGCCGTGATGTGGAGGAGGCGTTTTTCAGGATGATGACCTCTCTTGAGTTTATGCCCAATTCCCCCACACTCATGAATGCAGGAACAGCCATAGGTCAGCTTTCTGCCTGTTTTGTGCTGCCGATAGAAGATTCTCTGGAACATATTTTCGAAACAGTAAAGCATACAGCCCTGATTCACAGAACCGGAGGTGGAACAGGCTTTGATTTCTCTGTCATAAGGCCCCGGGGAGATATGGTTTCTACAACCAAAGGCAGAGCATCAGGCCCTGTTTCCTTTATGAGTATTTTTAATAAGACAACGGATGTTATTGTTCAGGGAGGCAAAAGGAGAGGGGCTAACATGGGTATCATGCGCTGTGACCACCCTGATATTTTCGACTTTGTTGAGGCAAAGCTGAAGGATGGAGATTTTTCAAACTTCAACCTTTCTGTATCTGTAACAGACAAATTCATTGATGCTGTTAAAAAAAACGGGTCCTTTGACCTGATAGCACCACGGACAAAAAAGAGGGTTCGTACCATAAAAGCAAAATCTCTGTTTGATCTCATCTCTTTTTCAGCCTGGAGAACAGGAGACCCCGGTCTGATTTTTATCGATGAGATAAACCGACACAATCCGACCCCAAAGGTTGGGGAAATTGCAGCGACAAATCCCTGCTCGGAGGTGCTTCTTCTGCCCTATGAAAGCTGCAACCTGGCCTCAATAAATCTGTCTTCAATGGTTCGCAGCAACACCATAGACTGGAAAAAGCTCGAAAAGATCATCTGTCTTGGAATCAGGTTTTTAGATGATGTTATAGAGGTAAACAAATATCCCCTGCCCCAGATCAGGGATATAACATTTGCAAACCGTAAGATTGGTCTTGGAGTTATGGGGTTTGCGGATATGCTTGTTAAACTTGGAATTTCCTATAATGAGCCAAAAGCAAAAACCCTTGCACGTAAACTCATGAGGTTTATAAACATGACCTCTTTTAAGGCTTCGCAGGAACTTGCCGTAAAAAGGGGCTCTTTTCCAAATATGGAAAAATCCGTATTTTACAAAAAAAACAAAGCTGTGCGCAATGCCACAGTTAATGCTATTGCTCCCACCGGAACAATAAGTATCATTGCCGGTTGTTCAAGCGGCATAGAACCGCTTTTCTCTCTCAGCTATACCCGTAATGTCATGAGCGGAACAAAACTGTTTGAAATACACCCTCTGTTTGAAACTGAACTGAAGCGCCGGGGAGTATACTCAAAGGAAATTATGACCCTGACAAGACAGCACGGTACAATTCAAAACATCAGCAAAATACCACAGGACCTTAAAAAAGTGTTTGTCACTTCATTTGATGTTGCAGCAAAGCAGCACCTTGGCATCCAGGCTGCCTTTCAAAAACATACGGATAACTCGGTTTCAAAAACCATAAACCTTCCATATGATGCAACTGCAGATGATGTTCGAAACATTTACCTTGCTGCCCACAGGCTTAAATGCAAGGGCATAACCATATACCGCTATGGCAGCAAAGCCAATCAGGTTTTATCTTTTGGCTCAGAACCGGAAGACGATGAACAGGATACCGTAACTGTTCCAGCTCCTGATGACGGATGTTTTTCAGGAAAGTGTAACTTGTAAAAAAACAAGGCCTCAGCTGTATGCAGAAAAATCAAAAAAACGTCCTGAAAATAGTCACACTCTTAAAAAGAGAGTATCCGCAGGTTAAAACAGCCCTGAACCATAAAACCCCTTTTCAGCTTTTAGTGGCAACAATTCTTTCTGCCCAGTGCACGGATAAAAAGGTAAATGAGGTGACAGAGCTGCTTTTTAAAAAATACAGAGAAGTTTCCGACTTTGCAAATGCCAGCCAGGATGAATTCGAACAGGAAATCCGGCAAACCGGTTTTTTCAGAAATAAAGCAAAAAACATCATTGCTGCTTCGAAAAAAATATACGGGGATTATAAGGGAAAGGTTCCGGAGACAATGGAAGAATTGCTGACTCTTCCGGGTGTTGCCAGAAAAACCGCCAACATCGTACTTTCAACTGCCTTTCAAAAAGCAGAAGGCATTGCTGTGGACACTCATGTTAAGCGTCTGGCAAACCGGCTTGGCATGAGCAATGAAAAAAATCCGGATAAAATCGAAAAAGACCTCCTGAAAACTGTTCCCCGTAAAAACTGGATTGATTTTAACTGTCTGCTGGTGGAACACGGCAGAAGGATATGCAATGCAAGAAAGCCCCTCTGCCTGTCCTGCATTCTGAAAAATCTCTGCCCTGTATCAGGTGATGATGTTTTATGCAGCTTCAGAAATATTCCCCCATAGCCGATAAATATATTACCTGAATATTGCACTTTTGCAAAACAATGCCATGGTGCAGGGAGGTTACAGCAAATGGGGATATTCTCCTCAGCTTACCATGTTCTCAATAACGAAATATACATGCAGGTGCCAAAATTAAGGTGTAATGCATGCGGGACGTGCTGCGTAAGTCCCCACATGACATTAATCGAATTTTGTTATTTGATGAAGCATTTACTGGGCAGTCCTGAGCAGCTTGCCCATACTGTTTCCCGGATTGTTCCAGAGCACCCGGACTATCCCGGCCAGCTTGCCTGCCGTTTTCAGACTCCTGATAATCTCTGCTCTGTTTATTCCCACAGGGCTCTGGCATGCCGGCTGCATGGCCACCCGGTTCTGGAAAAGGCAGGCATGCAATATCACATTCACTGCAAAGGGTGAAACGGACAGACTGCACCCTTAAGATGGGTGATGTCCACTCCCTTCTGGACCTCATGACCAGCCTTAATCAGGGCTATTACTCACATTATACACCTCCATACTGGATTTCCGGCCTTAATACAGAATCATGGCTGACCATACTTTCCACTGATATGCCACAGCATATTTTTCGCCTGTTAAAGAAGATAATGTTAAAAGAACCTGGATTACAGGACATAGTGCACTATTTTTCACAGAGAGTAAAGATAAACGAAAAACTGGCTTTAATAGAATTGTTTCAGTCTGAACTTTCCCAAGGCTGTTTCGAAAATCTTGAAGAGCTGTTGCAAAAAATCCAGAACAACTTTCCAGACACCGGGGCATACTATTACTTTGAAGCAGAAATGTATAAAAAGGCATTAGAGGAAAAAACAGGCTAAATCAACAGTTCCAGGTTTTCAGGCAGGGACCATCTGCCGCGGAGAGCTTCAAGTTCAGCAGTTCTCTGCAGACGTTTTAAAAATTCAGATCTTGGTATTTCCATGGCTCCTAAATTCAGCAAATGGGCTGTTGTAATCTGACAGTCAATAAAATCAAACCCCCATCCTTTTAAAGCACTGACAAGATAAACAAGGGCAACCTTGGATGTGTCCCGTTTTTCTGAAAACATTGATTCACCGAAAAACGACCTGCCCATCGCAACTCCGTACAACCCGCCTGCGAGCTGCTCACCCTTCCATACTTCAACAGAATGTGCAAACCCGGCCATGTGAAGTCTGGTATAGGCGGTTATCATATCCGTCACAAGCCATGTACCCGGATCCTGATTTCTTTTTGCAGTTGCACATTTTTGTATTACCTGGCCAAATACTTTATCCATGGTAACAGTATATACCCCCCTTCGGATAGTCCTTTTGAGGCTTTTTGAAACTTTCAGACCGGACAGCTCTAAAATAAGGCGGGGATCAGGGGACCACCACAGGATAGTATCGTCATCTGTATACCATGGAAAAATTCCCATGCGGTAAGCAAGAAGAAGTCTTTTAATGCTCAGGTCACCGCCCACCGCCAGAAGCCCGTTTGACTCTGCTTCTTCAGGCGGGGGGAAAATAAGCTCCTCCGGAAGCTGATAGACAGGCATGAAATCAGTTTCTATCTTCAGGAATATTTAAAGACAAGGTGCTTTCCCTTTGTGTCGGCAGAGGGGTTAATATCAGCTTCTACATTCAGGTCAACAAAAACAGTGCCGCCTTTAACCAGCTTCCCGAAAAGAATCTCATTTGAAAGCACATCCTTAATTTCGGTCTGGATAAGCCTGGCAAGTGGCCTCGCCCCGTATTCAGGGCTGAATCCGTGGCGTGCCAGCCAGTTGCGTGCATTGGGAGACAGGTCCATCATGATTTTCCTTGAGGACAGCTGTGTTTCAATTTCTGCTAAAAATTTTTCCACAATTCTTTCCATTATTTCAATGGATAAAGGGTTGAATGTTATTGTCTCGTCAAGACGGTTCCGGAATTCAGGACTAAACAGCTTTTCTATGGCCTTTTTGCCCTTGTCCGCCTTATACTCTTTTCCCGTACCTCCAAAACCAATGTTTTGTGAAGACATTTCACGGGCACCGGCATTTGATGTCATTAGAAGAATAACATGACTGAAATCAGCTTTTTTCCCGTTATTGTCTGTAAGCGTTGCATAATCCATTATTTGAAGCAGGATGTTGAAAATATCAGGATGCGCTTTTTCTATTTCATCAAGCAGCAGAACACTGTAGGGGTGTTTCCTGATGGCATCAGTGAGCAACCCTGCCTGCTCAAATCCCACATAACCGGGCGGGGCACCTATTAATCTGGCCACTGTATGCTTTTCCATGTATTCACTCATGTCAAATCTGGCAAACTGTATGCCAAGAACCTGGGCTAACTGCCTTGCAACCTCTGTCTTTCCAACACCGGTAGGGCCTATCAGCAGAAAAGAACCAATGGGCTTATCAGGCATTCCAAGACCTGCCCTTGACCTCCTTATGGCGGTTGTCAGGCTGAGGATGGCGCTGTCCTGCCCAAACACTTTACCGGTCAGCTCCTTTGCCAGGTTTTGTATGGCAACCCTGTCAGAGGATGAAACACTCTGGGCTGGAACTTTTGCCATGCGGGCCACCACTTTTTCTATGTCATGGGCAGTAATGTTTTTTCGCCCCCCTGCGTCACTCCTAAGATTGATAATGGCCCCTGCCTCATCAAGCACGTCAATCGCCTTGTCAGGCAGGCACTGGTCATTAATATGTTTAGCAGCAAGTTCTGCAGCGGACTTCAACGATGCCGGCGTATAGCTGACGCCATGGTGTTTTTCATAATATGGTTTCAGTCCTTTAAGGATATCAACAGTCTCCTTAACAGTCGGTTCATAAATTTCTATTTTCTGAAAACGCCTTGCAAGTGCTCTGTCCTTTTCAAAATAGTTCTTATATTCCTCATAAGTTGTAGAACCAACACACCTGAGGCCCCCCGATGCTATTACGGGCTTAAGAATATTGGCGGCGTCCATGGAACCGCCACTGGTGGCACCTGCTCCGACAACAGTGTGAATTTCATCAATAAACAAAATGGCGCCCTTCTTATTGCCAAGTTCTTTGATAACAGATTTCAGCCTTGCCTCAAAATCACCCCTGAATTTTGTGCCGGCAAGAAGGGAACCCATGTCAAGAGCATAAATTTCTGTTTTTAAAAATCTTTCAGGCGCAGCATTACTGGCAATTGCCAGAGCAAGTCCTTCGGCAATTGCTGTTTTTCCAACCCCGGAGTCACCAACATATAACGGGTTGTTTTTAACCCGGCGATTAAGAACCTGCAGAGTTCTTTCCAGTTCTGCCTGGCGCCCTACAAGAGGGTCTATTAACCCTGCTCTTGCCTTCTCAATAAGATTGACCGTGAAACGGTCAAGAGCGCTGCCGGATGATTTTGCTTTTTTCCTTTTATCCTCTGAGATTTCACCTGTTTCCTGTCCTCCACTGCATTCCTGTAATTTGTTTCCATCTACTCTGGAGATGTCGTGGGAAATATAATTCAGTATGTCCAGACGGGTAATGCCCTGAGACTTTAAAAAATAAACAGCATAAGAATCTTTTTCCTCAAAAATTGAGGCCAGCACATCTCCGGAATCAACCTCCGCCTTTTCAGATGCCTGAACATGCAGCAGCGCACGCTGTAGAACACGCTGAATACCCACAGACTGTATTATCTCCTTTTCACTGCTCTCAGGCAGGGCATCAATCTTTTCAGCAAAATATCTTTCCAGCTGGCTTTTCAGCTCCTCAATGTCAACCCCGCAGTTGCGTAAAATTCTGCTTCCCATCTCCTCATGTAAAAGAGCATAGAGTATATGTTCAACAGTAAGCATTTCATGCCTTCGTTTCTGTGCCTCTTTCACCGCTGCAGCAAAGGCCATTTCAAGTTCTTTTCGTATCATTTTACAACTCTTCCATGGTACACTTTAATGGATATTTATTTTTGCCTGCCAGGTGATGTACCAGCGCCACCTTGGTTTCAGCAACTTCAAATGTATATATACCGCAAACCCCCATGCCTCTTTTATGTACGTTAAGCATTATCTGAACAGCCTCTGACGGGCTTTTATTAAATATGTTTTCCAGCACCTGCACAACAAAATCCATGGTAGTATAGTTGTCATTGTGCAACAGAACCTTATAGTTGGGGGGCTCTGCTAATCTGGTTTTGTCTTTAACTTTTTCTTCAATTTCAGGCGCTTTGCCGCTCATTTTTAAGTAAATGAAATTATCGAACTGTTTATTAAAACATTTAATAAAAAAACATTCTTCCTCTGCCCCCCAGTTTATAGAATAATATATTTTTCGTTGCTGTCAATAGCTAAGAGCATTTAACCTTTGCAGGCTGATCCTGCAACTTCTTGACACATCCGGAATCTCCTGTATATTAAAAAGCCCGGAAAATTCTAAGATTTACTAAGTGTATTTATTTAACCGGATATTACGGCAGATCTCTTCTGCATAATATCCGGTTAAAGGGTTGCTTGTATTATGGGACTTCATGAGTTTGACTATGCTTTACCTGAAGAACTGATAGCTCAGACCCCTTTCAGACAAAGGGATGGTTCAAGGCTTATGGTTCTTCACAGAAAGAGCAAAACCATCGAACATACTCACTTTCATCAACTTCCATCCTGCCTTCAAAACGGAGACCTGCTGGTAGCAAATGATACACGTGTTATTCCAGCACGTATTTACGGCAGAAAAGAAACCGGAGGACGGGTGGAACTGTTTTTGCTGAACTTTCTGAAAAACGGCAGACAGGGCAGCCAGATATGGGAATGTCTTGTTAAAAGCCGAAAAAAAATTAATGACTGCTCAACTCTTTATTTCAGTCCCGCTCTCAGTGGGAAAATTCTTAGCTATATCGGCAATGGCATATTCAGAGTACGGCTGGATTATCAGGGTGATTTTGACAGTATCATTAAGGAAACCGGGAGGACACCTCTTCCGCCCTATATAAAACGGGACAGAAACTGTACAGATGACCTGCTTGACAGAGAAAGATACCAGACTGTGTATGCAAAAAATGCTGGTGCTGTTGCCGCCCCTACAGCAGGTTTTCATTTCACACAGTCCCTTATTGACAAAATAAAAAACATGGGGGCTGGTTTTTGCTTTCTCACACTTCATGTGGGGTATGGTACGTTTCAGCCAATACGTGAAGCCTGTTTTGAAAAACACAAAATGCACAAAGAGTTCTTTTGTATTTCAAACGCTGAAGCAGAAAAAATCAACAATGCCCGTTGTGAAAGAAGAAGAGTTGTAGCAGTCGGGACAACCACTACGCGCGCGCTTGAAACCATAACCCGGAATGATGGCACAGTGCAAAAAGGTTCAGGGCATACAGACCTTTTTATTTCCCCCGGGTACTCATTTAAATCCATAGATGCCCTGATAACAAATTTCCATCTGCCAAAATCAAGCCTGCTTCTTCTGGTTGCTGCTTTTGCAGGAAAAGACTTCATCCTGAAAGCATACCGGGAGGCTGTTGAAAAAAAATATCGTTTTTTCAGCTATGGCGATGCAATGCTTATTTTGTAAAAAATTTTGTTTCTTTTTTTTAAATTATGGTAAGCTAATAACTTTTCCATCAAACTGTCTTTTTTATTTTATGGAGGTTTAACCGTGATTTTATCAGTTATGTCAGTTGCATACGCAATGGCACCATCAGCTGGTGAAGGGGCAAGGGGCGGGGGATTTTCAGCGTTTATCCCCTTAATATTAATGTTTGTAATATTTTATTTTCTTTTAATCAGGCCACAGCAAACAAAAGCAAAAAAACACCAGCAGCTTTTAAACGATCTCAAGCGGGATGATATGGTTGTAACAACTGGAGGAATTCATGGAAAAATTACCGGCATTACAGATACCATTATAACCATTGAAATTGCCCCGAACGTTAAAATAAAAGTTGCCAGAAATAATGTTGCCGGACTAAGTTCGGCAAATACAAAATCAGAGGATAAAGGCAAATAGGGGTTAGTAAAAAAAGGAGTAGCTATGACGAGAAGTTTAAAGTGGAAATTAGGGCTTATTTGTATTGTTATAGCAGTTGCAATAATTTATCTTGTTCCTACCTTTGGAACAACACCAATATGGTGGGAAGACAACCTTCCTTCTGAAAAAATTTCACTTGGGCTTGACCTGCAGGGTGGCATGCATCTGCTGCTTGAAGTGGAAGCAGAAAAAGCAGTGGAAAATACTGTTGAACGTTATGCCTCAGACTTTGAGGAGATCCTGTTTGAGGAGAGAATTCCCTTTGACCACGTTTCAAAGATAAGCCCGTCAAGAATTGAGGTTGAAATTATCGATCCCTCAACAAAAGAAAAATTCAACGAAATCGTGGAAAGACGTTTCAGTGTATTAAAGCAAATTGGTAATCCTCTGATAAAAGATGAGTCAATAACCTATATACTGGGGTTAGACGAAAAAGAGACAGCTTATATAGAAAGGCTTGCAGTTGACCAGGCGGTTGAAACCATACGAAACAGGATAGATGAGTTTGGTGTAACTGAACCTGTAATACAAAGGCAGGGCAAGGACAGGATTCTTATTCAGCTCCCCGGAGTCAAAGACCCAAAACGGGCAATAGACCTGATTGGAAAGACTGCTATTCTGGAATTCAAGCTGGTGGATGAAGAAAACAACCTGCAGGAAGCGCTGAAGGGCAATGTTCCGGCAGAAGGGCAGGTGCTTTATCAGCGTCAGGTTGACCCTAAAACCGGTGAAGTCAGGAAGGTCCCTTTCCTCTTGAAGAAAAGAACCCTGCTCACAGGCGACCGCCTTGTAAATGCGCAGGTGCGGATAGACTCCCGTTTTAATGAGCCATATGTTTCCATAGAATTTGATGCAAGAGGAGCCAAAATTTTTGAGAGAGTCACAAAAAAAAATATCAAGAAACGCCTGGCCATAATTCTGGATAACAATGTCTATTCAGCCCCGGTTATCCAGGACAGGATCTCCGGAGGACATGCACAGATAACAGGCCGTTTCTCAATGGAAGAGGCCAGGGACCTGGCAATAGTGCTCAGGGCAGGATCACTGCCTGCCCCGGTTAAAATCCTGGAGAAAAGGCAGGTTGGCCCTTCTCTCGGTCATGATTCAATAGAACAGGGCTTAAAGTCTATTGTAATTGGAAGCATTGCCGTTATGCTGTTCATTATACTCTATTACAGGCTCTGCGGTATTGTAGCAGATATTGCACTTGCCCTGAACATCCTCCTGATTCTGGCAGCACTTGCAGCCTTTCGTGCAACTCTTACACTTCCCGGAATAGCGGGTATGGTTCTTACAGTAGGTATGGCAATTGATGCCAATGTTCTGATCTTTGAAAGAACCAGGGAAGAACTGCGTCTGGGCAAAACCCCGCGTGCTGCTATTGACAGCGGTTATTCAAAGGCTACTGTAACAATCCTTGACTCAAACCTGACAACACTCATTGCGGCTATTTTTCTTTTCCAGTTTGGCACAGGTCCTATCAAGGGGTTTGCGGTAACACTAAGCATAGGCATTGTCGCCAGCCTTTTCACTGCGATAATTGTTACCAGATTTGTTTTTGATTATTTTCTTGCAAACCGGAAAATTCAGAAATTAAGCATTTAGAAAGGATCTTATGCAGTTCATAAAAAAGGATATCAACATTGATTTTGTGGGCAAAATTCGTTTTGCAGCTATTCTGTCATGTATCCTTGTATTAATCAGTGCCGGAGCCATCATTAAAAATGGTGGCCTTAAATACGGGATTGATTTTGCAGGCGGAACCCTCATCCAGATTAAATTTTCTGAGCATAGAACAACCGATGAAATTCGCAAAGCAACAAAACAGCTTGGTGTGGAAGAAGCTTCAGTTCAACCGTTTGGCGAGGTCCACGACAATGAATATCTGATAAACATCAGTAAAACCGTAAGTGACCTTGAAGGTCTTTCAGATAAAATTGGTGACAGCTTTGTAAAAACATTCGGCAAGGACAGCTTTGAAATAAGGCGTGTTGGAATGGTCGGGCCCAAGGTAGGCAAAGATCTCAGAGAAAAAGGTTTTATGGCTGTTGTGTGCTCCCTTATTGGCATGCTTGTTTATATCTGGTGGAGATTTGAGTTCCGGTTCGGGGTTGGTGCCATTGTTGCCCTGGCACACGATGTGATCATAACTCTTGGAGCCATCACACTAACCAACCGGGCAATTGACCTTCCTATAATTGCAGCTATTTTAACTGTTGTGGGTTACTCTGTAAACGATACTATTATTGTATGCGACCGCATCAGGGAAAACAGAAGGAAAATGGTCAAAAAAGACCTTAAAGATATTATCAATTCAAGTATTAACAATACCCTGGGCAGAACAATAATTACCAGTTTTACCACCCTCCTGGTTGTTATAACCCTTTTTATATTTGGAGGAGGGGTTATCCATGACTTTGCATTTACGCTGCTTATTGGAATTTTCGTCGGGACTTACTCCTCTATATTTATTGCAAGCCCATTGCTTATGGTATGGGAGAAGCTCCTGCACGATAAAAAACATCCTGTCAACAGCAGGGGGAAAGCTTCTTGATTTCAGTTGAACAAGCCCTGAATACAATCCTTTCTCATATTAAGCAACTCGGTACAGAACGAGTTGATATACTTGGGGGCCTTGGCCGCGTTTTAGCTGAAGATATATACGCGCCCTTTAACGTTCCCCGGTTTGACAATTCGGCAATGGATGGATACGCGGTTAAATTTACCGATTTGAAGGGTGCATCTGCTGACAGCCCTGTCAGGCTCAGGGTAACTGGAGATCTTCCTGCCGGACACAGTATTTCGCAGTCTTTAAAAAGCGGTGAAGCTGTCAGAATCATGACAGGCGCACCCATTCCTGAAGGAGCTGATACTGTAATAATGCAGGAAGACACGCGAGCCGACGGAGACATGGTTGCGATTTTCAACCCGGGTTTTTCCGGCTCCCACATACGAAGAGCCGGAGAGGACATAAAAAAGGCAGACAGGCTGTTTCAAACCGGAACAAAGCTCAGACCAGCTCAAACAGGCATTCTTGCTTCTGTTAAAAGGGCCTTTATTACAGTGTATCAGCGACCCCGGGTGGCAATAGTTTCAACAGGCGATGAGCTTGTGGATATTGATGAGGATATTACCGAAGGTAAGATTGTTTCAAGCAACAGCTATTCTTTATCTGCGCTTGTGACTGAAAGCGGCGGCATTCCCTTAACCCTTGGAATTGCCCGTGACACAAAAGAGGCTCTCAGGGATAAAATACTCCAGGGACTTCATGCCGACATTATTCTGTCATCAGGTGGTGTTTCAGTAGGTGATTATGACTTTGTAAAGGATGTTCTGGCAGACCTTGGCATTGACATGAAGTTCTGGAAAGTTTCCATGAGGCCTGGAAAACCGCTTGCATTCGGTACAATAGGAGGAAAACCAACCTTCGGACTTCCCGGCAACCCTGTTTCTGCAATGATCTCCTTTGAACAGTTTGTCAGGCCGGCTATTCGAAAAATGAGCGGCCACAGAAATCTCTTCAGGACGATAGTCAGTGCTGTTTGCGAAGAGAAAACAACTACCCGCAAAGGCAAAAAATATTTCATCAGGTGTTCCATAAAGTGTAAAAATGATGGCTGCCATGTCTCAACCACAGGCAATCAGGGTTCCGGGATCCTCATGTCAATGGCCGAGGCAAACGGGCTTATGATTGTTCCGGAGGATCAGGAAACTGTGAATGCAGGCGATACGGTAAAGGTCCAGATACTGGATGACGAATTCGGTTTTACCGACCAGCCTAAATATTAATACAAAACAAAACATGCAGTACATGCATTTTTTTAATGTAAGGAGTTTATCTTGTCAGAACCGTTTACAGATATTAAACGTTCGCATTTTTGTGGAGATCTTCGGAAAGAGGATATTGACAAACAAGTAACGGTTATGGGGTGGGTTCATAGAAGAAGAGACCACGGAGGGGTGATTTTTGTAGACCTGCGGGACAGGAGAGGCCTTTTGCAGGTTGCATTCAATCCCGGTATCAGCAGAGCATCTCTTGACAAGGCCCATACCCTTCGAAGCGAGTATGTTATAGCAGTCAGGGGCACAGTGGCTCACAGGCCTGAGGGAACTGTTAATCCAGAGCTTGCAACAGGAGAGATAGAGGTTCTGGCTGACAAGCTGATTATTCTAAACAAGTCCGAGACACCACCTTTTGAAATTTCTGAAAGAAAGGACGTTTCGGAAAGCGTGTGTCTTAAATATCGTTATTTAGATCTTCGCCGCCCATCTGTTCAGAAAATATTTTTTACGCGTCATCAAATGTATCAGGTTATTAGAAATTTTCTCAGCAATAATGATTTTACTGAGATAGAAACGCCATTTCTGACAAAAAGCACACCAGAGGGAGCCAGGGACTATCTTGTGCCCAGTCGTATTGAGCCAGGCAGCTATTATGCACTGCCCCAGTCACCACAGCTTTTCAAACAGATTCTGATGCTGTCAGGTTTTGACCGTTATTTCCAGATTGTAAAGTGTTTCAGGGATGAAGACCTGCGTGCTGACCGCCAGCCTGAATTCACCCAGGTTGACATGGAGCTTTCATTTATTCAGGAGGAGGATATATACGGGATACTTGAAAACATGATGAAAAATGTTTTCAAAGAGGTACTCTCCACAGACATTGAAACCCCATTTTCCAAACTCACATATCAGGATGCAATGGAGCGTTTCGGTCTTGACAGTCCTGATACCCGCTTTCCTCTTGAACTCAAAGACATTACCAGTGCTGTGAAAAACTCATCTTTCAAGGTCTTTTCACAGGTTGCAGAAAAGGGAGGTGTGATTAAGGGAATAAACGTTAAAAACAGATCTGGTCTGTCCCGCAAAGAACTTGATGACATCATAGAGCTTGCTAAAATACATGGTGCCGGCGGGCTTGTCTGGATAAAATTAACAGATGATGGATGGCAGTCTCCGGTTGCCAAGTTTTTAACTGAAACTGAAAAATCAGATATCTCCCGGATAATGGAGGCAGGTGCTGGTGACCTGCTTCTTATGGTTGCGGACCCTTCTTTTAATACTGTCTGTAACTCTCTGGGGCATGTACGGCTTCATCTTGTAAAAAGGCTTAACTTACAGCCTTCAAAGAAATTTCAGTTTACCTGGATCACAGAATTTCCTCTTCTGGATTATTCCGAGGAAGAAAAACGCTGGGTGGCTGTACACCACCCCTTTACATCTCCTGTAGAGAAGGACTTGCCCCTTCTTGAATCTGATCCCGGCAAAGTGCGCGCGAGGGCATATGACCTTGTGCTGAATGGCAGTGAGATAGGGGGGGGCAGCATTCGGATCCACCGCCAGAATATTCAATCAAGGATATTCGAGCTTTTGGGGATAGGCAGTCAGGAGGCTTCTCTCAAATTCGGATTTCTCCTGGATGCACTTAAATACGGTGCACCCCCCCATGGCGGAATAGCACTGGGTCTTGACAGGCTTATCATGCTCATGACAGGGGCAGAGTCAATACGCGATGTGATAGCTTTCCCCAAAACACAAAAGGCTGCATGCCTCATGTCCCAGGCCCCATCTCCGGTTGATTCCAGGCAGCTCAGAGAACTCCACATTAAATCAACAGGCATAAAAAAATAGTTTATGCAACCTCAGACTTGGATAGCGTGGTGTAATGACTTTTTTGCCGTGGATACAGATATGGGAAGCTGTTTAACTTACTGGCCGCTGACAGGCATATAAATATCAAAAATCACGCCGGATGGATTCTGCATCCTCAGCTTTATGTGCCCGCCATGTATGGAAATTATCTGATTGCATACAGCAAGCCCGAGGCCTGTGCCGGTCGGCTTGTTTGTAAAAAACGGGTGAAAGACTTTCTCTGCATTTTTTTCTGAAATTCCAGTGCCTGTATCAGCAACTGAAATTTTAACCCAGGAACCCTCCCTCTCTGCTGCTATTTTCAATATTCCTCCTTCCGGCATGGCCTCCATTGCATTGTTGAACAGATTCTGCAGCACCCTTTTGAACTGGTCCGGATCTATTTTTAATGGCGGCAGGTCAGAAGCAAAACTTTTTACAATCTTTATCTCCCGTTTTTCAAGTTCAAAATTGAAGACCTGCAGGGCATGCTCTGTTACTTTATGAAGGGATATTTTTTTTAAACTCAGTTTTCTGGGGCGGACAAAATCGAGCAATTCTGAAAGAAGCGTTTCCAGGCGATCAATTTCATCCACTATAATCTGCAGATATTTTTTTTTTGTGCTGTTTTCTTTTTCCCTTTTATGCAACCGACGGGCAAACCCGCCAATTGCAACAAGGGGATTTCTGATCCCATGGGCTACAGTTGCAGACATTTCACCAACCGCTGCAAGCTTTTCAGACCTTATGAGTCGATCCCTGTTTTCTTTTAACTCTCTGTTTGCCGTGTCAAGCTCTATAACCTTTTCCTTAATATTTTCATAAAGGTTGGATTTTTCAATAGCCAGACTGGCATTTATTGCAAAAGAACGCAGCCTCTCAAGATCAATATCCTCAATCTTTGTTTTTGTTATTGCATTATCAGCCCACAGTACCCCAAGCACATTATCATGCGCAATAAGGGGTACAAGCGCAAAAGCATTACAATTCATAACAGTTATCAGGCTTTTTGGAATTAAAGGATTTCTGAAGGCATTTTTTATGTTAAAAGATTCCTTCCTGTTAACAACCTTTATCAGAATATCATTTTCATCACTCATTGGAATTCTTATGCTCCTGACAATATCATTTACATGTGTGTCCACCCGGCCGGTTTTATCGATATAGGACTGGAGCATTTCTTTAAGAGTAAGATTTTTCCCCAGAATTTCACCCCATATTTTCTGGGCTTCATTGCTGTCTGAAGGCCCTATGGCAACTTTCCCTTCAAGATATGAATCCTCGTCACTGATTAAAAACAAAAAAGCTCTGTTGAATCCAAGGCCATAATGAGATGTTGCGCCAACAAGGATGATATTAAGCACTGATTCAAGGTCCATTGCGCTGGACAGGGCCTCGCTGATCTCTGTCAGGATTGAAAGCTCTGCAACCTTTTCCTTGAGTGTCTGCTGTGAAGCTGTAAGTTCATATGTCCTTTCCTTGACCTTATCCTCAAGCTTTGCCGTATACTCCTGAAGCTCCTGCTCCAGGTTTTTCCTTCTGGTAATATCTCTGGCAATTAATGTCAGATTGGCTTTGCCATCTCTTTCAAACACAGACACAGTAAATTCCACAGGGAATGTTGTTCTGTTTTTTTTGATTCCATAGGATTCTATGATTTTTCCATGAACAGCACCTTTTTTGAATCCAAGCCTGGCCATCTCACATATCTCCTGGGGCGCTATTTCAGAAATGTTTTTCCCTAAAATTTCCTCTCTTCCATGTCCATAAATTTCTTCTGCTTTTCTATTGAAGTAAATAATATTCCCCTGCCTGTCTGCAGAAATTATAGCATCACTTGCGGTCTCTACAAGAGACCTGTACCGTTCTTCAGAATGATCAAGCTGCTCTGTTCTGGTCTTAACTTCCCTTTCAAGCTCTTCAGCATAGGTTTTCAGGTTTCTTTCATCTTTTTTCCTTCCTGAAATATCTCTGACAATAAATGTTACTGCATCACTTTCTGCTGTTTTTTGAAGGGAAAAGGTCATTTCAATCGGAAATGTTGTACCATCTTTTCTTAAGCACTGCCCTTCAAGAACGCGGTTGCTTTCTGTCTGCCTTCCTTCAAGAAAAATCTGCATCACAGCATTTTTTTGTTTCTCACGCAAATTTTCAGGAATCAGGGAAAAAAGCTTTTTCGTTTTAAACTCTTTTTCGCTGTATCCAAAAAGATCCTTTGCCCTTTTGTTTACCTGTAGAACGTCCCATTGTTTGTTGAATGTTAAAATGGCATCTCCCGCATTTTCTATTATTCGCATATGTTGTGCTTCCAGTTCTGAAAGCTTTTTCCTGCTTGTTAACCTGTCTGTGATATCCTCAACTATCGACAGAACGCCTCTCACCCCTCCATCTCGCTGCCTTAATGGATCACAACTGATTTTATAACTGCAAAGGCCTTTGCTGCTTTGAACTTCAATAATATTTTTATTTTTTTCAGCTTTTTTTAAATCAGTTAATAAGGGGCATCCTGTACACGGCATGTTAGAATGTGCAAACAGGCTTTTATAGCAAAAAGATCCGGCATTGGCATCAATGCCGGGGAACCATCCAAGCATTTTGCTGTTTACATCTGCAATGTGGAAATCAGGGGTTATAAGGACAAGGCCATGGTTGAGATTATCTGTTAGTGACTGGAAAATCAGGGATGTTTTTCTCAGTTCCTCGAATTCTTTTATAATGTCTGTTCTAAAAATTTCAGATGGCATTTTTAATTACAACTATTTCAGATATTTTTTTGCAAGTTTCATAAAGCCTTCCTCTGCACCTTTTATAACCCGGTCTTCCACACAATAGGAGATCCTGAAAAAATTCGGACAGCCGAATCCACTTCCAGGCACGGTTAAAATTTTTTCTTCCTGCAGTTCCTTAACAAAAGCGATATCATTGACAGGAGACCTTGGGAAAAGGTAAAAGGCACCCTCAGGCTTGATAAATTCATATCCATGGCGGCCAAGCATGTTGCACAGAAGGTCTCGTTTTTGCTTATATAAATTTACATCCACTGACACGCCCTGAAGATGCCTGATAACACGCTGCATGATTGCCGGTGCATTTACAAATCCAAGGGTTCTGTTTGAAAAAATCAGCCCATTAAGTAAATTCTCCAGGGATTCAATACCGGGGTTAACAGCAATGAACCCTAAACGTTCCCCGGGCAAAGACAGATCTTTTGAATATGAAGTCACAAGTATACTGTTTCTGTATGCCTGAAATATGCTGGGCACCTTTACCCCGTCGTAAACAATTTTACTGTATGGTTCGTCTGAAACAAGATAAATTTCTTTCCCCAGTTCCGCTGATTTTTCTTCAAGCATGCAGCCAAGGGCTTTTAAATCCGAATTATTATAAACTCTGCCCGTAGGATTATTAGGTGAATTGACAAGCACAGCCTTTGTTTTTTCAGAAAGAACTGATGAAATTGCATCAAGGTCAAGAGAAAAATCTTCTCTGGTTTTTGCAGGCCTGCATACTCCACCAGAGTTATCTATATAAAAATTGTATTCAACAAAAAAAGGGTTTGGAATTACAACTTCATCCCCGGAATCTAAAAGGGTTTTAAAAACAACATTAAGCCCCCCCCCTGCCCCGCACGTCATGATGATATGTTCACCAAAGACCTCTATCCCGTGATCATCGGAGATATATTCTGCTATTGCATCGCGTGTTTCAGCATAACCCGCATTAGACATGTATGCATGGCTGCCCGGGTTTCTCTCCCCGGCAATATTTTCTAAAACTTCAAAAAACTGTTCCGGCGGCTCAAGATTCGGATTGCCAAGGCTGAAGTCATAGACATTTTCCTCGCCATACTTTTTCTTCAGTATGGCTCCATGTTCAAACATCCTTCGAATCCAGGATGATTTTTCCATGAAGCTTTGAATTTTTTCTGATATTGCCATAAGAACCCTTCTGTTTCCCGGATATGTTAGCTCAAAAATTATTATAAGGCAACAAAAGGATATCAAAAAAGTATCATATTTGCTATTATAGACCATGAAACAGAGGCTGACCTTTTACCCTGCTTTTTCGAGACAACTTAAATGGGCATAGACAGAATTGTCTTTATGGGCACACCGGAGTTCGCTGTTCCCTCTCTGCAAATCCTTCTTGACAGAAGGGAAACAGTTACAGGGGTTGTTACACAACCTGACAGGCCAGCAGGCAGGGGGCAGAAACTCACTCCTTCCCCTGTAAAAAAACTGGCTGTTAAATCCAGCCTTCCGGTATTTCAGCCTGATGATGTTAAAGAGATACAGTTTATGCACACTTTAAAAACCCTGGCACCAGACCTTGTTGTTGTCGTTGCATACGGACGGATTTTCCCCCGCCATCTTCTTGAAATACCACGATTTGGTTTTTTAAACGTACACTCATCACTTCTACCAGCTTACCGTGGTCCTGCCCCAATTAATGCTGCAATTATTAATGGAGAAACAGAAACAGGCGTTTCTATCATAATTCTTGATGAAGGAATGGACACAGGAGATATCATTATTCGCGAAGCCACACCAATTCTGCCTGAAGATAATGCCTTAACCCTTCATGACAGGCTTTCAGTGCTTGGCGCAAAACTTCTTGGCAAAGCACTTGACATGCATAGAGCCGGGCTATGGAATCCTGTTCCTCAAAACCATGAAAAAGCAACCTATGCACCTTTGCTTAAAAAATCCGACGGGCTTATCTGCTGGGACAATGATGCCCGCAGCATTTTAAATCAAATTCGGGGAATGACTCCATGGCCTGGCTGTTTTTCTTATCTGAATGGAAAACTGATAAAGATTCATTGCGCTGAAACTGTTGAAAAAGAGACGAATCTGCCGCCGGGTAGAGTTGTATCTGTGTCTGACAAAGGAATAAATATATCAACAGGCAGGGGAATTCTGCTTATCAGGGAGATCCAGCTTGAGGGGAAAAAAAAGATGACAGCAGATCATTTTGTCAAAGGATTCACCCTTACCCCGGGGGCAGAGTTTAGCACAACCAGATAAAGGGCTTTATCATGGAAAAAAAACACAGTCTTTATGCTTTGAGTGAAACACTTAATTCCATGTTTCATGAAATGAACATAGAGAACAGAATGGAATTATATAAAATATACAGTATCTGGCAGAAGGCTGTTGGTGCCAAAATAGCAGAGCAGACTTTTCCCGAAAAGCTCAGCAGGGGGCTGTTATTTGTAAATGTTTCAAATTCAGTATGGATGCAGGAACTGCATTTTCTGAGGGACATAATTTTAGAAAAAATTAATAAAGAACTGACATGCATACAGCTCAGGGAAATACGTTTCAAGATAGGTGTTCTTCCACGATCTGAAGACAAAACAGATTCAGTTCAGCCTCCTTCTCTGAACAAACTGGAAACAGAAAAAATCAGGAAAGATGCCTCCTCCATTAAAGACGAAGACATGCGGCAGTCATTTCACAGGATGATGGAAGCATACCTGAAAAACAGGAAAAGGGTTGAATAATAAATTCAATGGGATATATAGTTAATACAAACCGGAATTGTGAGATTTTCAATAATAAATACTTTTTACAAAGCACGCTCACAGCAGCAGCTTTGAGCGCTGCAACATGAAAAAGCGCTCGGTTCAGGAACAAAATAAATTATAAAAATTTTCAGATGCTGATAGTGCAATGGATTTTATGGTGTGTGCATATGGTGAACCCGGGGAGGTAAGGTTTATACCATATGTTGAAAATTATGTGGCAGGTTTTGAACTTCAGAATTATGACCGCAGGGCAGTCCTGTCAAGGCAGGACTGGGATGCTGTGCTGGAACAGCACCGTAATATTATTGCGGGGCTGATGGGCCGCCGGCTTGCGATACATGGCCCGTATGCAGGGATTGATTGTACTTTCAGGGATCATCTGCTTAAAGAGGCTGTTCGCAAACGCATGGACAGAATATACGGGATGGTTCGTGAACTTAAACCTGACACCCTGGTGTTGCATACCGGGTGCCAGGAACAGATGGTGAGTTTTAATCTTACTGATACCTGGCTGGAAAGCGCAGCTGGTTTCTGGCGCAACGAGATACTCAGGTATGCGGAGTGCGGGGTGCAGGTTGTTCTGGAAAATGTGGTTGAGCAAAACCCGGATTTAATGGTAGAGCTTTCAGACCGTGTAGACAGTGAGTATTTTGGACTTTGCATGGACATAGGCCATGCAAACCTGTTTTCACAGATTCCACCTGCTCAATGGGTGCAGCAAATGGGCAGAAAGCTGAAACATGTTCATCTCCACGACAACAGGGGTAAAAGCGATGAGCACCTGCCTGTAGGGAAGGGATCAATTGATTTTGATTCTTTTTTTGAAGCGCTTTACCAGCATGTTCCGGATGTAACTGTTTCCATCGAAGTTATTGCCGACCCGGAAGTTGTTGTTGAGAATGTGAAATTTGTTACCGGGCGATATGGTAAAAACAGCTGAAGAAGATTAATCTTACCTAAATTGAGCGATTCTAAAAAAACATGATACCACAAACAGCAGCATAGTGTAATAGCATTGAACGGATTTAAGCATTACACTTCACCTGGATGGTGAAGTGTAATGCTTACCTCGGAAGCAGACATGGATGTCTGCTGAGAATGAGTGATATGCTGTTACACTATGCTGTCTTTATCTGAAAAATCGCTCAGCTTAGGTCTTATTATGTACAAACCGTAAAACAAAAGGAATTTATAACTAATGGATGAAAATTTAGGGATGCCGAAGCAATATATAGAATCAGGGAATTACATTGTCAGCAAACCGGCCAATCTGGTTTTGGAAGCATGTCTTGGCACATGTGTAGGTGTTACACTCTGTGACAAAACCGCAAAAATCGGAGGGCTGTACCATATTCTGCTTTCCGAGCCAACAGATGCGGCAATACCGTGGCAGCCTTCATATTATGCTTCCTCCGGGCTCCCTGCTTTCATTGATGCTGTGTGTAATGAGGGAGCAAACAGGCACAGGCTTGAAGCATGCATAGCAGGCGGGGCGCTTCTTGGCCCTTTAAGCAGGCGTGACATGGACCTTGATATCGGTGGCCGGACCGCAGGCGTTGTAGCAAAAATTCTTCAGAAGCAGGCCATACCCGTTACAGCATCAGAAACAGGAGGATTTTTAGGCTGCAATTTGATCCTTAACTTGAAGTCATTTAATACTTCTATTGAACCTGTTGGCAGTCCTGGTGACATAGAGGTGGATTTTGCAAAACCTTCAGCTGATGATATTGACAATGCTATTAAGACTGTTCAGCCCATTCCGCAGATTGCTCTTAAGATAATTCGAATGATTCACAATAAGGACTATGATATGCCTGAGGTTGCCAGGGAGGTGGAGAATGATCAAATAATAAGTGCCCGCGTTATCAGTCTTTGCAACTCTGCGATAATCGGGGTAAAGAATAAAATTGATTCGATCAACAGGGCGATAATTCTTCTTGGTGAAAAACACCTTTTTCAGCTGGTTCTGTCAGCAGCTATCGAGCCGTTTTTCCCTGAAGGCAAACAGGGTTATTCGCTTTGTAAAGGAGGTCTTTTCTATCATTCCCTCAAAACTGCTTTAGTTGCTGAAAGCCTTGCCAGAGCCACAGAAAAAGCCAATCCTGATGTTGCTTATACTGCCGGACTGCTCCATGACATAGGAAAAGCAGCCATTGATCAGTATATAGATAAGGCATACCCGCTTTTTTACCGCATAATGCAGAAAAAGTCTCAGGAACTGATTTCAGCTGAACAGGAAGTTATGGGTACAACTCATGCCGACGTAGGAAGGCAGCTTGCCCAGATGTGGTCTATACCTGAAACCCTTATTGATCCAATTTCGTTTCATCACGAACCTCACAAGGCAACTACCGCTCCGGATCTGACATATCTGATTTATCTTACTGATCTCATCATGTCGTGCTTTCAGGCCGGACTGGAACTTGACTGTCTTAACCACTCACATCTCCCCGAATGCCTCCAAAAGACAGGAATCAGTTCAGACAAACTGCCGCTTATTATTGATCTCGTCCCCCGAAATATTTTTGTTCAAGCCAGGCTGTTTTGAGCAGTTTCAGAACTTTTCTCTAAACTGACACAAAGCTCAAAGGTGCCTTTATCTACTTCGAAGGCACAATATTTTTTATGTTTTGTCTGTAAAGGCTTTCTCCGGGAACAATAAATATGATTAAGGAAATTCTGATAAGATTCAACGAATACGCAAAAAGGCACAATTTATATTTTTTTTCATCGCTTTTTTTCGCTCTTTCTATCCTGCTGCTTTCAGTTATTCCTGCGTTTGGAGGGGGGATAAATTCAGGATTTCACGCCCACGCCCCCGGGTATTTTGTCTTTTCTCTTACGATCGCTCTGAGTTTAAGAGCAAAAAATTCTAACAGGCCCCTGATTAAAGGTGCCTTGATGGCAGGAGCTTATGGTATGTTAATTGAGCTCATTCAGTTTTTTATTCCCTACAGGAATTTTGAACTGACCGATATTCTTTTTAACTTCGCAGCTGCGATGCTTGCAATTATTCCCAGCTCTATTCTCATAAAGAAAAAATGGATATAATGGGGCTGTTGAAAAACCCCCATCTGTCCCGATTGTTTCGGATTGCACTCATCATTCGTCATGATTTCATGTGCCTTGTATATGACGTTTTTGAACAGCCCCAGTGAAACTACTTTTTCAACTCCACCATAGATAGCGTATACAATATATGACAAAAAAATCTTTTTTCTTGACAATATTTTTTTACTATAATAAGGATATAAAAAATATAATAATGTAAATATAATTTATATAGTATTAATTATAATAATGGTAAAAACTCCCGTATCACCGGAATCAGACAGCAGTGTTTTTAAGGGCAGTGCTGTAACAAAACATAAAAAGCCTGACACTAAAAAACCAGGCAGGCCCAGGGAGATACATTACCCACTTGAAAAAAAATTTACCTTAATGCTGCCGAAAAAAGTTCATAAAGCCTTGAAAATCAGGTCTGCAGAACTTGAAACTCCCATGACAACAATGATAATTGACGCAATTAAAAAAGCATATAATATTTGACCCTCAATATGTTTGCAAAAATTACAAAAAAAGAAAAAACATACCAAAAAACACAAACAAATTCCGGGAGGAAAGAGTATGACATTTCAATTTGATCAGCAATACAACCAGGCAGCAGCCATTAAGGTGATAGGCATAGGGGGGGCAGGATCCAATGCAGTAAATACCATGATAGCTTCAAAGCTTGGCAGCGTGGATTTCATTGTTGCCAATACTGACGGACAGGCTCTGGAAAACAGCAAATCACCTGTAAAAATTCAATTAGGGGGGAACCTGACAAAGGGCCTGGGTGCCGGGGCAAACCCGGAAATCGGCAAA
>JAJRXD010000057.1 GCA_024276465.1 Deltaproteobacteria bacterium
CGGCTTCCCGGCAAAGAGCATCTTCTGCAGCGGGTCCAAAAACTCGCCACGGCACAAAGGCCGTGCCTCAAACAGTTTGGACCCTTCATCTGCAGAAAGACACTCATTGCCGGCTGCGGTGCAATGGGTTTTAAAAAAAAACACTTTACCACTTGGTATTTCAGGGTTATTACTGCCATTATTGCCTTTAGTGAGATTTGATGCCTTTTTTCGGGAAAACTCCTGGACCTTTTGTTTTTTCAGGATGCATACAACTTGCCCTTACTAATAAGAAATGTTAACATTAATTTAACAGGTTGTTGCTTGGGCAAACAACCTGTTAACAGGGGGTGGAAAATGAAAAAATGGCAATGTACAGATTAACAAAAAAGGAGAAAGACAAATGAGTAAATTAGAATGGGCTGATGAACACAAAACCGGTGTGGCAAAAGGTGTTGACCCGGAAGCAATTGACCTGCTGAAACGCTACTTCGGGGAGTAAAACAACTTGAAAATATTGACTCCTCTGGGGTATAAAACCTTAGATTTCTCCCCCAGGAGAAAATTCGTTGTTTCTTGTTTAGACCTGGGATCCGAAGCTGACCTTTGAAAGGAGGCAAAAAATGGATGAAAACAATACAAAAAAACCTTTTCCTATTCACAAAGATACCCCCGCTTTCTTTTGTATTGAGTGTGGAGCGGTTTCGCTTTTGGCGTCAAACATCTGCAAGCCACATGGCAGGGGAACCAAGGCGGACTGGTGCGGTATCAAGCATGCGGCCCGGCCTGACAAGTGCCATAACCACGTCAACAACCTGAGATACAGGTGCAAAAAGTGCGGCCAGGCTTCAGTAACCTTAGAACTGCTTTGTGATCCGGAGAAAATGGAATGAACCTTTACCGCTGTCCTGGAAGCGGGACAAGTAATGCTCCGGGCCCTCTGGGCCCGGAGCCCTGCTTATTTTTTGTTTTTACATTTTGACTGGCAGCCACCGCAACCGGTCTCAGGCAGGTTGCCGGCAGAATTAATCTCTTTACATGAATGTTGTCTGACAGCAAGGTTGTCACTATCAAGGATCTTGATATATTTTGTCGGGTTTTCTTTAAATCTGGCAATGCACCCCGAGCAGCAAAAGTAGATCCGCCTTCCATCATAGTCAGCATAAACATCCCTGTTTATCTTCCCGCCCATAACAGGGCAGACTGTCTGGGGTCGTGTTTCTGATATCCTCTGTTTTGTTGCTGTGCATCCGGCAAAGATAAAAAAACCTATTATTACTACACTCAGTGCCCCAGACGTCTTAAAAATGCTCATAAATTTTTCCTTTCTTTCTGAAAACCCTGGTTAGAATTGTTTTTTATCTGTTCAGCATCTGCGCAGCATCCTTTGCCGCATAGCTGATTATGATATCAGCCCCTGCTCTTTTAATAGACAAAAGGACTTCAGCCTGCAGAGCCTTTTCATCAATCCATCCCATGGCTGCCGCTGCTTTTATAAGAGAATATTCACCGCTTACATTAAAGGCAGCAGTTGGGTGACCAAAGGTTTCCTTAACTGTTTTAATAACATCAAGATACGCCAGGGCGGGCTTAACCATTACAATGTCAGCGCCTTCTTCTATATCAAGCCTGACCGCCCTTATTGCTTCAGAAACATTTGCCGGGTCCATCTGGTATGTTTTTCTGCTGCCAAACGCTGGTGCTGAGTCTGCTGCATCGCGGAACGGGGCGTAAAACCCCGAGCAGTATTTTGCAGAATAAGACATGATTGGTATACCGGCAAAACCCTCAAGGTCAAGTGCTCTGCGAATATTGCCCACCCGCCCGTCCATCATGTCAGAGGGGGCAATCATGTCACTTCCGGCCATGGCATGTGTTACAGCCTGTCTTGCAAGAAGTTCAAGAGACAGGTCATTGTTTATGGTTTTGTCGGGATCAACAATTCCGCAATGGCCGTGGTCTGTATATTCACACAGGCAGACATCAGTAATAACCGTAAGTTCAGGACAGAACTCTTTTATTTTTTTTACTGCCTGCTGGATCACGCCGTTTTTGTCATGGGCAGAGCTTGCCATGCTGTCCTTAATCTCAGGGATTCCAAAAAGAAGCACGCCCGGTATCCCAAGAGAGTGAATTTGCTTTATCTCTTCTTTCAGCATGTCAACCGAGAACTGAAAAACCCCTGGCATGGATTCAACAGGTATCTTTTTTCCCTTTCCATGAATAACAAACAGAGGGTATATTAAATCATCAACTGACAGCACAGTCTCTTTTACCAGATTTCTCAGGCTGCGGCTGGCACGCAACCGCCTTAATCTTGTGGCAGGAAACGCCATGAAAAAAATCCCCTAAAAGTATTGCTGAACAGATTGCTCAAACACTGTCATTGCTGTAAAATTTGGTTTTCATGAAAATTTTGGTCCATATCAACAGTCCATATCAGGATTTGCTTTTTAAGCAGCCTTCTGATATACTTCAGAGCTTTTTATGGGTTTAAATCTTCAGCAGCCTGCATTTTTGGAGGCTGTATCAAGTCAGGCATGACCTTGATACCCTGCTGCCCGGATGCTTTGTAATTTCACTTATATGTAATTATATTGTGTTTATGGAGGTTATACAATGAAAAAAGTAAGCCTGTCTGATGTGAAAAAGGTAAATGTAACCATGGAAGGCGCAAAAAACGTCTTCAAGCAGGTTCCTTTGTCCAGAGAGGACGGCGCGCCGGTGTTTTCTTTCCGTGTGTTTACCGTGGGCCCGAAGGGCCACACCCCCTACCATAAGCACGATTTTGAACACCTGAATTTTATAATAGAGGGGCATGGGGCCATGGTGTCTGAAAGCGGAGAAGAAACTGAAATAAAAAAAGGTGACTTTGCAATGGTCCTTCCCAATGAAGTGCATCAGTATAAAAACAGATCGGACAGCGAGCCTTTTGTTTTTATTTGTGCGGTTCCAAAGGAATATGAGTAATGGATGTTAAAAAATTCTTAAAGGACAATGTCAAGCCTGCCACAGGATGCACTGAGCCGATAGCTGTAGGCTATGCAACATCTTTAGCCTATCATGCTTTACATGGTTTTGATTTAGAAGACGGAACAATTGTTAAAGGCAGAAAACCACCCGCCCCTGAAATTGACCGCATTGAGAGAATAACTATCAAGACAGACAGGAACATTTATAAAAACGCCATGGCTGTCTGCATTCCAGGAACTCATGACCAGAAGGGTTTGCCTGTTGCTGCGGCCCTTGGTCTGTATTGTGATCCAGCCAAAGAACTTAACCTGTTTGAAGACATAAGTCCCGAAATCGCAGCTAAAGCAGATAAAATTTTAGGTTCTAATAAAATCGCAGTTGAGAAAATCAGCGATACAAACAGGAAACCTGACCTTAACATACAGATTAATCTGATTTACAGAATAAGTTCTGACAGCATTGAGACCAGAACCGCATTTGTTGAGATGCAGCATCAGCATGACAATATAAGCAGAATAGAGGTTAATGAAAAAACGGTTTTCAAGCTGTTCGCGGAGCAGGATTCTGAAAAAGAAAAGGAGTTTCCCTCTGCCTTAAAGGATCTGGTAAAAATTGCAAAAAACCTCTCAGACGAAGAGATAGAAGATGTCAATACCGGAATTTTAATGAATAACAGAATTGCAGAAGAGGGTTTGAACTCAGAATATGGCCTGAAAGTTGGAAAACATCTTGAAGCCCAGCTTGCCGGGGGGATTATTGACAACAGTATTGTAAGTGAACTGAAAATCAGGACTGCTTCAGCAGGAGATGCGCGTATGGGTGGTGCAAAGCTTTCTGTGATGACCACTTCCGGTTCGGGCAATCAGGGCCTTCTGGCTTTAATTCCCATTGCAGTTATTGGTGAGAGGAAGAATGCCGGAAAAAAAAAGATGTGTGAAGCTGCCATGCTGTCACATCTGGTTACCTGTCTTGCCGCAAGGCAGTCCGGAGATTTGTCTGCTATCTGCGGATGTGCAATTAAAGCAGGATTCGGGGCAGCGGCCGGAGCTGCTTATCTTCTGGGCGGAGGCATTGATGAAATCAATAATGCCATAAACATTCTGGCCGCAAATCTCACAGGAATGATCTGTGACGGAGCAAAGGAATCCTGTGCTTTAAAGCTTTATACTGCAGCAGCAGCTGCTGCAGAAAGTGCTTTTATGGCTGTCTCCGGAATGAAAGTTTCATCTGACAGTGGAATTATCTTTCCTGAAGCAGAGGAAACAATAAAAGCCATTGGGAAAATATCTTTTTCCATGATTCCGGCAGATGTGGAGATTGTAAAAATAATGCAGGAAAAAGGGATTATTTAAAGAAAGAAGAGAAAACATGGCTCAGCAAAACAATCAGGGAAGAGAGCAGTGGGCGAGCAAAATAGGGTTTGTGCTTGCTGCAGCAGGTTCTGCAATAGGTCTTGGCAACATCTGGAGATTTCCCTACAAGGCCGGACAGTACGGGGGCGGAGCCTTTGTTCTTGCCTATATTCTGGCTACATTCCTGATAGGCATTCCACTGATGATAGCAGAATTCAGTATGGGCAGGAGCACTCAGAAAAGCCCGGTTGGTGCTTTAAAGAAACTGCGCGACAGCAGGTTCTGGCCCCTTGTGGGGTGGATGGGCATCTGTTCAGCCTTTATAGTTCTTTCATATTACAGTGTTGTGGGGGGGTGGATATTAAACTATATTTATGAATCCTGTTTCAGCAGTTTTCAGACAGGCATGGCCGGGGTAAGGTTTGAAGAACTTCTTGCCCGGCCAGGGCAGCAGATGCTGTGGCACTTTTTGTTTATGGCCATTACTGTATTTATCGTCCGGGGGGGGGTTAAGTCCGGCATAGAAAAATGCAGCAAAATTCTGATGCCTTCTCTTATGGTCATTCTTTTCATTCTTATGGTCAATTCTCTGATGTCTTCCGGGGCTGGTGAAGGCATTCGTTTTTTGATGAAACCCGACTTTTCCAAGTTGACACGGGCAGGCATTCTGGAGGCTATGGGACATGCCTTTTTTTCATTAAGCCTTGGAATGGGAGCAATGATTACCTATGGGAGCTACCTTGACAAAGGCACAAATATTTCTGTTTCAGTGCTTCAGATAGTTGCCCTGAACACATTTTACGCCATCATGGCAGGCCTCATGGTTTTTCCGGTTGTTTTTACTTACAATGTTGATCCGGGCATGGGGCCGGGTCTTTTCTTTGTTACCATGCCCGAAATTTTTGCCAGAATGCCCGGGGGACAGATTATCGGGTTCTTTTTCTTTGTAATGGTGGTATTTGCAGCTATTACCTCAGCAGTCTCTCTTTTAGAGGTTGTGGTTTCATATTTTATAGATCAGCTTGGATGGTCACGGGAGAAAGCAAATTATCTGCTGGGATCTGTTATTTTCTTAGCAGGGATTCCCTCAGCCCTGTCCTCAAACATCCTGAAAACAGTGACACTGTTTGGCGGGAAAAACATTTTTGATTCACTGGACTTTCTTGCATCCAATTATATTATGCCGATAGGAGGACTTCTAACCGCTGTTTTTGTCGGGTGGGTACTTACAAAACAGGAAAAAGAGCCTGAACTGAAATGCGGGGAGGGATCGTTCCATTTTTACGGCATATGGAATGTTCTCATAAAATATGTTGTTCCGGTGGCGCTTGTAATTGTTCTGCTTTACACGACAGGCATCATGAATTTTTAAAAAACCTTGACACGATATTATAAAGGCGATTATTTTATAAACTTGACTTTTCAGGAGTTCTTCAAAATATTATGAAAAAGTGTATTTATAATACAAAACAGGAGGTATTGTCTTGGAAAAATTTGCTGATTTTTTAATACGAAGAAGAATAATGGTCATGGTTTCTGTTCTCCTGGCCACTGTATACTTTGCCTGCCAGTTGCAGGACCTGAAAATTTACACCTCGTTTGACGACCTCCTTCCTCAAAACCATCCCTTTGTAAAGCTCCACAATCAATTCAGGTCTGTTTTCGGGGGAGCCAATCAGGTTACCATGATGCTGGAAGTTAAAGAGGGCGATATCTTTAATGTAAAGACTCTGGAAAAAATAAAGTTTCTGGATGAAAATCTGCCGAAGGTTCCAGGGGTTGACCCATACAAGGTCATGTCCCTTGCCTCAAGAAAGATGAAGGAGATTATAAGGTCAGCAGGAACAATGAGAATAAATACGGTTATGTTCCCTGAAATACCAAAGACAGCAGAGGAGTTAGAGGATTTGAAATGGAGGGTCTATGGCAATGGCATGTGCTTTGGCTCTTTTGTCTCATATGACACAAAAAAAGCACTGATTACAGCGGATTTTTTTGATGAAGAGGTTGACTATGCAGTGGTATTTAACAGGCTTCAGGATCTGCGCAAAAAGGTGGAGGATGAAAATCATATCCTGTCCATAGCCGGAACACCCATGCATTTCGGATATGTCTGGTATTATTCCAAAGGGGTGGTCCTTGTTATGGCAGGGTGCCTTCTGGTAATTCTTTTATTCCTCTATTTTTACTTCCGCTCTATTCAGGGGGTGGTGGTGCCTTTTGTCTCCGGCCTGGTCAGCGGAATATGGGGTCTGGGGATTATGTCTTTGCTGGGCTACAACCTGGACCCCCTTATAATGGTCATACCGTTCCTTCTTGCTCTTATGACCATCAGGCACGCCATGCAAAAACTGGTAAGATATACGGAAGAGTTCATGGCTGAGGGAGACGGAAAAAAAGCATCACGAAACGTTATTGTCCACATGTTTTCAGCAGGAATAACAGGAATCATTACCGACAGTTTCGGCATAGCCTTAATTGCAATTGCCGCAATTCCAATTCTGCAAAAAACTGCAATTGTGTGCGCCCTCTGGGCAATACCCACACTTATAGTTGCGCTTATCTTTACACCCGTACTGCTCTCTTTTATGCCTGTATCTGAAAGACTTAAGGCTCAGTACAGGGCAAGGGCGGAAAACAACAGTGAAAAACCTGCATTTATGGACCGGATGCTGACTGCTTTCGGCAACTGGATATTAAAAAGAGGGAAGTGGTATGTGGTGGCTACCTGTGCCCTCCTTATTGTTTTTGGATGGATAGGTGCTGAGCGAATTACAGTGGGAAGCCTGCTGCCCGGATCTTCAATACTGTGGCCCCACCAGCGTTTCAACCAGGATGCCCTGCGGATAGTCAAATCAATGCCCCTGTTAAATCCCATATATATAATTGTGGAGGGAGACAGGGCTGATGCGCTGCGCAATGCAGATGTAATCCGGGCAATGTATAAATTCAGCCGGTTTCTCAACAAAAAAGTCCCGGGGGTTATTTTTGCCAGATCTGTTGTTGACAGGCTTCCTTCAAACAACACGGGTGGTGGTGACGGTGATCCGCGCTGGAAGTTTCTGGTTAAAGATAATGCGGAACTGGAACATACTCTGACCAGGCTTATGTTCAGGGGAGGCCCGGGGTCGTGGGATAAATATGCCACCATGGACCTGCGTCATGCAAATATTATGGCATACTGTGCAAGCAAATCAGCAGGCCTTGTCAGGTTAATAGTGGCAACAATTGAAAAATATTTTAAAGACCATCCTGAACTGCAGAAACTGCCTGATGTGAAGTTCAGAATGGCTGCCGGGCCCATCGGGGTGGAGGCAGCGGGAAACCAGGTGGTGGCAGAGGCCCAGATATGGAACCTGAGCCTTGCTCTTATCGGGCTGTTCCTCTTCTGCACAGTCAATTTTCGCAGTATTGCCGCGGGTTTTATTCTGACCCTTCCCCTTGCCATCTCCAACCTTATAGGCTTTGCCCTGATGGCTGTCTATGGCATAGGACTTACTGTTGCGACCTATCCAGTATCTTCTGTTGCCATCGGGCTGGGTGTGGATTATGGAATTTACTTTCTGAGCAGGCTGAAGGAGGAGATGGAGGTGGATGGTGATGTAAATGCAGCTATTATGAGAACAATGACCTCCAACGGGAAGGCCATAATTGTTATTGGAACAACCCTTACTCTGGGACTGTTGGTATGGCTGTTTTCAAGTCTCAGGTTTCAGGCGGAAATGGGGGCTCTTCTTGCTATCCTTTTAATGCTGAATATGTTTGGAGCTTTACTTCTGGTGCCAAGCATGGTACTTATAATGAAGCCAAAATTTATTTCCAGAATCAGGGGAATGTAAAAAAAGAGTAGATTCCCGCTTTTGCGGGAATGACAGGTGGGTTTTTGTAAATGTTTGGAATGGTTAAGGAGGGAGAAAATATGAAAAGATTTTTATCAGTAGTATGCATAACAGGTCTGTTTTCTGTTTTTACAGGTATCTGCAGTGTTTCTGCGTTTGAAGATGTGAGCCTGATTGAACCTGCGGTGGACATGGATATGGTGGTGATTCGCAACAATCAGTCAGTTACTGTTACCGCAGACCTGAGCGGACCGCTTGACTTCCAGCTGATACCGGTTATTGTCCTTGGCAAGGGAACCCTCAGGGTGACCATGTCAAGAACCAACACTCATGGAGAGCTGGTATATCTTTACCTGTACGGGTTTGATGATTTTCTTGGCTTGAAAATAGATGGTAACATGGGAATAACACCGGTATCATTAACCGTTTCAAGCATAAACGGTTTGCTTGACTATAATATCGGGTTTGTGATATCAGGGATACTTGTCTCTGCCGAGGAGCCGCCTTTTGAGTATAATGTGTCGTTCAGCTTCTGATTGTTTTGGAACAGCAGGGATGGAGGAAAACAGGATAACAGCAAAGAAATACTATAACCCATTCTGTTTCTGTTGAAACAAACAGCAACATGCTTAGGAGAGGGAATATGAAGACAGCAAGGACAGCAAAGTGTTTAACCGCCGTTTTCTTTATCGGTTTTTTAATACAGACTATGAGTGCGGGTTTTGCCTGTGCGGGATACCTGCAGCAGGGTTATGAGCCCATATCCCTTTTTAATGACCGCCTCAGGGTATCAGGCACATTTGATACTGAAACAAAATACCGCCTGAAGGTTTTAAAGTCCGCAACAGGTGTTCACAATGAAGAGCGGCATGCAAGAAGTTCCAAAGTCAGCATGGTCCGCAGCAACCTGTCCCTTGAGCTGAACTGGTGGGCGGTCCAGAAACCGGACTTTGAAATTAATGTTATATCCCATCTGTACTATTCCTATGATTTTACAGGCCATTTTGACGGCAGGTTCCAGAGAAACATTCCCAACCGCTCATACCATCAGTATATCCGAACCGCTGATAAGGACATCATACGGGAGTTGTTTGTTCAGATCCTTAAAGGTGACTGGGATGTGCGTATTGGCAAGCAGCAGGTGATCTGGGGAGAGCAGTTAGGGCAGAGAACCCTGGATGTTATAAACCCCCTTGACCTTCGAACCCAGGTTATCGGGCTTACAGAGTGGGAGAATGTAAGAATAGGTCTGTGGATGATCCGCATGATAAGGCATACCAGCCTGCCGGGAGAGCTCGATTTTGAGGCCATTCTTATACCCAATGATTTTGAAAGTTTCAAGATGCCCCTTGAAGGAACATATCTGGGAGGTATTTCCAGGCTCCCTGGCACCAAAGGCCCTACAGACCCCGGAACCCTTGGCTTTCAGGATCAGCTGTGGAGGGCCATGGAGCACGACAAGCCCAGCCGCCACGGCCTGCACGGTTCAGAGTGGGGATTCAGAGTGAGGGGATTTGCCGCAGCCCTTGACCTTGACTGGTCAGCCATGTTTTTTCATACCATTGATGACGGACCTGTTACAAAAAACATGGATCAATTCCTTGGCTGGCTTGGCGGTTATCCGGGTGTTCCATATTACAAAAGGCCCCATATCCCAAAGGGTACTTTTACTTACAGGCCTTATAATATCTTCGGGTTTTCCCTGCAGCGATACTTTGCCATGCTTGAGGCTGTTCTGAAGTTAGAGGTAGCCTATGAAGATAACAGGAATTATGATGCAGAGGGAGGCAGAGTTGTTGAAAGGGATGCAATCGGCGTGGGCTTTGCCATTGACAAGGATATGAAGGTCCCGTACCTCTACGAGCTTCAGGGAAACCAGGCAATGAGTTTCAGTGTTGAGCTGAACCAGCTGTGGTGGAGAGATTATCGCGAGTCCATAGACTTCAGCAGGACCCACCCCAGAGGAGATACATATGATACATCCATTTCATGGTCAGCAACCCTTCATTTTTTTGATGACCGGTTCATGCCCATGTGCAGGGGCACCTACTACCTGACCAGTGATGCAGGCAAAACCGCTATAACGCTGTATTTTAAGCCGGGACAGCACTGGAGCTACAGCCTGAGTTTAAGCATGTACTGGGCAAAGAGGTCTGACAGAACACCATCCACAGCAATGGAAAAAAGGGATGCCCTGGGATTAAAAATCGCCTATATTTTTTAAGCCTTTGGGGGCAAAATCCAGAAATCTATCTGCAGGTAGCTTGTTAGGAAAAATATTTGATAATGGAGGAGGAAGGATAAAATGTTAGAGAAGAAAAAGACAGTTAATAAACCAAAAACACTTATCATGCTGCTGTTCATGACCTTCTGTCTCCTTGCGCCGCTGTACAGTTATGCAGAAGAGGCAAAATGGCTGGTTCCGCCGGGGTTTGAAGGAGAAGAACTTGCAAAGATAAGGGAGTGGGAAAAAACATGGGTCGGTAAAAGAGTTGACAGGACCAATGTTGATCAGGTTAAGGAGTTTCTGCCAGCCCCTGTCCGTGACGTTATGGTGGAAAAAGACAAGTGGGGAGATTTTGATTTCTGGTTTGAGGTAGTGCCTTACAGAACATATCAGCCAACTCCGGGAATGATCAAGGCAACGGCTAAATACTCTCCAGGCTCCCGGTTTGAAAACGACAAGTATAATGCAATACTTGTTAACTACAAAGATATAGCGGGAGTTCCCTTTCCCAGGCCTAAAACAGGACAGGAGGTGGCATGGAACTTTAACTCATGGAGCAGGGGTGATACGGTATACAAAAAAGGGGGAGGATTTACAGTAAGTGCAAAATCCACAATGGAACGATACACCGGCCAGTTTTACTGGCGCACATTTTATGCCTCAAGGGTGGATCTCCCGCCTCTTCCAAGGATTCCTGACAAAAAAAACCCACGTGGAATAAGAAGGGCAAACGTGATGAAAATGACCGCACCCACAAGCATGACAGACTTTGCCACCTTTTATGTCAAATATATTGACATGAACAAAGAGGATGACTCGTGGCTGTACTGGCCCAGGTTCAGGAAAGTTATAAGGCTTCAGTCTGACCAGAGGGATGATACGGTTGACGGAACAGACCTTATTAATGATGATGAAACAGGGTATGACGGCCGTGTTAATAAGAACAAATACAAACTTTTAGGAAGAAAAAAACTTCTCCTGTGCCGGCATACAGATCCCGCAAAATTTGAAAGGCATGAAGGAATGGTAATGATGGGCGGGCTTCAAAGGGAGATGAATAATGTATATATGGTGGAAGTTTTTACCCAGCCTCCCAAATACGTGTATTCAAAACAGGTCTGGTATATTGATCCGGAGACCTGGCTTATCAACTACAAGGAATGTTATGACCAGCAGGGGAGGCTGTGGAAATTTTATGAAAATTATCAAAACATGATTAAAAGCAAGGCAACAGATAAAGGGGAAGTCCCGATTCAGAACGGAAGCACCTTTGTTGACATAATAAGACGGCACGGAACACCCGGTTCTGAGACCATGTTTCAGGTGGGACTGGAAATTCCCCTGAACAAGTACTCAATTCGCGCTTTAGAAAGAAAGGCGTACTAAGAATGAACAGACTGAAGACAAAACAGACCTTTTTTTTTCTGTCAATTGTTTTTGTCACGGGATTCATCGTTGCAGGGTGCCAGGACAAAGGCTTAAAGCGGGGGGGGATGATGCGAAACAACCCCTACAAGGTTACTTCAGATGACCTCCTCAGCATTAAAGCTGTAAATGATAAACAGGTCTGGACAGTTGGGTCGTTTGGAAACATTTTCCACACTTCCGATGGTGGTAAAACCTGGGAAAAACAGAAAAGCAAAGTGGAAGAACAGCTCTGTGAGGTTGATTTTGTTGATGAGCTGAACGGGTGGGTTGTAGGATCCTATGGGCTGATCCTTCACACTGCGGATGGGGGGAAAAACTGGACCAGGCAGCAATCACCGGTTGACCGTCTTTTTATTAAAGTGGATTTTTATGATGAAAACCACGGCTGGGCAGTTGGTGAGCAGGGTACAATTGTGCGTACAGTTGATGGTGGGAAAACATGGGAGGATCACAGTATTAAATACGGGCCTGTCTTCAACGGAGTCTCTTTTGCAGACAGCAGCAGTGGCTGGATAGTGGGAGATTACGGAACTATTCTGCACACCATAGACGGGGGCATTACCTGGCAGGAGCAGAAATGTCAGGATATTGTTCCGGTTATAAAGCCCGATGAATGGGAACAGCCTCTGCCCATGCTGTATGATGTCTGTTTTGTGGATAATAACAGGGGGTGGATAGGAGGGGTTGACGGAATTATTCTGCATACTGATGATGGCGGGAAAAACTGGCAAAAACTCAGGACAAATTCAAAGGGTAAGATCTATTCCATAGAAATTAAGGGAAACAGAGGGCTGGCAGTCGGAGATAAGGGAATATATATCTCTTCCAGCGATGGAGGTCTGACATGGACTGTCTCCATAGAAGCAATAAAAACAAGAAAATGGTTAAGGGACCAAAGCCTTGCCGGAGACCAGGGTGCCTGGATAGTAGGTTCAACCGGAACTCTGATAAGAAGCACGGATGGAGGGAAGAGCTGGGAAATGCTTTCAGGCAGAGCATATGAACTGCCTGTGAGAAAAAAAATGCTGACTCAGAACAAAAGTTAAAATTGGGTGCAGACAAAAGCTTAATGAGTGCGCCAAAAAAGGGGAGAACATGAGCCACAGGGCTCTCAGAGAAATACTCTGTGTTCTCTGTGGTTTGTTTTTAAAAACAGTTAAAAATGAAAAAGGAGAGATGTATATGACTAAAAGGAACCAGTTTTTCTGTCTGGTAACATCTGTTGTATTTTTAATTGCAGTTGGTTTTTTCTCGCTGCTTTTTGCTGATGCTGCCAGCGCAACAGAGTATCCATGGGCCTCATTCAGGCACGACCTTAACAACTCAGGGGCAGCTGTTGATTCAGGCTATCCCACAACCGCAAAACTCCTCTGGGAAAAGGAAAGAGGAAAAGAACCCCCAAAGAATACCCCTGCAGCCTGCTCTTCGCCAATTGTGGTGGATGGTGATGTTCTTATCACGACCGGACATGGCGGAGTGGTTGAGGCAAGGAATCCTGAAACAGGAAACATTATCTGGACAAAAACCTATACATGGATACCCAAGCCACCAAACCCTTCTGATGCGCCAAAAGACTGGTGTCTTGGCTCAAATCCGACCCTTGAAACAAACACAGCGGTTTGCCGCTATAAAATTGATGGTACGTGCCCTGACTGGTGCTTTGAATGTTCTGATAAGCCGAGAGACTGCTCAGGGAAACGAAATGATGGAAGCTCGCTGGTCAGCCCGCTGCATTTCCCAAAGGAATACGGAACATTTGTCAGCGGTGCAACTATTGACTATAACCCCATGACCAAAACAGGACGAGTCTACTTTGGAACAATGGATGGCAGGTTTTTTTGTCTTGACCTGAAAACAGGCAAAGAAATATGGCAGAAGGAGCCCTGGAAGGAGCCGGGCGGACCAAATGAAGGAAGAGCCTGGTATGACCAGAAATTTGCATGGCACCTTTCGCCCCCCTCAATTTACAAGGATAAGCTTTTTGTGGGATCCTTTCTCCCAAGCTTCTACTGGGTATTCAAGGCCATGCCTTTTGCGCTGAATAAGAAAGGGCATTCCAGGCCGGGCTGGCCATCTTTTGGAACTGACTACAAGCAGTTCTGGGTAGGGCGTGACGGGTGGACGTACTGTATGGATAAAAACACAGGTAAGATTAAATGGGGCTGGGACCCCGGGGGCTGTGGGGTTACCAACCTTCCTCCGGTAGCAGGAGGAAAAGTCTTTTTCAATGCAGATACTGTTATTGATTACCACTACGGGCAGATGGCAGCAGTGGATATTGAGACAGGCAAAGAGGTGTGGCAGGTGGGCCCCATACCTCTGGCCCAGGGCGGCAGCCCGTCAATTTCAGCCTCAAGGAATACAATTTTCTATCCTGAAGGTGACGGTGCAGTATGGGCTGTGGACCTTGAGACAGGCCGTGTTAAGTGGACGACCCATGTGGGGTTCTGCATTAAAGGTGCAACAGGCGCTGCTGCTTCGCTGGCAGTAGATGATGGCAGGGGGCTGGTGATAGGCTCTTCTGATACGGGCCGGGTTTTTGTGCTGGATATGGATTCAGGGAAAATAATCCGCCAGGGCTATCTCGGGCTTCCCAACTGGCAGCCGGAACAGGGTCAGCCTGAATCAGGCTTCTGGTTTTCAGGCGCAGCATCTGTGGCGCTTGTTCCAAAACAGGGCATTCTTTATGTTGCAGGGACTGATTATGAAAGTGCGTGGAAAGGCAAAAAGAGCAAGGGAAAAGAAAAACTTTTCTGTTATGATTATACATCGTCAGGTGACACGATCAAGCTGTTATGGGACAGGCAGTTTTTCGGGAAAAATGGCAATGAATTTATTGTTGGCGGGCACAGTCCCTACCAGGTCTCCTTTTACTCCATGAGTTCGCCATGCCTGTCAAACGGGCATGTTTACTTTGGCTCGTTTAACGGGCATGTCTACTGTTTCGGGGATGGTTTTGGGGCCAGGCCAAAAAACGCGGTAAAAGCTGAAAAATTTCTGGCAGTTCCTTCTTCAACCGGAAACAATTAAAATATGGTTTGACAAACAATAAAGCTTGAAAAACAGCTGGTTCACAGCGGGTTGCTGACCTTAAGGGAACCAGCTTTTTTTATCGGAGGAATTACCAATAGTTGACAGGCAGATTAAGGCTGCAGGCCTGGAGGCTGTAAAAAAAGGAGGCAGGGTGCTTAGGGAGAATTTTGGCAGAACTCACAACATCTCCTACAAGGGAAAGATAGACCTTGTTACTGATACAGACCTCTATTCCGAAGAAGTTATAGTAAATTTTCTGAACCGCGAGTTTCCCGGATTCGGCATGCTGGCAGAAGAACGCAATGAGACAAAACCCGGATCCCTGTTCCGGTGGATACTTGATCCTCTTGACGGCACAACAAATTATGCTCACGGGTATCCTTTTTTTTCTGTTTCACTGGCCCTTGAACAGGAAAAAACAGTTGTCTGGGGAGCTGTTTACGACCCGGTACTGGACGAAATGTTTACATCCGAGCTTGGCAGGGGGGCCAGTCTCAACGGGTATCCTGTAAAGGTTTCATTAACAGACACTCTTATCAGGGGACTGCTCTGTACAGGTTTTCCCTATGATGTTCATGAAAGCACAGACAATAACCTGGATCATTTCGAAAATTTTGTTAAAGTTGCCCAGGGGATAAGACGAGACGGTTCAGCAGCCCTTGATCTGTGCTATGTTGCAACCGGACGCCTTGACGGTTTCTGGGAAAACAAACTTAAGCCCTGGGATATAGCAGCAGGAAGTCTTATGGTTTCAGAGGCTGGTGGAAAGGTAACGGGATTTGACGGTCAGGCCTTTGATATAAACAGGGGAGAGGTGCTTGCCTCAAACCTGAGAATTCATGATGAAATGGTAAAAGTTCTTTTGCTTGACAGATGAAAAATTTTTACATTCATTTTTTTCAACTTCTGATTATAGCGGGTTATTGCCTGAATCCGGATGCCGGCAGGGCTGACATCTATAAATATGTTGACAGCAGAGGGATTATTCATCTTACCAATATTCCCAATCACAATGGTTACAAGCTGGTACTTCAAAACAGCGATGAAAATATTGTCAGGGAAAACAAGTATGATCATATCATAAAAAAATTGTGCAAAAAGTATGCTCTTGATGTTCCGCTCATTAAAGCGGTTATCAAGGCTGAATCTGATTTTAATCCCTCTGCTGTTTCAAAAAAGGGAGCACAGGGTCTTATGCAGTTAATGCCGGAAAAGGTTAAAGAACTCAGCGTTGCCGATCCTTTTGATCCGTATCAGAACATAGAGGGGGGCATCCGCTATCTTCGCGGTCTTTTTGAAAAATTCAAAGGGGATATTTCCCTGGTGCTTGCAGCTTATAATGCAGGAGAAAATGCAGTGCTTAAAAAAAACCAGGTTCCTCCTTTTAAAGAGACACAGGATTATATTAAAAAAGTTTTACAACACAAAAAAAAGTATCAATAAAAAACACAGAGAGCTGTGGAAAAAATTGAAATAAAAATAAAAAGGCTCCCGGGGTGTGAAGATATGCCCCTGCCCGGATATATGACAGATCATGCGGCTGGAATGGATATATGTGCGGCAATTGATTCAGAGATGCTGTTAGATCCAGGGAAAAGAGCTCTGGTTCCCACAGGAATTTCCATTGCGTTGCCCCAGGGCTTTGAGGTGCAGATCAGGCCCAGAAGCGGTCTTGCAATAAAACATGGGATTGGACTGCTTAACTCCCCCGGAACGATCGATTCAGATTACAGAGGCGAAATCAAAGTAATCATGATCAACCTTGGTGAAAAGCCCTTCAGAATAAAAAGGGGAGACAGGATTGCCCAGATGGTTTTGCAGAAAGTGTTCAGGGGGCAGTGGTCCTGTGTGGATGACTTGCCACAATCAGACAGGAATGATGGTGGATTCGGCCATACGGGCAGATAGAGGTCAGGCTGCCAGCCTGAAATCCGGGTTGGCTTGAGAGGGGTTAAGCCCCCCTTTTTTCTCTTCAGGTTTATATACCCCAGAGGAGACAATAAAAAAGGCAGGTTATGGCGCCTGCCTTTTTTGAAAGAGGAGGGTTGTACAGGGAGGTTATTTTTTTGCTTTCCTCAGCGTGGTTTCACCTTCAACAACAAGATATTTTTTGTTTTGTTCAAGTGTCTTTTTCCCAATGCCCTTAATTTTACAAAGATCCTCGGTTGATTTAAAGTTTCCGTTTTTTGCCCGATATTCAACAATATTATCGGCAGTCTTTTTCCCAATGCCATTAAGCAGGGAGAACTGCCTTGCTGTGGCAGTATTAATATTCAACTTTCCATTTAATAAAGAAGGGTTTTTTTCTGCTGCTGCCTCTTCCTGTAAAAAGGAACTCAGGACCAAAACCATGAGAAACGCCAGAACAATCGAAGATACTTTCTTTGTTTTCATAACTTTTTCCTCCTTGTATTTGGGTTGTAAAATCTTTGAAGGCTTATAATAATATTTTTTTATCCCTTTTACCATAGGAGGAAAATCACATTTTTTTGGGAAAAACTCCTGATTAATGAATAATCCTGTAAAAAAAGAATTTGTAAGTGTTATCATTCCAACATACAATCGTTCTGCTTTTTTAGGAGAAGCCATAAAGTCTGTTTTATCCCAGACTTACAGGAGCTTTGAACTTATTGTTGTAGATGATGGATCAACAGATGACACCCGTGAAATTTTGTCTGTGTATAAAGACAGGATTTTGATAATATTTTCCGAACATGGGGGGCCAAGTGCCGCGCGAAACAGGGGAATACAGTCGTGCCAGGGAGAATTTATAGCTTTCCTGGACTCAGATGATCTGTGGCTGCCCAAAAAGCTTGAAAGGCAAACAGATTTTTTCAGAAACAGGCCAGAAGCTTTAATATGCCAGACAGACGAAGTCTGGATAAGAAACGGGGTAAGAGTCAATCCCAGAAAAAAGCACAAAAAATTTTCAGGGTGGATTTTTGAAAAGTGCCTTCCTCTGTGCGTTGTCAGCCCGTCAGCTGTGATGATACATAGAAGTGTTTTTGAAAAGGTCGGTCTTTTTGATGAAGCGCTGCCAGCATGTGAGGACTATGACCTGTGGCTTCGCATTGCCCCGTGCTATCCCATTCACCTTGTTAAAGAACAGATGGTTATAAAAAGAGGGGGACACCAGGACCAGCAGTCAAAGGTCATTCCGTCATTGGACAGCTTCAGAATAAAAGCTCTCTGTAAAGCACTGGAAAGCGGGAATTTAAATCCTTTGCAATACGGGAATGCCCTTAAAGAGCTTGAAAAAAAATGTTTAATTTATGGCAATGGCTGCCTGAAAAGAGGTAAGGCTGGAGAAGGAAAAAAAATTTTAAAGCTGCCAGACCGCTATGTTTCTTCTCAGATCTTTGAAAAGACGGGCAGGTGAAAGCCATATGGAATCTAAGAAATGTTTTTTTCAAGTTTTAAGCTTATCATCTCTTTTCTGATATCTCCAGCATAGCGGGGGCCTATTTGAGACACAACCCTTGATGCATAGAAGCTTGCAATTTTTCCGCTGTCTTCAACCGAGTATCCGTGGGTAAGCCCGAAAAGCAGTCCTGCTGCGTAGGAATCTCCTGCGCCGGTGGTGTCAAGAGCTGTTGCAATAAATGGCTGGATATTATACACCTGGCCATTGAAACTCAGGATTGAACCCCTGCTGCCATCTGTTACAGCAAGATTCTGACATATTTCAGAAAGAATCCCTACTGCCTTTGCTGTATCATCAGTATTGCTGAGTGCCTGTGCTTCCTGTGCATTTGCGAAAAGCAGATCAACATCATCTTTTATCAATCCCATAAAAAGATCCCTGTGCCTTTCTACACAAAAAGAATCAGAGGCGGTTAAAGCTATTTTAACATTGTTTTTCCTGGCAGTATCAACAGCTTTTAGAATGGTTTTTGTAGCAACCTCGCTGTCAAACAGATAGCCTTCAATATAAATGTATTCGCTCTGTTTCAGTTGATCCTCATCAACATCGCCATATTCTATTTCACTGGAGACCCCCAGACATGTCAGCATGGTTCTTTGTGCATCATCGGAAATCAGGACAATACAGGTGCCTGTTGTGCCCGCAACCTTTTTTTTATTAAAAGAAACACCACTGTCCTTCATATACTTAATATAGAGTTCTCCGAAACTGTCATCTGCAACTTTTCCGCAAAGTGCTGCCTTTCCCCCTAACTGTGAAATCCCAAACACAGTATTTGATGCGCTGCCACCAGGTGCTGTATGGAGCTTTCCACCTGTCTGGAGATCTTTGTCAAAAATTTTTCCTAAAATCTTTTCCTGCTGAAAACGATTTATCAAATACATATTCCCTTTTTTTATATCCATTTCATCAAACAGAAAATCCCTGGCATGCAGCTGTATATCTATTAAAGCACTGCCAAAGGTATACACGTCTGTTTTCATAAGAACTCCTTTATCCTGAAAGAAACACCCTCACAAATAATACCTTGATTGTTTGGCTAATATCCAGTATTCAATTACCAGCACATTACCATAATTACGGGGCAACGCAAAACACAAATCCATCATTTTTCAGCAATCTTTCTGCACAAAAGTAAAAAGCATGAAAACAAGTTTTTTTATCATGCTGTTTACTTTTGTTTTTGTTTTTGATATAAATACTTTATTATGAAAGTCGAAGCAGACAAACAAGACACCAGTTGTGAGTCTTTATCGGGGCATGCGGTTTATATTATAGGGGCTAATCAATTTTATATCGAAACTCTTGGGAACATGATTGAAGCCAGGACAGGGGCACAATGCACATGCGTGAAAAACATGGAAGAGATATCTGAGGATGCTGTAACCAGCGGGAAGTCCATCTTTTTTTTGTTTGATCTGCTTGGAAAAAGCGTGGAAGAATTTACGGCCCATTTTTTGCCTTCAGTTGAAACCATAGCAAAAACAAACTTTGTAGTAATGTTTAATATCCGTTCTGGTTTGGGAATTGAAGAAAGCAGCATGGACCATGGTATACGGGGAGTCTTTTATGAAAATGACAGTTTAAGCGTTTTTTTAAAAGGAATCAATGCCATATACAATGGAGAACTGTGGTTTTCCAGAGGAACCATGACAAAATTTATTCTGGAAGACAAAGAAAACAGTGTAGTGTCCATTAAAGTCAGAAGCATCCTGACCCAGAGGGAGATAGAAATAATATCTCTGGTAGCTGTGGGATGCAGAAACGAGGAAATTGCAGAGAAGCTGTGTGTCAGCCCGCACACAATAAAGACGCATCTTTATAATATATACAAAAAGATAAATGTTACCAACCGCCTTCAGGCAACTCTCTGGGCTGCAAACAATCTTTAAATCCTGGCTGAAACTGTTTTACTTCTTAACTGTAATTATTGACTCAAGATAATCTGCAGGTTTTTCAAAACCAAGAAGAGTTAAAATGGTGGCTGCTATATTACCAAGCCCCGGAGTCAAAATCTCTTTATTCAATTCATAACGGCTGGAGTCAGAGGAGTGCACAATAAAGGGTACTGGATTTAATGTGTGACTTGTCATGGGTTCATATGTCCCCCCTGGCCCCTTAATCGGTTTGCCTGTTTTTTTGTCCACAGCCACCTCCTGTTCGCAATTACCGTGGTCAGCGGTAATAATAACAGCTCCGTCAAGCTCGTCCACAACCGAGACAAGCCTGCCCACCTCAGCATCAACAACCCTGACAGCCTCAACAGACGCAGAAAGAGAGCCAGTGTGTCCAACCATGTCTCCATTAGCAAAATTAAGGCGAAGAAATTTATATTTTCCGGACCGAAGAGCAAGTTCTGTTTCTGCGGCAATTTCCCGGGCTTTCATTTGAGGGGCATGGTCAAAAGGGATCCTGTCTGACTCTATTTCCACCCACTCTTCAGTTTTTTCATCAAATTTTTCTGAATTGTTGCCGTTCCAGAAATAAGTGACATGGCCAAATTTCTGTGTTTCGCTTATTGCAAACTGAGTAATGCTGTTTTTTGCAAGATACTCTGAAACTGTCCTGTCAACAGCCGGAGGAGATACAAGATATTAAGGCGGGATGTGAAGGTCACCGTCATATTCCGTCATCCCCGCATAAAACACCTTTGGATGGAATTTGCGTGTAAATCCCTTGAAATTATCTTCAACAAATGCCCGGCTGATTTCCATTGCGCGGTCACCCCTGAAATTAAAAAAAATAACGTTGTGTCCGTCTTTTATTTCAGCAATGGGCTTTCCCGGGCTTTCAGGATCCTGTACAACCCAGTGTGGCAGGTACTGATCATCCACCCTGTGCTCCTCCCGCAGCATCCTGATTGCTGTCAGGGCATCAGGAAATGCCGGCCCTTCACCAAGCACATGTGCGTTATAACCTCTTTCAACAATACTCCAGTCAGCCTCATATCTGTCCATGGTCGTAACCATGCGCCCCCCCCCGGAAGCTATATAATAACGGCGTTTTTTACCATCTCTGATTGCCTGCAGGCGCAAAGCCCAGAGGTAATCATCCAGCTCTCCAAAATATCTGAGAGCACTTAAAGGTGGCACATCACGCCCATCAAGCAAACCGTGTACATACACCTCCTCTAAACCCGCAGCATCGCAGGAGCCTATTAAGGAGATGAGGTGGGAAATATTGCTGTGTACATTTCCGTCCGACAAAAGCCCTATAAAGTGAACAGGAGTTTTTTCTGTCAATGCATTATTAATTATATCTTTCCATGTCCTGCTTTCAAACAGCCTGCCACTGTTAATTGCATCAGCAACCAGCTGTGCACCCTGGGCGATGACCCGCCCGGCGCCCATCGCATTATGACCAACCTCGCTGTTTCCCTGATCATCATCCGATGGCATGCCTACAGCAGTGCCGTGTGCTTTGATTTTAGCGGTAATTTTTTCAGTTGAAAGGAGATTAATAAGGTTGCCTGGTGCAGCAATGTCAAATGCATTGCCCGGATAACCATCATCATTGCCCCGATACAAGCCAATGCCATCCATAATGATCAGCAGCAGCGGTCCCTTTACCCCACTATAATGAGCCAGTCTTTTCAGTTGAAAGTCCATGTTGTTCTCTCCTTTCTGTATGTTCCAGGGCCGTCTTACTCAAGGCCCATTCTCTTCAGCAACTTTACGCCAACAGTGTCTTTTACAGTAATAGCTCCTTCGGGACATAGTTCCTGGCAGCAAAAGCAGCGAATACACAAGCTGTGGTTTATTATTACAGGTTTGTTGGCGACAGGCTGATCAATGCTTTTTGCCGGGCACGCCCCCATACAGACGCCGCATCCAATACAGGTGTGGCGGTCAACAAACGGCTTTGTTGTCATGTACCTGTTCAGCAGCCACGATAAAGGCCTTAGCCATAATGGGCCGTCTATACCCATGCTCGAGGCAAACCTGAAATTCCGTATCCTGAGAGAATCGATTGAATCACCGGTAACAGTAATGTTTTCCAGATTTATATTAAAACCCATCTGCTTTGCAACCTGAAGAGTGTGCATCTGTTCCAGGTCAGCACCAACAATTTCCACTGCAACCCTGTCCAGACTGTTCATATCCCTTGATGCAGCAAGAAATCCGAGCAAGCGGGGGCTTCCGTTTCCAGGCCCGTTTCCCTCCATGCCTATTACTGCATCAAGGATAGAAACTGCTGGTTTAACAGTATAAGCAAGCTCGATGAGCAGGCGTGCAAAACGATTATAGTCGCGGCCTGACTGGAGATGCCACCTCAATTTCTGCTTTCCGACAAACAGGCCGAATAAATTTTTCACTGAAAGGGTGAGCATCATCATTGCATGAGTCTTAAACTTTGGAATGTTTATTATTATATCAGCATCAGCAGCGTCCCGTGCAATGGTAAAATTTTTATGAAGAAAGTTCTCAGGGGCCGGTACAATAATGCTGTCGGCAAAATCAACAATTTCAACACCAAGATCCTGAGCAATTTCAAGTATGCCACACTTTCCGGCAACCTTCTGTGCGCTGCCAAATCCCGGCGAATCTCCTATTACAATCCTGCCTGCCCCGGCTGCCATGCATACTTCTGCAATTGCCCTGACAACGCTGGGGTGTGGCGATACAACCTGTTCAGCTGTTGATGGTTTCAGAAAATTGGGCTTAAGCAGCACCCTTGCCCCGGAAGGAATAAAGGTGTTCCATCCCCCTAATATATCCTCACCCATTCTGATGACAGCATGCTTTATATCAGGGTAATTATAATTGCTGCATTTGTAAAGGGAGACAGTGTTTTTATAAACAGAAGCTGTCATGATCTGTTTCTTTCAATAAAAAATTCAAAAAACATTAAACACGCTTGAAAAGCCCCTGTTGCTCTGGTTTGCCCCGGAGACTGCTTTTTCTGAAGCAAGAACTTTAACTATTCCATTTTCCCTGACATTATGTAAAACAGATCCAAAAGCTTTAATTTCAGCAGGTGAAGTGCCTATAATCTCCTCGCGCATCAGCTGGCGCGACTTATCAGTATTGTTGTTCAGGTATCGCTGCATGGAGATATATCCTCTTGTGTCCGGCAGCATGGGCGTATCAATATCTCCAATAGCACCTATAATGCTTTTCTCTATCTCAGCCCTTTCAATATCAAGCCCGGAAATATACCCGGCAGTCTGGTCAAACACATCAATAGTGCCTAACAGGTTGGGATCACGGTATGACACAAAGGTAAACCCGCCTGAAAAGCGGTCAAACCGGCACAAAGCCCCATATGCCCCCCCCAGCACCCTGATTCGCTCCCAAAGCCATGTGGTTCGCAAAAAATGGGTAATAACATGTACAGATCCATTGTACTGATATCCTGAAGCATAAAGGTTTGCGCCCTTGCCAACATAGTTTACAAGGGAAGGAACCACCATGGCTTCATTTTCCTGTGGCTGGTCGTGCACCCATGACACAGGGTTGGTTTTTTTCGCCGGTATATTTTCAACAAACTTCATAACGCGGGGCTTAATGCCTGCCATGCTTTTTTCATCAACAGTGATATTTACAATTATGGCTGAACGATTGAGAAGAACCTGACGCATTTTTTCAAGCCTGGATTGAATATTTTTCCAGTCACTGTCAGTTTTTTTTTCAAGTTCTCTCAGGAAGAACAGGTAACTTATCCCGTGCATCTGCTCCTCTGCCCAGTCAGCCTCACTGAAATGAGAGCAGAGCCGCGTGTTTACCAGCTGGTGCCCATGAGGAATTATTTTTTGTTCCTGGACAGCCTTCTCTTCAAGAAGAATCTGCTTAAACCGGTTTCTGTTATCAAGACGGGCCGTGAGCAGCACATCAGAAAGTATATCCAGAAGATCAGAAACACGCGGCAGGGTTGCTTTTCCTCTCAGAAACAGCCATGCCGTACTATCTGTTGAGTCCATTACGGTTGATGTAAAAGTACTGGTTCTGATCCCACCCGTCTTCCGGCTGATAAGCTGTGAAAGCGAAACAAAGTCATGCTCCTGTGTTCCGGTTTCCAGCAGTGACCGGCCAAAAAGCTGCACATAGGGAAGATCGCTTTGAGACAGCAGGTGAAGGTTCAGGCCGACATCCATATATAAAATTCCATTTGTGAAAATATCATGGTAAAGCACTTTACACCCTTTGTTTTCATAACAGTCAATGGGGATGAGCAGGTTTTTTCTGTCAATGTCAGAAAGTCTAAGCCTGGGAATAGTTGCAAGCGCCTCCGGGGTGTCAGGGGTCTGCTGGAACTGCCTGAGCTTTTTTGTGTTATCAACTACAGCCTGTAATTCATGGGGTGTAAGGGCTGACCTGACAGATGCAAGTTTTTCCCTTTCAGCCTTCTCCTCTTTTTCAGCCAGTAAAGAATCAGGTTTCAGGGTTACCGTGGTGCGGTGAAGGTTTTTTAAAAAAGATTCAGCAATCAGCTCCTCAAAAAAGGAGCTGTTGGAGGCAATCCTGGATTTCAGCTGATTGAGAGGAGCCTCAAACGCAAGAAGATGCAGAGGGTTGCCTTCGTACAACCAGACACTAAGAGCTTTCAGCATAAGAATTAACCCGCGGGGGAAGCTTCCGGTGTTGTTTTCCCGCAGACGAAATTCCATGGTGTTTATTGCAGCTTCTACAGTTTTTGTATCAATTCCTTCCCTGGCAAGGTCAGAAAAGGTTTGCATAATAAGGGCCCCAACCTTTTTTGCATCTTTATCTGCAATTCCCTTGAGTCCGGTTGAAAAGTACATCTGCTGCAGTTCATTTTCAAGGCCGACTCCGGCAATACCTTCTCCCAGCCCGGAATCAATGAGGGCCTTTCGCAGGGGTGATGCCGGCATGCCAAGCAGAATGTATTCCAATACACTTAAAGCCAGGTTTTGTTCCGGGTCCTTTGTTTGCCCCAGAAGCCAGTTAACAGTAACCATCCCCTTTTTCGTGCTTTTACCGGTGTTGCTGGAAGAGAATGGCCTGGAAATCTCTTTTGCCTGGTCAGAAAAGGTTTGTAAAGGTATTTTTGAATCAGGCTCCATGGAACCAAAATTTTTCAGATACTCGTTTACTATGCGGCATCTCTCCTCCGGATCATCATTACCATAAAAGTAAATTTTGCTGTTTGAGGGATGATAGAACCGGGCATGAAAATTTTTAAACTGTTTGTAGGAAAGATCCGGAATTTTTTTCGGATCACCCCCTGAATCAAGTCCATAGGTTGTGTCAGGGAAAAGTGATTGCTGGCTGTAGTGGGCCAGGAGGCTGTCAGGAGAGGAATAAGCTCCCTTCATTTCGTTGAAAACCACCCCCTTGCAGATAATATCACTGCCGGGGTTCTCCATTTCATAGTGCCATGCTTCCTGCTGAAATATTAAGGGGGTTAACAGCGGAGAAAATACAGCATCGAGATATACATCTATAAGGTTGTAAAAATCTTTTAAATTCTGACTGGCAACAGGGTAGCATGTCTTGTCCGGATAAGTGAAGGCATTTAAAAAGGTCTGAAGTGAACCCTTGATAAGTTCAACAAAAGGCTCTTTAACAGGAAATTTTTTTGAACCGCAAAGCACAGAGTGTTCCAGTATGTGAGCAACACCAGTTGAATCCGGGGGGGGGGTTTTAAATGTAATGCCAAACACTTTGTTTCCATCGTCATTTACTAAAGATAAAAGCTCTGCGCCGGTCTTTATGTGTCTGTACAGATGTGCTTCTGTTTTCAGCTCATTAATACTTTGCCTGGTTATCAGTTCAAACCCGTGAAGAGATTTCATATAAAGCTCCAGAAAAAAATTTTTTGTTTAACCCAGAGTACTGCCGGAAGTATCTTTTTTAATGTCCGGGTGAAATGATTATATAGAAATTTCTCTGATTTTCAAAAGGTTTTAACTGAGGATTTGTCTGTGTCAAGGGATGAAAGTTTTTTCTATCTATCCTGCACCTGCAGCCTGATCCGTCGAAGTTGTGGCAGTACCCGTTTGAAAGCATCAAATATCTCCGGATCAAAATGAGATCCTTTATCCCGGCTTATCATCTGAAGGGCTTCTTTTTCCGGGATAGGAGGCCTGTAGACTCTTTTATGCACCAGGGCATCGTAGACGTCTATTACGGCAACAAGCCGCGCTGATATTGGGGTTTTCTCACCAGCTATTTTATTTGGATAGCCGGACCCATCCCATCTTTCATGATGATTGAGGGCGATTTCCTGGGCCATCTTAAGCAGGGAAATGCTGGAGCCTTTTAATATTTGTGCACCAATAACCGTGTGCCTTTTCATTATTTCAAATTCTTCATTGTTCAGGCTGCCCTCTTTTAACAGGATGTTATCAGGAACTGCAATTTTCCCAATATCATGCATAGAAGCTGCTATACGTATTTCATCTATTGCCTGTTGTTCCAGACCAATTTCTTCGGCCAGCAGCGAGGCATACAGTCCAAGGCGCCTGTTATGAGACCCGGTCTCCACGTCACGATATTCACAGGCAGAAGTAAGTCGGACACAAATTTCCTCTTCCCTGTGGTGAATTTCAGCTGTCCTGCTTCTCACCTCGTTTTCAAGCCGGTTTTCATATTCTCTGCTCTGAATAGCAAGCCGGCGGCGCTCAAGAGCATTAACAGCGCTTATTGCAATTTCATTTATGTCAAAAGGCTTTATCACAAAACCATATGCCCCTAATTGTAAAGCCTTAATTGCGGTTCTTCGGTCGTCTACAGCGGTAACCATTATAACAGCAATGTCAGGGAACTGGTCTTTAACTATTGAAAGAAGTTCAATGCCTGTTTTCCCCGGCAAATTTATATCAGACATAATTAACGAAAAACTGTTTTCACTGAGAACCTCTAATGCATCCTCGGCATTATCAGCTATGTGGCAACCGTAACCCTCAGCCTCCAGACTTCTTGCGATTATATCACTTATTAGAGGTTCATCATCAACAACCAGAATCTTTTCTGAAAATGTATTATCAGCCAATAACATTCTCCTGTAAAATATTTTTCTGCGGGGACAGATATTATCTGCTGCTAATTCGGGTGGGCTTCTTTTGAAGAGATGCTCCTGAGTTCTAACCCTTTTTTAACCCCCTGAAGAATCTGTTCCATTCGAAAAGGCTTGTTTATTACTATATCTATACCGCTTTTTTCAATTTCAGCCTGCCTGTGCATGATTTCCCACCCTGTCACAAGGATGACAGGGGTGTTTTTATCCATCTTTTTTATCTCCTCAGCCACCTTCCAGCCGGATATTCCAGGCATACCTAAATCTGTAAAAACCATATCAAACTTTTTATGCCTGAAAAGCTCAATAGCTTCGCTCCCGCTGCACACATCCTCTACCGCATGTCATTCGCAAATAAGCAGATCACGAAGAAGTTCACGAACACCTTTTTCATCTTCGGCAATTAAAATAGAAACTTTTTTTGAGGTTTCTACTGCTGGCTGGGAAGATTCTCTTTTTTTTCTTTTCTCCCCAAGCGGCAGCCTGATGGTAAAGGTTGTTCCCTTCCCCTCTGTACTCCCAACACTGATAGTCCCTTTATGCCGGTTAATTATTCCATAGGAAACACTCATGCCAAGACCGGTGGATTTGAGACCTTTGGTAGTAAAAAAAGGATCAAAAATCCTGTCAATTGCAGCCTGTGTTATCCCGATGCCGGTATCCCGGACTTTAACAACAACATGGGGTTCATCAACATAAGCAGTTATGTCCAGGTCACCGCCCCCGGGCATGGCATCAAGGGCATTATTGATAAGGTTGATGAAGACCTCTCTGAGCTCAGAAGTGCTCCCCTTTATGTAAGAAAGGGATGAAATTTCCGTAGTAACCCTGTATTTTATTCCTTTTGCTTCAGCATCATTTTTCCATCTTACTTTTGTAAATTCCACAGCACCCTCTATTACGTTTTTCAGATCAGTGATGCCTATGTATTTGTCATCTTCTCTTTTTCGCGAAAACTCCTGAATCCTTCGAACAGTCTCGGCACCGTCAATCGCAGCTTTTTCTATGGTTTCAAGGTCTTTTTTTATTTCATTTACTGACTTTCTTCTTTCCCTGCCCTCTTCCTGGAAATCGAGCAGTTTTCTCATCAGCTGTGCTCTTCCCAGAATAGCTGCAAGCACATTGTTAAAATCATGGGCAACACCACCTGCCAGCTCACCCAGCGATCTGAGCTTTTCAGATTGCAGAAGCTGGTGCTCCATCTTTTTCCTGTCCGAAACATCCCTTATAACAGAAACACCCGCCACATAATTTCCCTCTTCATCCTTAATCATTGAAGAAATACATTCCACATCAATTATTTTTCCCTCTTTGTTTCTGTATTTTGCTTCATAGGAAGTAAAACCCTTTTCGAACAATTCTGCTGCTTTCTCTATGAAATAGGTTTTAACAGTTTCCTCTTTAAGTACCAGCTCGGAAGCATGTCTGCCAACCAGCTCTTCTTTTGTAAACATGCACATCTTTTCCAGAGCAGAGTTAAAAGAAATAATATTGCCCATTTCATCGCAGATAAGAATTCCATCCACACTGCTTTCAATTACACTCTCTAAAAAATCTTTTGTTTCCTTCAACTCTTTCTCTGCTTTTTTCCTCTCCTTGATATTCCTGATGATTGATACAGACCCGGTTGTATTTCCATGGCTATCCTTCAAAAGGCTTACATTAAACTCTACAGGAATCAATTCCCCATCCTTTTTCTCCCAGATTGTCTCAAAATTTTCCACGTACCCTTTTTCACGCAGCGTGGTTATCATTCCAAGAGACAGATCCATATCCCTGTTTTCCTGAGCAGCAAGCTCTGCTGTGTGCTTTCCCATGAGATCCGCTTCTGTGTAGCCCAGAAGGTTTTCCACGGCTTTATTTACCCTGAGAACATAACCCCTGGAGTCTGTAACAACAATTCCCTCTGTTGTGGTTCTGAAAACATTTTCCAAAAAATCTCTGGAAGCTCTGATCTCCTTTTCAGCAAGCTTGAGCTTTGTAATATCAGTCACTACTGCAAGGCTGCCCTGATAGCTGCCTGTTTCATCAAACAGAGGCTTTGGCGATATTATTACAAAAACCTTTTTTCCGTTTTTATGGGTCAAGGTTATCTCATAAGTATTCTTTATCCCTTTTTTTCTTTTTGCTAACTGCTGCAGCATGGTTTTTTTGTTCTCTTCATCCATAAACTTGCTGCCCTGCTGCCCCATAAACTCATCCCTTGAATATCCAAGCATTTCACACAGCCTGTCATTAACAAAGGTAAAGCAGCCCTTTTTGTCACCAACTATCAGGCCTTCGTTCATGGTTTCCACTAACTGACGGTACTTCTTCTCGCTCTGCCTCAGAGCTCTTTCGCTGTCCATCAGTTCATAATTGCTCGCTTTAAACTGTTCGTTTGCAGCCTGCAACTGCTGCTCGTGAGCTGTCAGCTGCATATTTACAGCATGCAACTCTTTCTTCCCGGCCATTAGTTTCTTATTAAGTTCCTGCAGAACCTTTTCTGTCCTTTTACGTTCAGTAATTTCCAGGCGAAGCTTTTCATTGGCTGTGGACAGCTCAGCGGTTTTTATCTGCACAAGCTCATTAAGATGATCCCGGTCTTTTTTCAGACACTTTTCATCCTGTTTCCGTACATTGCACTCAACCTGCTTTGCGGTCAGCTGGTTTTCAACAGAACCTGTTCCGCTGTTTTTCCTGGTTTTCCTGGTTTTTGTATGTCTGCAGGAAGGCTTTTCAGCTGATGAATCAGCTTTTTTGTTTTTTGCTTTTTGTTTATAGGCAAAAGCCATGTGATATTTCCTTGGGTTTTTGACAGGCTTTCTATCTGCTTGTTTTTTCTTGAGAAAATGTTGTATGCTCAAGCATCCAAATAATTATCGGTTTGTTGTTTGGAATCTTAAGGAAACTTTTGCAGTTTTCAGGCAGGTTTAAGATGTCTGCTGCAAAATGCTGGTTAAAGAGGATTTTGCAGGGCAAAAAGCCGATGGGTTTTCAATAGAATAAAGGCTGATGGCTTTGTTGGAACAAGCCATGAAATCTCAAAATATCTTTGAACCGAAGAATATCGAACATGGAATAAAGAATGTCGAAGGGAAAAATCATTATTCGATATTTTCTATTCTGCATTCGATATTCAAATCTGAGGACTTTGTTGGAAGTCCAGCTTTGGCGTTGTGCTGCATCCTTTTCCGGCATTAATCGGGACAGCGTACGAACAAGCAGGCTTCTTTCCTCAGGATTTGCGTGCCTTGAATTTTAAATTTTTACTGTTTTGTCAAGGTTTATTGCCTGGATTGACAGGTCAGTTGATGTTGACAAGTAAATTCTGACCAGGGAATATGGTACTTCTTGGTGTGATATTGTTCAGTTTGAGAAAAACAGCAAGATTCATTTTGTGCCTTTTGGCGATCAGATATGGGGAATCCCCCTCCCTGACTTTATATGGTATTGTATCAGATGAATGAAATGCCGCAGTTTTTTTTGGTATTAAAAGCACCTGCCCAACAGATAATTTTGTGGTTTTCAGCTGGTTAAGTGATTGAATAGTCCGGGTTGTGGTTTTAAATTCTTTTGCTATTTCCCATAAGGAATCCCCCTTTCTCACAACATACTCTGCCAGATTACCCTTAAGCTTTATTGTGTGTCTTGGTGGCCTGACTTTTTTGTAGGATAATTTCCTGCTTGTGGGGATCTTAAGTTTCCAGCCCTTTCTTATAAAATGCCTGCTTTTTATTCCATTCATGGCCATGATTGCCCTTACAGAGGTTCTGTATTTGGATGCAATAACAGATAAAGATTCACCGTTTCGGACCCTGTGAACGATGTATGGGGGAACAGGGGGAACATAGATGGGGATATCATTCAATTTGGCAAGCAGTATCTCTGCTTTACCCTTTGGAACTTTGAGTGAGTAAAGGCTTTTTGGTGTAACATTTTTTCTAAGTTCAGGGTTTAAACTTTTCAGTTCCTTATATGGAATACTTAAGTTTTTGGCTATTGTCCTGACGTGAACCTGTTTATTGATTGCCACCTCTTCCACATCAATCTCTTTATCCACAGGAGGAAGCGTAAAACCGTGTTTTTCCGGATCGTTCAGAATATGCAGAACCGCTATAAACCTTGGCACATATGAGGCTGTTTCATAAGGCAGTTTGGTGAAAAGGTCCCAGAAATTGTCCAGGTAACGAATTTTTTGTTTCCTTATGGCTTTCAGAATTCTCCCCTCTCCGCAGTTATAAGCAGCAAGAGCTGTTGTCCAGTCGCCAAAAATACCGTGCAGTTCTTTAAGATATGCAATGGCAGCTTTGGTTGATTTTTCAGGGTCCATTCTTTCGTCTATCCACGTATTTCTTTCCAGTCCAAACTTGTAGCCTGTTGAAGCAATAAATTGCCAGATGCCAAGTGCCCTTGCCCGGGACAATGCTCTAACCTTAAAACCGCTCTCTATAAGAGGCAGCCAGGAAAGATCCTCAGGAAGCCCCTCTTCCCTAAGTGCTTTAATAATGGATGGCCGGTATTTTCCGGAGCGGACATACGAATCAATAAAAAACTGTTTTTCCCTGCCCTGAAACGATTTCAGGGCTTTCTGAACATGTTTGTTCATCACCATTGGAATAGCTTTTTGAAACCCGTTAACAGCATTAAACCGTGAAGCATAGACCTCCATAATGCGCTTTGCAATGGTGAACCGCAGATCTTCTTTTTGCTGCAGCATTTCCTGGTCAGCATCCTGTCCCACCTCCAGTATGAGGGAATATGATTTATCAAGTGCATCAAGAGCATTATCAAGATCGCCATGCACCCAAAATTCTATGGATGTCTGATAAAACTCAATGGCTGAGTCAACCAGGCCCTGATTTTTTTCCCGAATAGTCAGAGGGGTTTCTGCCTGTTCAACATTTGCATTCTTCTGTAATGTGTTTTCAGACACGTCCGGAATTGCTGCAAATGAGCCGGGGTTTTCTGTGCTTTCAGGAATTCTGAAAGAGGAACTTTTATCAGAAGGCTTTCTGGTTGCACACCCGAAAAAGCATAACAATAAAGAAAAAAGGACTAATTTTCTGTTTAAAATCATCAGTTGATTCTCCTTGTAAATTTTACACCTGGTAAAAACCAGAACTTCTAGTGTCGTGTCAACAATATAAAGTCGCATGTCATTGCGAGCTTAGCGAAGCAATCTTGTGCTTTTTGCCAAAAAGATTGCCGCGGCCTTCGGCCTCGCAATGACTATCTTTGTTGCGCCGTTACAGGTTTGACACAACACTAGTCTTTTCGGACGTATAATCAAATAGTTAAAAGATGTTTTCAGGTTTCCTTTTGAAAAAGGAAAAAAATAACCTCCAATATTACATGCAATCTGAAAAATGTAAACAATAAAGAAGAGGTCTATTTTATTCCATGTTTTTCCTTATATTCAAGCCAGTTCTTTTTTAAGTCCAGGAAAGACTCAAAGGAATCCCTGAGAATAAACGGGTTGGTTTTTTTCTCCCTGCCGATGGTTGATTCAGGGGCAACACCGTAATCATGACCCGGGAATACACCTGCTTTGTCGGGAAGAACCATCAGTTTGCTGTGGAGAGAATCATACTCCCTGCGGGCATCGTCTCCAAAACCTGTTCCGCCAACTTTACCAACAAACAATGTGTCACCGCTCATGAGTTTGTTCTCAACAAGGACACATATTGAATCCGGTGTGTGCCCTGGAGAATGAATCAGTTTTACTGTCAACTCTCCCAGGAATAACTCATCACCGTCCTTTACGCTTATTCCAGGCGGGTGAAGGCCGAACCCCACCAGGCTGGCGTTGCTGTTTTTTACAATATAATCATTTCCATTGCTGTGATCATAATGGGAATGCGTATTGATGACATACCTTATTTTCAGATTGTACTTTTTTGCAAGCTCCAGAACAGCCTTTGGATTAAATGCAGGATCAACAGCAGCACCCTGCCCTGATTTTTCATCGCCAAAAAGATATGCGAAATTTCTGTCCCCCCCAATTTTTATCTGTTCAAATATCATGATATCCCCCTGTTGTTTAAAATCTTTTCGTAACAGGCTTCGTACTTTGAAACAATGATGTCATTGCTAAATCGTTCCAGGGCTGAGAGGGCAGCACTCTGCCCCATCTCTTCCCACTTTTTTTTGTTTAACAGAAGTTCGACGCAGCACATGGCTATTGTATTAACCTCTCCAACAGGACATAAAATGCCTGTTTTTTCATTTTGAACAACCTCTGTTAATCCACCGGAGCGGGATGCAACCACCGGAATGCCGCAGGCCATGGCTTCCAGCGCAGACAGTCCGAAGGATTCGTAATCGCTCAGCAGCAGAAACAGGTGACTTTGTCTGAATATTTTTTCGATGTTTACCCTGGATCCGGCAAAAGTTACCTTGTCGCAGAACCCCAGTTCAGAGCAGAGTTCCCTTGCAATGCCCAGATCAGGGCCTTCTCCAACGAGTGTAAGGTGTGCAGGAATATGTTTCTGAATTTCATAAAACACCCGGATTGTATCTGCGGTTCGTTTAACCGGCCGGAAATTGCTTACATGAAGAATTTGAAAGGATTTCCCCTTAGGATATGGAGCCTGTTGTTCAGGATTAAAACGTGAACCGTCAAAAAAATTATATATCACTTCCGGTTCCCGTGAGATGTTAAACTCCTTCATGGTTCTGTTTTTCAGCCAGTTTGATACAGTGGTCAGTCCATCGCATTTCAGCATGGCAAACCTGCAGATTTTGTAAAAATCAGGATGGCTGCCAACAAGTGTAATGTCTGTGCCGTGCATTGTAGCCACTATTTTTACGGGTTTAGGCTGTACAATATGTTTGGCAAGAATTGCACATATGGCATGGGGCACGGCATAGTGAGCATGGATGATATCCAGGTTATATTTTTCAGTGATTTCAGCAAGCCTGTTAACCAGGCTGAGATCATGCGGGGGGAATTCAAACAGGGGATAATCCGGTATAGTAACTTTGTGAAACTGCACGGATCTGTTTTTGCCAAGCCGGTAAGGGCGGTTACGGCTGATCAGGTGAATTTCATGTCCCCGTGCGGCCAGAGCAACAGCAAGTTCTGTGGCTACAATTCCACTTCCGCCCTGGGACGGATGGCATGTTACTGCAATTTTCACGGCACCACCTTCCTCAAATTTTCGTAAAAGGTTTGTAAAGCTCAACCGGGTCGTCAACTGGTACAGGCCTGCGAACATAAAAGGGCTCACCGAATGTTTTCTGGATAAGGCTGCCATAATGGCGTGCACGCGCTTCAAGTATCAGTTTGAAATCGGGTTTTGCTATAATTGTTTCGGGCCCTTTGATGTCAGAGTTGTAAAGTTGAGATTGATAGCAGTCCACAGCCGCTGTTTTTTTTTCAAAGTAATCACTCACATCAACTATAAAGCTGGGTTCAAAAGGGAGGTGCCCCATAAAAAACAGAACTTCGCTGGGACGGAATGGCATACCACCAGCAGGGAAGTTGGCCATTCCCATGGGATACATAATGTCCTTCATCATATCACCAGCCTGACAGTGATCCGGGTGCAGATCTTCCCAGTGGTGAGTCATAACAATGACAGGGCGAAATTTGCGTATGATTTCAATCAGCTTGGTTTTATTAGCCCGGTTGTTTTCCAGTCTGCCATCACCCATGTCAAGACATATGCGCTCTGTAATTCCCAGAACTTCCGATGCTTTTTCTGCCTCCCTGCGTCGAACCTCGGGTGTCCCGCGTGTACCTGTTTCTCCACGTGTCAGGTCTACAACAGCCACACGTTTACCATGTGCAACAAGCTTTGCAATGGTTCCTCCTGCTATCAGCTCAATATCATCGGGATGCGCTCCAACAGCCAGCACATCAACTCTCATGGCTTTGCCCCCAGATTAAAATTCGGTTCTATTTCCGCAACCTGGTGGCACAAATTTTCAGGATCAAAAAGCTCAAGAGAGCGTGAAATAAAATCAGGGCCGTAGCGACCAAGAAACTGAAAAATATTGACCACTCGCTCCTGTGGTTTACCTGAAGGTAATATGGAATTTGAAATTTTTTCCAGATTTTTTCTGCCTAATCCCATTTCATGCAGTTTTTCTTCTGCAAGCTTTCTTCTGATCTTTTCAAGGTTGTACTGAATTGCATCGCGGGATTTGTTCAGCCATTTTTTATTCTGGTCGGTCTTAAAGCAGTCAATACAGTCCAAAAGTTTCTGGCTTACTGCTTCAAGTTCTTCAATTTTGTCAAGGACAGTGATATCAGGTTTGTAATTCGACAGGAAATCCCTCACATAAAAGATCTGATCCGGATAGAGGCCAGAACATATTGCCGCTTTTTTAATGTTGTTCTCTAAAATGGTTGTACTGATTCGGGGAAACAATTTTGAACGTGTGATTCCGGCCGCAAGGTATAAAGGTGATATTTGCCACGAATAGAGCAGCTCATCAGGACCACCTATATAGACCATGGTCGGGATAACAGCATCCTGGAGCAGGGGCCGAAGAGCTGCCCCCGGGGAAAAATCCATGGGCCTGCTCCGGATGAGATCTGCTGCAGGGGCGAAGTTTTTGGCTCCTGGAGAAGGTTCAGCGACATGTTTGTTCAAGTTGAATTTTATACGCCTGCCTTCAGCAATTTTAAAAATATTTAGCGTTGACAGGGGTGGGGAAATCCTGTTACGCCTCAGCATCTCTTTTCCACGCTCAAAGGCTTTTTTAATGTCTTCCCACTGCCCGACAATTGAAGCCAGAACAGGCGCGGAAACAGGGCGCAGGGCAATGGGATCAATAAAGACAACAGGCCAGTCTTTAAATATTTTTTGAAGCAATGTTGCAAACAATTTGCCGTAATCCTCAAAGTTGCATGAGCCGACCATATCCATAATCCACTCGAAAAAATCATTGTGAGGCAGAGCATCATGTAAAAACTTTAACAGATGTTCACGGCACCCCTTCAGACTGATCTCTCCAACCTGAGGCATATGGCCTGTTTCTAAAATGCATTTGTCCCACACAAATTTTTGTCCGTTGACCACACATCTGTTTACTTCAGGCAGATCGTGGTCTTCTGTTGCAATCCAGATTCCGGGAATTAATGGGGTTTGTGAAATCTGTTCGAGCCGTCTGGAAAGACTGATAATTGAAACAACCTTTAAAAATGTAAAAAGCGGACCTGTTAAAAGTACAGGCTGGTGACCGGTCAGAACAAATCTTCCGTCAGTCTGAATAGCATGCACAGTGCTGTTGCTAAGGGGGTTTCCCACGAGTTTATTGTATTGCTGAAGCAGCACGGATAACCTGCTGCGGTCAAGAAATTCAGAATTGCTGGAATGATGTATGTGGCTTCTTGAAAAGACAGGCACTGTTTCGGAAAGCTCTCCTCTGTTCAGGCGGGCAATGAGGCTGTCAGAACCGAACCACGGGTGTTCGGAATAATCAACCCCCCTTATTTTAAATTGAAAAGAAGCCATGCCCATCACTCTTTTTCCTTAGTCCCCACAGTAATCATTCGCTCTGTGTTTTTCTTCAGAGGGGTGCCTTTAAAGGACCCGAAAAACCTTACATCTTTAAGACCTGAGGTTTGGAACAGTCTCTTGATTTCATCAGGATAGAACAGCCGAACATTTTCTGTTAAACAAGTTGCAGAACCATCCCCGCTGATAAGCGTTATTTCTTTAATGACACGATTTTTTTCTATCCTGCGCTTTTGCAGCACTTCCCATTCGCCACGCTGTTGCTGGTTTTCTTTTATAAGATTTCGCTGCAGGTTGTAACGGTTAATGTGGTCAAGCACCAGCAAACCACCGGGCCTGAGCAGAGCAACCATCTCCTTTAATGCTGCCATGTTTTGACTGTCTTCTAAAAAATAACCGAAACTCGTGAACAGGTTAAAAACCACGTCAAAACAGCTCTTAAACGGCAGCGAGCGCATCTCGGCATTAATTATTCTACCTGCTGTTGCTGGATGGTTTGAAGCTTTTTTTAACAGGGCCATTGAAAGGTCTGTTCCCCAGGCATTAAAACTCCTGGCCACCAGGGCGGACAAATGGCGGCCTGTTCCGCAACAGATGTCAAGAATCTGCTCATCACCTGTTAAATTAAGGACCTTGATAAGCTGCTTTATTTCGCGGTCTGCTGACGAGTCATCGCGGTGGGGATAAAGGATGGGATAGAACTCACCAAAAGCCTGGATATACCATTCGGACATAGCTTTCAAGCTTTATGTGCCTTTGTAAAAAGAAAACTCATGTTTCCTGATTCTCGCGAACAAGAACATAAAATTTTTTGTTGTTCAACAGAAAACAGAACCTGTCTTCTGCTTCCTGTTGAATATGCTGTGCTAACTGGTAGTATGGCGGCCTTAAAAACCGTGCAGGGAAAAGCCCCTTTTTTACCCTGCAATAGGGGATATTGTCTTTACCGATATAAAAGGTGTTCATGTCCAGTTTTTCCTCTGTTTCATCATTGAGTTTTATTCTGAAAAACTCTCTTCCCTCTTTGTCGGAACTTACAAAAGTAATTTTTGCAACAACATACGGAGTGTCTTCAACCACAAGCTTACATGTTTCTTTGCCGACCTGTAAAAGATAGCCCCCTTTTCCGTCTTTTATTATATGCTGGTTGAAAAACAGGAATATTTTTTTGTTTATAATGGGAAGATCATTATAAAACCAGTTGCCCTCTTTATCTATTTTTATTGTTTGCTTTTCACTTAAAAAGCTGTTCCTGTTCAGATCCACAAGAACTCCTGGGCCTTCCTGAAAGGCATGCCGCTAAGTTTTAATTAAAACAATCTGTTGTCCACCCATATTTCTGTCCTGGCCTTAAGCTTTTGCAAATACCTGTCAAAAGCTTCTTTTCTTTTCTCCTGAAGAACTGTCTGAGCTGTTTTATCCTTTTCTTTCTCAAACTCAGCATCATCCGTACCCGTTTTCTCCTTTAACCTGACAAGAAAGATACCCCGGTCTGTTTGAAAACAGGTGGCAGCAAAAGATCCCGGGCTGTCTAAAGCAAAAGCAGCCTTTTTCAGCTCTTTTGAGCTTCCAATTCCAGAAACAAAATCCCCCTGTCTATGCAATTCAACCTCTTCAACCTTCAGACCATATTTTTTTTCGAGGCCATCCCATTTCTCCTCTCCGCTTATTAGCTGAGACAGTATTTTATCTGCCTTATCTTTTGCCATTTGCAGCCTTTTTTTCTTTTTCACTTCTTTTTCAATTTCAGATTTTACCTCCTCAACAGAAGGAATATGGGATTCTTTTTTGTCCACAAGTTTCAAAAGGAAATATCTCTGCCCTATTGCAAAAGCAGGTGCCATCTCTCCGGGAGAGAGCAAAAAAGTTTCTTCTGAAAACACCTCTTTTCCAGGCCTGTCCTCAGGGGCTTTCCCGAAAACAAAATAGCCTGTTTCTAACAGCTCTAAATCGTTCTCTGTTGCGTATTTCTCAATATTTCTATCTTTAAACAGTCTGTTATAAGCTCTTTTAGCAGTCCTTTTTACCAGTTCCTGGGCTTTTTCCTTTCTAATATCTTCTTCAATTTCAGATTTTACTTCCTCAAGAGGCTTTGTTCTTGCCTGCTTTTTGTCTTCCACCTGGATAATGTGAAACCCAAACTGTGTTCGGACAGGGGAACTTGTTTCACCGGGCTTAAGCGAAAAAGCTGTTTCCTCAAAAGGTTTAACCATCTGCCCTTTTTTAAAATAACCCAGATCACCCCCTTTTTCCGCAGAGGAGGGATCCTCGGAATATTTTTTTGCAAGGGTTTCAAATTTTTCTCCCTTGTTCAGCTGATCCAGTATGTCCAGAGCCTTTTTTCTGGTTTCGGCTACTTCCTTCTCTGAAGCATCTTTCTTTACGATCAACAGAATATGCTTTGCTTTCACCTGTTCCGGCTCAAAAAACTGTTCCATGTCCTGTTCATAGTATTCTTCTATCTCTTTATCAGAAACATCTACTTTCTGCTCAAATGTCTTTGGATCAAATATAATATATTTTACCCTGGCTTTTTCAGGAACCCTGAAACCAGCTTTATTTTTTTCAAAATATTCGTTCAGCTCCTCTTGAGAAACCAGGGGTTCTTCTTTTATGTTTTCAGGATTAATTTTTATATATTCTATCTTTACCTTCTCTTTTTGGAGATTGTACACCTCTCTTATCTCCTCTTCTGATACAATAACAGAGTTTTTTACCAGATTTTCAAGTATCTTTATTAACAACTCCCTTTCCTTGGCCTTCTCAAAATCCTTAGCAGAAACCCCATTATAGCTAAGCATCCTTTTATATAATCCCGGGCTGAATATACCGTTTTCCTGAAAGGTTTGAGTTTCTATTATTGCTTTTCTAACTTGTTCAGGCGTTGCCTTTATATTAAGATGTTCAGCCTCCTGAAGAAGAATCTCCCGATCTATCAAGTCTTCCAATGTTTTTTGTTTTAACCCCATATCCTCTATGTTCTTTGCAGAAAGACTTTTCTGATAAATGTTTCGGTAAAACTGGAGCATGTTATTGTATGCTTTTTTGTACTCAGCCATGCTTATCTTTCTATCGCCAACAGAAGCAATAGCATCAGACTCCTTTTTTCTGACCTCGTTAAAACCGTAAAAGAAAACAAAGACAATGACAATTATTGTAAACAGCACCTTTATTATCCAGGAACTTGCATTTTTTCGCATATAAGAAAGCATATTGTTTCCCCCAAGATTAACATTTTTGACAATAAAAACCTCAAGCTTAATCTTTTATAGTAATAAAATATTCTGAATTTATCAAGCACTATTACATATTATTTCCATCTGGATCCAGGGGATAGTTCCAGAGCTCTGTACTGTTTCTGACCTGACACCTGTTCATCAGCCCCGCGACAAACAGATCCATTGACACATAACATGGCAATGTTGCGTGCAAAAAGTGTAAGCAGCACTTTCAAGCAGTCGAGTTGTTTTTAGCGTGAAGAATTCTGGGGTAAAGATATAAAATATTTAAGGGGAAAAGAAAGGAAGGGCAGGATTGGGAAGAATATCAGAGGGGGGTAATATTGCATTCCCAAACCTGCCAGCGAAAAAAATTATCAAGCAACTTTTAAAATTTCCGTGGTGCATGGAAATTTTAACTTGAACTCTTTACTTTAAATTATAGCTGCCAGGAATTGAAATGCAATTCAAAGAAGTGTAAAAAACATAAGGTATTTTTTTACACTTCTTTTTCTTTTTAATTGTTCCCCCCCTTATTCCAGTACAGGACACCCACTTCTGGTATACTGATTTTTCATAACAGCCAGGTCAAAGATATCTACCTTGCCGTCATCATTAGAGTCTGCATCACAGGGGTTTGAATTACAGGCAGTCCTGTTATATTCGTTTTTCAGAATAGTAAGATCAAAAATATCAACCGCTGTACTATTATCAAAGTCTGAGTAACATTCACAGGCATCCCCAATGCCGTTTACATTAAAGTCTCCCTGTTCCATCTGACAGAAATCCAGGGTTTTGCAGGTGCTGTTGTCTGAACACGCGGCCCCCATACCAATGATAACACTGCTGATTGTCCTCATGCAGGTGCCATTGCCCGGCCCGTTTGGGCTTAAAGGGCAGTTGTCAATATCACCGCAAATGGTGTCATTGTCAAAGTCGTTTTCCGGATCATATGGACACAGGTCAATATCGCCACAAATCCCGTCCCCATCTATGTCATTGTCAGCATCAAAAGGACAGCTGTCACAAACATCCCCCAGGGAATCATTGTCAGAATCTGTCTGGTCAGAATTGGCTGTTAAAGGGCAGTTATCGCAAACATCCCCTGTATAATCATTATCAGTATCAGTCTGGTCGGAATTGGCTGTCACAGGGCAGTTGTCCACATCCCCGCAAACAGTGTCATTATCAGCATCATTTGCAGGGTCATACGGGCAGTTGTCCACAGAACACAAGTTTTCAGAAAACCCGGGATTGCCTAAACCATCACCATCCGTATCCGTGCAGATATCACAGGCATCCCCTGTGCCGTCTTCATCAGAATCTGTCTGGTCAGGGTTTGTTTTTGCAGGGCAGTTGTCAATATCACCGCAAATCCCGTCTCCATCCACGTCATTGTAAGTATCAAAAGGGCAAACATCACAGGCATCCCCTATAAAATCAAAATCCACATCTGACTGGTTGGCATTTGCGATAAAATGACAGTTGTCAAAAACATCAAGAATTCCGTCATTGTCATCGTCATAATCACAGGCATCCCCAATACTGTCATTGTCAGTATCTGTCTGGGCCGGATTATGGTCCTCCGGGCAATTATCTTCAAAATTATAAACACCGTCACCATCACTGTCGATAGAGGATGAAAAGCAAAACCATCCTGACTCCAGCGTTACTCCCAGCGGGCTGCCATATGTATCTGAAACAACTGCATTTGCCATATCAAGGCTTTTGCATTCTCCCAAAGGAGCAGTTGGGGAAACAGCATAGGTTACAGTTAAAACAGGGCCTGTTCCATGCTGGATACGCGCAAATGCAGCTATGCTGATAAGGACCACCCTGCATTCACCGCCCGGCAGTTCGTTGGTTGAGCAGACAAATTCGGGCGCACGCCCCGGGTCAGGTGAACAACCCAGACAGGAGAGGAAATTGTCTGAATCAGAAATGTCTACCTGAATTGCTTTAACAGTGTCATTCGGGTTATCAAGGCTGACAGGGACAATATCCGACTCACCAGGCAAAGCAGCCCCATATTCAACAGTTAAAGTTACTGCTGCATGGCTCAATAAGGGATAAAGGAGAACACACCACACCTCGATTGAAAAAAACAGTTTTTTCATTATAAATCACCCGATCTGCGCAAGAAAGCCAAACCACCCTTGTCTTCAGGCAATCCGGCTTTCTTAAAAGTCCAAACGGGACCTTCAAGACCCGTGGCTTTCCGACACCCGATTTCTCGGGATGTGGCTTTATCTGATACGGAATTTAGCAGATTTGTTTTATGTTTATATCAAAAAGATGAAATAATAAACATAAACTTCACTGTAATGTTAACATGCTGATAATCAAATGTCAAAAAATATTATGTTTTTATGCACTTATTTACCAATTCTGTTGCAAATTCTGGGTTTAACATAACCGAATAATTTCAAAGAAAAACAAGAGGAATAAGACCGACACTCAGAAGGAAGCTCCTTTTAATCACAAATACCTGTTTTGAGTGTTATTTTTACTGTAAATTTATAGTATTGACTTCAGGGAAAAATGTCCGAACAGTATATAAATTATTAACCTTGACACGGCAGTAGTTGCAAATTTTTAAAGGAAAAATATTAAATAAAAAATGGACATTCAGGAAAAAATAGAAAATCTGGTCCGGGACAAACGGACGCAGATACCGACTCTGCCTGTAGTGGTAAACAATATACTTCAGGTTGCAGGAGATGAAAGCACATCTGCAAAGGATCTGGCTGATATTATTATCAGGGATCAGGCTATAGCTAATAAGACCCTTAAGCTGGCCAATTCTTCTTACTACGGTTTTTCCAGTAAAGTTGACTCCATTCCCCGGGCCATAGCTGTTATTGGCTTTAATGAGGTCATTGGCCTGACCATCGGGATGAGTGTTTTTTCCGCTTTTAATCAAAAAGCCTCTAATAACACACTTGATATGCGGAGTTTGTGGATTCATGCTATTGGCTGTGGCACAGCTGCCAAGGAGATCTCAAAAAGAACCGGTTCCAATGTGACTGAGCAGATCTTTTTAGCCGGCCTTCTCCATGATATGGGCAAAGTAATTTTATCAGTATATTTCCCGGAAGAGTACAAAACTGTTTTAGAAGAGGTAAAGCAGTCCCAGACCCCTCTGTTCAGGAAAGAGAAAGAGATGTTAGGTTTAGATCATGCACTGCTTTCTGGTTTCCTCATGGAAAGATGGAATTTTCCTGACAGTCTCCTTTTGCCAACCAGATTTCACCACAGTTCAACAGCATGCCCTCTTGAATACCAGCGTGATGCCATGATCATTGAGGTTGCTGATTGTTTGTGCCAGAGGGCTGAAATTGGGAACAGTGGTAATCCGGTGATTGTCAATGTAGGCAATACAGTTAAGGAATTAAAAATTACGCATAGTACAATAGAAACTCTTGTTAAAGAATTGAAAAAACAGCTCTCAGAAATCGAAGCTTTTTTTGAAGTAATAACGTAATACCTGAATTTTGCAAGACTATTGTAATGGAAGACAAGACAATAAAAGAATTAAAAAACGAAAACAGGCTTCTACGCAACCAGGTTAATAAAATACAGGGACAATTTGAGGATAAAATAGCAGAGCTTTCCCTGATCCGTGAATTAGGCACGACCCTTTTTCATGTCAGCAGCTTTGAAAAAGCATGTCAGATTATTCTGGAGGTTATAATTAAAAACACAATTGCACAGAACTGTTCAATAATGCTTATAGATAAAGAAAAAAAAGAACTTTTTTTAGTCTGTGCAAGCGACCCAAAGAAAAACAACTTTGTGTTAGGGGCAGGGCAGCTCTTTTCCAGGCAGGGGCTTAATTATTGTTTTAAACATGGTGAGGGTGCTGCTGGTCAGGCAATACTGGAAAAACGACCGGTTCTAATCCATGATACGAAAAAATCCCCTGTTTTTAATTCCAGATCAAAAAGCAGGGTTAGGCTGGGGAGCCTTCTTTCAGTACCTCTGATAGTGGAGAATGAAGTCTTTGGTGTTATAAACCTCAGTCATGCAGATTCCAATGTCTTTGAAAAGAATGATATTCATCTTTTCAATATTGTTGCCAATTTTGTTGCAATATCTATTCATAATACGATCAATTATGAAAAATTAATGTCTTCCGAATCTAAATACAGAGCGCTTTCTGAAAATTCTAATGACGGCATTGCAATAATACAAGGTGACATGCATATGTATGCCAATGCGAAATACCGGGAAATCACCCGTTACAGCATGAAAGAACTGGAAACAATCCCTTTTGAAACACTGTCTGCAAAGCCAGAGACCTGGAATAGTAGTCAGCATGCAGGGGCCTGCCCCTGTGATGGATTTAAAAACAGGAGTTTTGAAATCCGGATGGTCAGCAGTAAAGGAGAAAAGGTTGAGGTTGATATCAACTCTTCGGAAATTATCTACAATGGCAAACCAGCCATTATTATTTCAGTCCGGGACATTTCAGAACGTAAAAATCTGGAGAGACAGCTGCAGCGGGCCCAGAAAATGGAGGCCCTTGGAACCCTTGCCGGAGGTGTTGCCCATGATCTCAACAACACCCTTGGTGCCATAGTGGGATATCCTGACCTGCTGCTGGATGATATCCCTGATGACAGCCCTTTGAGA
>JAJRXD010000058.1 GCA_024276465.1 Deltaproteobacteria bacterium
CTCCTGTGCGGATGACCTATCCGCCCAGGAACTTCCATCCCGATAAAACGGGATAAAAACATATGGTTATGGTTGTTATGTCCGCAGGACATTGATGTAAACATACGGACAAGTCGTCCGTGTGTTTGTCCGTGCAAGTCAGCGTCCGTCCGCGGTTAATAAATTTGTTTTGTTGTTAACCTTTCAACTTTTTTACGAATGAACCTTAATTTTTAGAGAAACATATGTGTGCGATTTTAATACTGCTCATGAGAACTGCCTGAAACACAATCAACATCTTATTATATTTTAATATAAAATCTTTTTATTCTCAAGAAATTTAAGCCCTGCCGGCATAATCTGGGGTCGCATAAGAACGTATATATGTTTTTATCTGTTTGTGTTATATTTTTGCATTCATTTTTTTACTGTCTGAATTGCAGTTTTGGCGAAATGCGTAATATTTCAGTTGACAAGCATATGTTCTTTGCCTAAACTTCATCAATCTGACAGAGGGTATCTGTCAACTCCCATAAATGTCAGAATCTGAAAGTAACATTCCTGAAACAGCTGTTTGAAAAATATCTATTCATTTAAAGCTACAGGCAATCTATAATTTTTCCTTTAAGTTTAGAGGGTGAACCCAATTAAAGCGAGAACTCCAATTTATCGATATGTTCTGCCAGGTGCTATAGCATGTTTTGGGTTTGCATTGTCCTTTTTCCTGTTTTTTGCCAGCTATAACAAAGAATCTCAAAAAATACGGGCGGAATTCAACAGGGCTTCCCTGGATAGAATTAATTCAATCAAAAAAGAAATAGATGTAAATTTTGAAATACTAAAAGCAACACATTCTTTGTACCTCAGTTCGGAATTTGTAACACGTGAAGAGTTCAAAAGGTTTGTGACGTCTGCCTTGCACAGGCACAGTGATATAAAGGCTTTTGAATGGATTCCAAAAGTTCCGCATGATCAGCGCAGCAACTATGAGAACACAGCTCTTGCCGATGGATACCCTGACTTCCAAATAACAGAACTGAACAGAAATGGAGAAACAGTTGAGGCAAAAAAGAGAAAAGAGTATTTTCCTGTTTATTATCTTGAACCCTATAACGGGAACGAAGCCATGTTAGGTCTTGATCTTGCTGCCAGTGCGATAGGTCTTGAAGCACTTGAAAAGGCACGTGACACTGGCAGAATTGTTGCCACAGGCCGGACAAAAATTGAACATAACCCCGGAGAAAAGTTTGGATTTCTTGTTTTTATGCCGCTTTATCATGCCAATGCTGTTTTGGATACAGTTGAATCGCGCAGGAACAACCTTAAAGGGTTTGTAGCGGCAATTTTCCTGTTTGAAGAATTATTTGAAGAGGGGCTTGGATTGCTGGGTAAGGAATGGATTGATATTTCCCTTGTGGATAATTCGGCATATCCTGAAGAAAGTTTGCTTTATGCCTGCTGTTCCCGTTTCAGCACTGAAGATGGTCGGTTTTCTCAAAAGAAGCTGGATAAAAACATTCTTCATTTCAGCCACATGCTGCATGTTGCTGACAGGACATGGACTGCCCGGTGTACGTCTCGACCAGAATTCATAGCTGACAGAATGACCTGGCAGTCATGGAGTTTGTTGTCTGTAGGGCTGCTGTTTACCTTTTTAATTTCAGGATATTTGATAACAACACTTAGGAGGACTGTACAGGTCGAACAGATTCTTGAAAAGCTGTCGCTTGAAGCAAATGAAAGGAAGCGCATTGAGAAAAAACAGGAGGAATTAATTGCTGAACTGGAAGATAAGAACGCAGAGTTAGAACGTTTCTCGTATACTGTTTCCCATGATCTTAAAAGTCCTCTGATAACTATCAAGGGGTTCCTCGGGATGTTGAGGCGGGATGTGGCAGAAGGCAATGCACACAGTGTGAAAACTTATATGGACCGTATCAGCAATGCTGCAGACAAAATGCAACAGTTGCTTGATGAACTGCTTGAGTTGTCCCGTGTCGGTCGTTTGGGAACTGTCCGTGAGGACGTCTCTTTGAAAGATCTGGCATATGAAGTTATGGAACTGTTATCGGGAAAGATAAGCCAGAAAAGAATAACAGTTAATATCTCTCAGGATATGCCTGTTGTCCATGGTGAGCGTTCAAACCTGCATGTGCTTCTTCAAAATCTGATAGACAATGCCATCAACCACATTGGAGACCAGCCTGAACCTCGTATTGAAGTAGGTGTACGGCAGCAGGGTGAGGAGACTGTATGTTATGTTATGGACAATGGCGCAGGCATTGCGCCGCGGTACCATGAAAAGATATTTGGCCTTTTTGACAAGCTTGACCAGAAAAGCAATGGTACTGGTATGGGGTTGACCCTTGCAAAGCGTATTGTAGATGTGCATGGGGGTCGTATCTGGGTCGAGTCAAAGGGAACCGGAGACGGCTGTACTTTTTGTTTTACAATTCCTTTAAAGAAGGAGATCAAAGCCTATGGGAAATCCTGACATAAAAAGAGAACCTTTAAGCATTCTGCTTGTAGAGGATAATGAGGACCATGCCGAGTTAGTGATGGTCAGCTTCAGTCATTACAGAATAGCTAACAGAGTTCATCATGTCACTAACGGTGAGGATGCGCTTAATTACATGTTCAGGTACAATGAATATTCTGACATCAGGACAAGCCCCCGGCCTCATGTTGTTTTGCTTGACCTGCGTCTTCCCAGGATTGACGGTTTTGAAGTTCTTGAAAAGATAAAGGCCTGCAATGAGTTGAGACATATTCCTGTTGTAATTCTCACAACATCCAGCGTTGATACAGATATAGTAAAGGCATATGAAAATCATGCAAACAGTTATCTGGTTAAGCCCGTAAATTTCGACAAATTTACCCAATTGATGGATGCTTTAGGATTGTACTGGCTGGGATTGAACCGTCTTCCAATGGAACAAATATAAACTGTTTTTTTTCAGCTTAATCCCGTCGAAAAAAACAAAAACTGTAATAATACAGGTAATAGATATCATGGCCATTACAAAGAGCGTTTTAATAGTCGAAGATGATATGCCCCATGCTGAGCTGATTAAAGCTGCTTTTGAATTATATCCTGACGAGTTCAGCCTGACTGTTGCAGGCAGTCTTGAAGAAGCCCTTTCATGTATTTCCACATCAATTCCAGATCTTATAATAGCCGATATTCTGTTGCCTGACGGCAAAGGCACTGAACTGCTAAACACTGAAAAAGAAGAAGCCATCTATCCCATCGTAATCATGACATGCTATGGAGATGAACAGACTGCTGTAGAGGCTATGAAAGCGGGTGCACAGGATTATATAATTAAATCAGATGCAGCTTTTTCTGCAATGCCACATACCGCCAGAATTGCCCTGCGTGAATGGATGCTTATAAACGAGCGTAAAAAAACCGAGCAGGCATTACGTGAGAGCGAGGAGAAATTGAGGGTGATACTTAGTTCTCTTGAGACCGGAATCATAGTGATTGAACCTGAAAAACATCTGATTGTTGATGCAAATCCTGCTGCTGTAAAAATGATCGGCATTGTAAAAGAAGAGATTGTGGGCAGAAGATGCCACAGGTTTATCTGTCCGGCAGAAGAAGGCAAATGCCCAATAACTGATCTTGGACAACAAACAGACAATACTGAACGAGAGTTGCTTACTGCATCCGGCGAAAGCATACCGATTCTCAAAACTGCAGTTTCCGTATCACTGGCCGGACAAAAACACTATCTTGAAAGTTTTGTTGACATCAGTGACCGCAAGCGGGCAGAAGAAGAACGTGTGCTTCTTTCAACCGCTATTGAACAGGCAGATGAAACAATGATAGTTTTTGGAATTGACGGTGTAATTCAGTATGTAAACAAGGCTTCAGAACAATTGTTTGGATACAGGGACAAGCTTATTGGCAAAAACATTCTTGATTTCGCAAGAAGTAAAGAACAGCATCAGATTTATAAAGATTTAATAAAAACAGTCAGCAATGGGGATGTGTGGAACGGTCATATAAAGGAGAACAAAAAAGACGGATCTACCTGTGAATTAGAGATTACTGTTACGCCTGTGTGTGATAAATCTGGAAAAATTACGAATTTTGTATCCATAGGCCGTGATGTTTCCAAGGAGATAGAGCTTGAAGAACAACTCAGGCATGCGCAGAAAATGCAGGCCATTGGCAATTTAGCCGGTGGTATTGCTCATGATTTTAATAACATTCTGGCGGCAATTTTAGGCTATGCTGAAATGGCTTGTTTGGATTTGCCGGAAGGTAGCCAGACAAGGGACAATCTGGATAAAATGATAAATTCGTGCATCCGTGCAAGAGATCTGGTGAAACAGATTCTTGTATTCAGCCGTAAAAGCGGCCCGCAAAGAAAGCCGTTAGAACTGTATCCGGTTGTTAATGAAGCGGTTACGCTTCTCAGGGCTTCAATTCCAACATCAATTGAAATACGGCAGGAAACAGATGAAAAGTCCGGCGCTGTTTTGGCAGATCCAATACAAATCCATCAGATTATGATGAACCTGTGTGCTAATGCAGCTCATGCAATGAGGGAAAAGGGGGGCCTGCTGAATATACGTTTATCTCATGCAGTGTTAAATTCAGAAACTGTTAAAACATACCATAACCTTTCACCCGGGCCACATATAAAGTTATCTGTAAGTGATACAGGAACAGGAATCGATTCATCCATTGTCAGCCGGATTTTTGACCCGTTTTTTACAACAAAGGAAGTAGGTAAGGGAACCGGGATGGGACTTTCAGTGGTGTATGGAATAGTTAAAAGTTATGACGGAGATATAACAGTAGAAACCTCAGCCGGCAAAGGAACAACGTTTCACATCCTGCTGCCGCTGGTAGAGGAAAAAATCAATAACAAAACTGAAGAAACAAGACCCTTGCCTACAGGCAGGGAGACTGTTCTGTTTGTTGATGATGAGGAAGCGCTGGCAGATATAGGAAAGAAAATGATTGAATCCCTTGGGTATAATGCCATTATCGAAACAGACAGCATTGAGGCATTGAAAACATTCAGTGAGGATCCTGACAAATTTGATCTGGTCATCACTGATCAGACTATGCCACATATGACCGGATATGACCTGGCAAAACATTTAATGGATCTCAGGCATGATATTCCTGTTATTCTGTGTACTGGATATAGTGAAATGGTTACTCCGGAAAGGGCGAAGGAATCAGGCATCAGAGAATTTCTTATGAAGCCTGTTAACAGAGGGGAAATAGCAGATACCATTCGAAAAGTTCTGGACAGGAAAGTTTGAGAAGGTCAGCAACCCTTCCCGTATCGGATTTATTCCTAACCGCATAGTAGAACGTTTCCTAAATAACGTAGTATTACAACTGTCATTGTGAGCCCCGTTACTTGAAACGGGATAAACTCAACGAAGCAATTTCTATCCACCTGATATTTCATGAGATTGCCGCGTCGCTTTGCTCCTCGCAATGACGGATTCAAATGCAATAAAAATTACAGGACGTAGTAATAGTTATCGGTGATGACAGAATAAAGGATATGAATCCAGTAACCTCTTTTTCCGCAAAAGTGAAATTCAGGTAAAAAAAACAGTTTGACAATAAATTACAAATGACCTATTATTTATAGCTAAATAGCTATTTAGCTTAGAGGTTTTTTATGCGTGACCTTATGAGAGTTCTAAAAGCAGTAGCAGATAAAAATCGTATGCGCATTTTAAAGATGTTAGAAAAGAGGAAAATGTGCGTGTGTGAACTGGCTGCTGTTCTGGAAATCAAACAGCCAAGTGTTTCAAAACACCTGAGCCTTTTAAAAAACGAGGGATTCATAGAGGACGAAAGAAACGGACAGTGGATTGATTACTCTCTGTGCAGAGAAAAGATAAATATATTTACGCCTGTTATACAGTCTGCTGTCAGAAACTGGCTGAATGACGATCCCGTAATAAAGAAAGACCTGAAAAAAACAGAAACGCTATGCAGGCAATCACTCTGCAAGAAGTGATTTTTTTTATTAGTATAATTAGATATATGGCTATATAGGTTTATAGCTATGGAACATGCTGGCAATGTAAGGGAGAACGAAAATGAAAAATAACACTCTGGCAAACGACCGTAAAATGACAAGTATCTTTGAGCGATATCTTACTTTCTGGGTTGGACTTTGCATTGTGGGCGGAATTGTGCTGGGCAAAGCAGCGCCTGGCATGGCACAAAAACTTGACAGCATGTCCATCCTTGTTAACGGAGCCCCGGTTATTTCCATCCCAATAGCAATCTGCCTTTTTTTTATGATGTATCCGATTATGGTTAAAATCGATTTTGCCAGTGTTGTTAAGGCCGGTAAAAGCGGAAAACCGGTTTTTCTGACACTTTTTGTAAACTGGTGCATACAACCGTTCACCATGTATGCCATAGCAATCTTTTGTTTAGGCTTTCTCTTTCGCGGACTCATAGGTGCAGATGCGGTTGATATGGTGAAGATGCCGTTTGGCCTGAATCTGCCTGTCGGTGCAACCCATGGTGCCGGCACAGTGGTGCTGCAGGACAATATAAAAGTATTGCAGATTCCCCTGTGGCGCAGTTATTTTGCCGGATGCATTCTGCTTGGTATTGCGCCCTGTACGGCCATGGTTCTGGTTTGGGGCTTTCTGGCACGCGGTAATGATGGTCTGACACTGGTTATGGTAGCCATCAATTCACTTTCGATGCTGCTGCTGTATGGAGTCCTTGGCGGGTTTTTGCTTGGCATTGGTAAACTGCCTGTTCCCTGGCAGGCTCTACTGCTGTCTGTTGCCACCTATGTTGCCCTGCCGCTGGTGGCAGGCTATTTTTCCCGCAAACTGATTATCTTAGCCAAAGGAGAGCAGTGGTTCAGGGAGAAATTTCTGAATGTTCTCACCCCTATTACGATTATCGCCCTGCTTACCACACTTGTGCTGCTGTTCAGTTTTAAGGGGGAAGTAATTCTTTCCAATCCACTGACAATCCTCTGGATCGCTGTCCCGCTGTTCATCCAGACAATAATGATTTTCGGGTTAGGGTACTGGCTTGCAAAACTTTTAAATCTGACATACGAAGATGCTGCTCCGTCGGCTTTGATAGGGGCTTCCAACCATTTTGAGGTAGCTATTGCAACATCGGTAATGCTGTTTGGACTTTCATCGGGTGCTGCTCTTGCAACCGTTGTCGGAGTGCTTATTGAGGTTCCGGTCATGCTGATGCTGGTTGGATTTTGTAAACGCACCCGCGGGTCTTTTCGTGCTGCATCAGCAGCAGAGTTGAATTATTAGGCAAAACAAACATCTGACCGGAAGAAGAATATAAGACATGGGCCAAGACAGAAAAATCAAGATACTGTTTCTCTGCAGCGGTAACTCCTGCCGCAGCCAGATGGCTGAAGGCTGGGCACGGCATTTGAAAGGAGATGTGATAGATGCCTGCTCGGCAGGCATTGAAACCCACGGACTGAATCCCAGTGCGGTCAGAGTAATGGCTGAGGCAGGCGTGGATATTTCCGGACATCGGTCCAGGCATGTCGATGAATTCAAAGAGGTTGTTATTGATTATGTTGTGACGGTGTGCGGCCATGTACATGAAACCTGCCCGTTTTTCCCCGGTAACACAAAAGTTGTCCATGTCGGCTTTGATGATCCGCCTAAGATGGCTGCTGAGCTTTGCGGCGAGGAAGAAAAACTGGACTGCTACCGTAAAGTTCGGGATCAGATCAAGGCTTTTGTCCAAACACTGCCGGAATATTTAGAACAGTAATCGGGGTTCTGTAACAGCCATACATAGTAGAGTTGTAAAAAACAATTTTGGCGGTGTCTGGCAGGAACCGGGTCATAAGCCCTCAGATACTGGAACGTAAGAAACTGTCTGTCAGTAAGATATCGTCAGGTTGATGTATTCACCATGATGAGGGGACAGGATGATGAAAGTGCAATGAAAGAAATTTGCAGAAATCATTAGTTTGTTTTTTGTTGCGTATCTTCTGCCCCCGGGTACCTCCAAAGTTAAAGAGTCAATTTATCCTATCCCTGTAAAAATGAATATAAACCAACAGACAAAGGAGGAAAGAAAAAATGAAAGCTGAGGATTATCTGGAGTTAGGAATGGCTTTTCATGGCCACAAGTGTCCTGCCATGCCCCTTGGACTGCGTGCCTCAGCCGCAGCAATGAATGCTCTTGGCGTTCAGAGAGCACAGGACAAGGAACTGCATGTTATATCTGAAACAGGCAAAGGGCATGCGGCAGGATGTTTTCTTGACGGTATTATGGTCATAACCGGCTGTACTTACGGTAAATCTAATATTGAAAAACTGTACCTTAATAAAATGGTTTTTACTCTTATTGATGTAAAAAATCAAAAAGCACTCCGCGTAAGTCTTAAGCCTGACTTTTTTGAAAACATGCTTAAATCCTCCTTTGTGCAACAGCGCAAAAATGGTGTGCCTCCCCAGAACGTGCCTGCAGAAATCGCCGACCCTCTGGTTGAGAAGGTGATGAAAATGCCGGATGACCAGTTCCTTACAATTGGACCTGTGGTTGACTTTGAATTCAAGCGCTCACCAGGAACATTTGATATCCTTAAATGTTCAGTATGCAATGAAGCCGGCTTTGCAAACAAGTTCCGGATTGTTAACGGCAATCCGGTGTGTCCTGCCTGCATTTGTGAAGCTTTGAAGTAAGGGGAAGGTCTGTATGAAACTGATTGTGCTTGCAGCGGTATTTTTCATCATATCAACAGTTTTTTCCATGATAGGAATGGGTGGCGGAATCCTGTATGTTCCAATCCTGCTGTTTGCTGGCTTTACTTTCAAACAGGCCCCTGCCTTAAGTCTCATATTGATTCTGGCCACATCAACTGCAGCACTTTTCAGCTTCTGGCGCAACAAAAAGGTTGACTGGAAGCTTGCTCTTTTAATAGATCCTCCCACAGATATTATGGCTTTTGCGGGAGGATATTTTAGTACACTTATTCCTGAATCGGTTCTGAAAGCGTGTCTGGGCTGTGTGCTGGCAGCAGCAGGAATCCTGATGCTTAAAAAAATCGGGGCTGGCAGGTATGATCTTCAGTCCCTTAAATGGTATCACTGGCACAGGCAGTTTAATGATGCTGAATACCATGTTAACGTACCCCTTGTTTTAACTGCTACCGGTGCAATTGGAATTATTTCAGGTATGCTTGGTATTACAGGCGGGATAATAAAACTGCCTATAATGGTCCTTCTGTGCGGAGTGCCCATGGACATAGCAGTAGGAACATCAACCGTAATGGTGGCAGTAACTGCCATGTGCGGGCTTGCAGGCCATGCTGTAAACGAGCAGGTAGCCTGGACAACAGGCATTGTAATGGCTGCTGCTGCTGTGGCAGGCGGACTTGTTGGGAGCAGGATATCCCTGCGGGCTGATAAAGCCAGGCTTAAACATATTTTCGGTACAGTAGTCTTGCTGATTGCTTTTAAGTTCCTGATTGAGATTCTTAGAGGATAGATGACAAGTGCCAATAATATTTTTTTAAACTAATAAAGTTGACGATTTTGTAAAAAGATAACTTGTTTAATTTCGAGGCCAATACATAATAATCATAACTCCAAGCAAGGCCACCGCACCTCCGATAATGTCAAATTTATCAGGTTCAATGCCATTAACCTTCCATCCCCAAATGATTGACAATACTATGAACACACCGCCATAGGCAGCGTAAACACGACCGAAATGAGAAGGTTGAAAAGTGGGGATAATCCCATACAGTACGAGGACAATCGCTCCCCCGAGGGCATACCTTACAGGTCTGCCTTCTCGCAACCAAAGCCACACAAGATACCCACCACCGATTTCGCACAAACCAGCTAAAAGGAAATAAATAATCGATTTAACTGTTTCAACTTTTCCGATCATTCCAATGCCTTCAGTTTTAAACTATATTTCATTTCTGTTTTTTAGAACACCCATCCTCAGACAGTATGTGGAGTTAACAGATTGCTGTTTTTAATATAAAATTGCAACTGTAAAATGTCATATTTTATTATCCTTCCTGCGCTTAAGCTGAGCAAAACAGGGACTCCTTCAAGCAATCATATCTTGTGGTTCTAAAATTATGCTGGACAATGGATTAAACGCCACTGGTTTTAAGTAGTGCCTGACCGAAAAGTCCATTAATTACACTTTTTCTGTCATTGCGAGGGAGGCATGACCGAAGTAATCTCCTGGAAACAAAGGGATTGCTTCGTCGGGGCCTGCCCCGATTTTATCGGGGTTCCTCTTTCCTCGCAATGACAACTCGGAATCAGGACTTTTCGTTCAGCCACTAAGTAGTTTTAAATTTACATGAGAACAGGGATTTTAAGGAACAATTTTCCAGTAATAAAATCTTGACAGCAAACATTCTCATGTGCTATTATATACATAATAGCGCATATATGCATATATATGGGGGAAACAAAATGGAAAAATATACCGGCTTTTTCAAGGCATTATCAGACAGGACCCGGCTGAGAATAATGCAGCTGTTAATCGATGCTGATTCCAGTCTCTGTGTCTGTGAAATAATGGATTCACTCAGCGAAAGTCAATATAATGTCTCACGGCATC
>JAJRXD010000059.1 GCA_024276465.1 Deltaproteobacteria bacterium
CTTTACCTCCCTGCTGTGGTTTCTTATCATCGAGTTAATGACCTGAGACAGGTCAAACCCGCCGTCAACACAGTCGTTGCTCAGACAGTCTACTCTGAAAAAAGCATAACTGCCGGGAGAAAAATTCATGATCCTCTCTATAGGATTCGATATACCCTTCTGCCTGTACATCATACTGATGACAATGCTTGCAACTTCCGGAAAGTGTGTAGACAAAATGCCGGCGTCAAGCTTCTGCTGATTTCGTTCTATCCTTGCCTGATTATTTCTGCTGAACATGTTCCTCCTGACGAAAAGGCCCCGCCTGCTGCCTGTTAACTTATTTTTTTAATCTTACTAATCCTGTTATTTTTTTTTTAGGGGCCGGCTTTACCAAACAGGCTTTGCAAATAGTTGACCCTTTGGCATCATAGCACCCGTCTTCATCAATCGTTTTCTCCAAATCCTCACAATATATTTTTATCGTTTTCATATAAATATATTGTAGACTCCCTGTGATTTAATAGCAATGTAAATCAGTGCCTCAGCGTAACCAGTCAGTTATGAAAATCATCCGGACATAGAAATGTAAAAATCAAGGAGAATTATTTATAAGATAAAACCCCTTCCGTAATTTTGATCTTTTATTTTTAATATTTGATCTTTTGTTGCCTGCTGTTATTCAGGCTCCTCCTCTGAAATTGTTTTTATCGCATCTGCAATATCATGACTGAGATTTTCAAGCAGACGGCTTTGTGCATCAACAAGAGCAGCATAGCTCCTTTCAACCGTTTTTTCACTGAAACTTGAGCTGTTTATTAACAGGGGTTTCTTCCCATTTTTTCCAAATACACTCCAGTTTGCATTGAGCAAAACGTCCTCTCCGCCAACACCGTCAAAACGTGTCACATTAACTGCAATCCTGTATTTGACCGGGATATAGCTTTCCCATGGATAAGTATAGACCCTGTCTGCAGATAAAATAATTGAGAGGTTCTCTGCAAGGACCCGGGCTATGTCGCTCTTTAAAGGCCCGGCCCATCTATTGAAATCAGCAACAGTTACCTCATTCCGTCCGGTACGGGTTACAATATGCGGCCGATCCAGATAGTCAGGGATTTTAACAGGTCCGACCCCAATTACAATACTGTGATCTGCTGAAACGGCCCTTTGTGCTGTATCAGAGGTAATGAGGGAATTCAGGCTGTAAAATTTTGTCGGTGCTGTGCCGGCGCACCCGATCACGAGAATAAAAATTCCGGCAATAAATCCTGTACGGTGCAAAAAAAGATAATTCATCATTTTATTCTCCTTTAGAACCGCCTTTGCCTCTGAGTAAAGCTTCAGGCTTTCTTTCGAGATAATCAGCCAGAAAACGAATTGAACGGGCAGCAGCCGACAACTCATCAAGTGTATTATTTAATTTATAAATGAAATTAGAGTCCTCTGCTACAACACCCTGAACCGATGCCAATGTATGCTCGGACTGTTTCAGGGCATGACTTGCAGTTGTTAATGTCTCTTTGATACCCGATGCCAGCTCACCCGGCACACCTTCTTCCAGGGCAAAGGTCTTCTCAGCCTGTTCCAGGGCGCTTCGGGCCGCGTCAGAAGTATTCTTAATATTCGAGACAAGCGGTTCAATCTGGGTATCAACATTTTCCACTAACTGCTGTATTCCCTTCAGTGCA
>JAJRXD010000060.1 GCA_024276465.1 Deltaproteobacteria bacterium
GCCTTTCTTTTGCTTCATTTTCTTTGGCCGTCAAAGAAAATGAAGGTTAGCTTTTGGCCATTCATTTCTTCTTATGGCTTAGCCTATGATCTGTGACCTTGCCCTCAGGGCAAGGTTTTTACTGATAGAATAAAAATACTGGATCCCCTTTTTCAAGGGGATGACAAATTCCTGTGTCTCTGGGTCAGTAATAAAAAAAGTCTTTACAACAGTAAAAATCCGGGCCCAGAAAGGCAGAGGATTAAGAGATACAGGCAGTTGCTGTCATTTCGAATCCCGATTTATCAGGGTGAGAAATCTTTGTGGTAAATAGAGCCATTTATTTAGTAACCCATGATTCCAAAAACTGATATTTCAAGACCTGACCATTTTGCTCTCTGTCTCTGTGCCTGGTTCTTTTTCCTCTGTGCTTAATTCTCTATTTTTCTTTTCATATGGCTTGAAATAACAGATAGTTTATAATACATTAAAAACAGAATGTGCTGTCGGGAATCATTTATCGTGCATCTTTAACTTTAATTTTTCAGCACTTTTGAAACTACATAATAACTGGTACTGTCAAAAATTTTACTTCACAAACCGGAAGCAGGCTATGAGAGCCAAATACAAATAAGGACTAATGACAAGTGGTATTTTGCGATAATGACAGTGTTTGAGTAAACTATTCAGCGGTACTAATAAGGGGAGACAAGCTGTTTTACATTAACGCTTTGATATTTCGAAGTGTCTAACAATATTGTTAAAAAAATTTTGACAATATGCAATCCTGTAAATGGAGAACAAAAATGAACAGCAAAATTACAATGATCTATTGGAAAGGCGACAAGTTCTGGCTTGGAAAGTTGTTAGAGCATCCTGAAATCATGACACAGGGAGAAACATTAGAGGAATTAGAAAATAATATAAAAGAAGCATATTTGTTAATGGCAATGGATGATGTTCCGGAACAATATCAGATCAAAGAAATTGCCTTGTGAATCGTTCAGAATTTATCCGCCAATTGACCAAAGCAGGATGTACCTGTTTACGTTCCGGATCAAACCATGACATCTATTTCAATCCAGCTACCAATAAAAAACAGCCTGTTCCAAGACACAAAGAGATCGACAACGCTCTTGCAAAGCACATAAAAAAGTATCTTGGAATAAAAATTCATGGATAAAGCTTTACCCATGTGTCATTCCACAGCGTATCTGCCCCGATACAATAAGTGTGCGGGGACCGGGAATCCAGGGGTGATAAAACCAGGGAAGGAAAATCTGATATTTCATGACTCGATTCCCTGCTTTTGAACTTAACGCAGACTGAAGCCCCTAAACAGAGCCCGGGATCTTCGACCTGCGGCTGCCAGCAACTGAACATATCAACTACAGGCATCCACATTCTTTAGAATGCAGAAAGGAAATTCCTGTACAATTTAATTATCAACATTTCTTATTCCATTCTTAATATATTATTGATATATTCCGATAGAAAAGAACTGCAATAAAAACCGGATTATAAATTACTTAATAATTTCTTTTAAGGATCTACGTTTATGCAAAAACTTATCAGCAGAATAACCAGCAGGAAAGCAAATATCGGCGTTATAGGGCTTGGCTATGTGGGGCTTCCTCTTGTACTGAGGTTTGCTGAAGAAGGGTTTAAAACAGTCGGCTTTGATGTTGATTCAAACAAAATAAAAAGTATAAATTCCGGGAAAAGTTACATAAAGCACATACCGGATAAAAAACTTAAAACCCTGTCAAAAAACGGACGGATCAGAGGAACTGATAACTTTAAGAAACTTAAAGACATGGATGTTGTTATAATCTGTGTGCCGACCCCTTTAAATGAGATGCGTGAACCTGACCTTAAGTACGTGGAGCAGACAGGTCTTGCTGTTTCAGAAAACATGAGAAATGGCCAGCTTATCTGTCTTGAAAGTACCACTTATCCCGGAACCACTGAAGAGGTGCTTCTGCCTCTGTTTGAAAAAAAAGGATACATTGCCGGCAGGGATATTTATGTTGTTTATTCCCCTGAACGGGAAGACCCCGGCAATCCTGATTTCACTACCAGGACAATCCCCAAGGTGGTTGGCGGGGTTACTTCCAACTGCAGAAAAATCGGACAGCTCCTTTACAGCCAGGTCATCGACAAGGTTGTCACGGTTTCTTCAACCCGTGCTGCTGAAATGACCAAACTGCTGGAAAACATATATCGATGTGTAAACATCGCCCTTGTAAATGAACTGAAAATCCTTGCTGACCGTATGGGCATAGACATCTGGGAAGTAATAGAGGCTTCATCAACAAAGCCATTTGGTTTTTCAGCCTTTTATCCGGGCCCGGGTCTTGGAGGGCACTGTATCCCCATTGACCCCTATTATCTTTCATGGAAAGCCCGTGCTTATGATTTTACAACAAGATTTATAGAAGTTGCTGGTGAGATTAACACATCCATGCCCTATTATGTTGTTGATAAAATAATAGAGGCTTTGGACAAAAAAAAGAAATGCTTACGGGGGGCCAGGATACTGATACTTGGAATTGCTTATAAAAAAGACATTGATGATGACCGTGAATCTCCGTCTTTGAAACTTATCGAAATTCTGCAGAAACGAGGAGCGCTGCTGCAGTATAATGACCCGTTTATTCCAAAACTGAAAAAATACAGGAAATATAATTTTAATTTAAAGTCAATAAGCCTTAACAGAAACCTGCTGAAAAAGACGGATCTTGTTTTAATAGCAACTGACCACAGCAGTTATGATTATGACTGGCTTGCAGAACATGCAAACCTGATTGTTGATACACGTAATGCTGTTCAGATGAAAAAGAAATATTCAAATAAGGTATTCAAAGCATAACACTGTTTTTTAGTCTGTCCTGAGCCCTGTAACAGTCAGAAACAGAAAGGGGTCAAAGAAACAGAAAGGGGTCAAATCTCCGTTTGACTCTTGTGGATCATATCTTCTATCTTCTCCAGCCTTTTTCTGAAATTCCGCTCTACTTTCAGTCTCAACCTTACCCGTTCAAGAACACTGCTTGTGGAACTGTGTTTTATTAAGCTGAATTTTTTACCAATCTCAAGCAGGCGTTCTCCTTTAAGTTTTCTTAATAAATATATCGTAACATTCCTTGGCTCATTCTCCTGGCCTCTTTTCACATGATAAAGATCTTTTTTCTCAATAGAATAAAATCTGCAAACGGTTTCTGTTATTTTGTTGCTGCCAGGTGTAAGATTTATGGATTCAGGAACTTCCATATTCCTTTTATTATTGAAAAACCGGTTTTTTACCCACTCAATGAATTTTTCACTGCCAAGCATGGATGGTGTGTTCTCTTTTAAAAAAAAACTGCTGATTTCTTCTGAATCCTCCTCTGCAATAAAGGCTCTGTACTTTGCCCTTTGCTTACTTTTAACCGGTGAAAACAGGCTTAGGATAAATTCTTTATTGAGCCAGTCCCATTTTTTTGCATTTGAAATATATCCATTATGGCTGCTCCATTTAAAATCATCGATTTTTTTCACCAGATTGGCCCTTAGTGGATTTCTGTGAATATAACGGACAACCTGCAACAGATAAGAATCTGCATCAATCAGTATGGATTTATATCTACCTCTGAAAAGTGTTCCATCACAACCATGACGAATATTATACCTCTGAGTATATACTCCATTTATGTGTCTCATACATCTGGATAGATTGCCGTCAGGTGTCTGCACCAGCAGGTGGTAGTGGGTGGACATAAAACAATATGCTGAAATTCTGAAATTGAACATTTCAGCGGTTTCCTGCAGCAGTTCATAAAAGCAAAGATAATCTTCCCTGCTGCTAAACAGCTTTTTTCCTTTTCTGGCACGGTTCATTACATGATACCATGCGCCATCATATTCTATTCTTAGTGGCCTGGACATGTTCTATTCTATACCCAAACCTTTTTAAGAGTCAAACGGAGATTTGACCCTCAACCACCTGACCCTCAACCACCCTGACCGCAATTTTTCCCCCGCAACCTGTACCTCGAAGCCCTTTGGCCCCTCCGTAGTACATATTGTGTATTGTGCTGCTAAGCCTTACCAGGGGTCAAACGAAAATCTGACCCCTTATTTTTGTCATAAACTTCTATTGTTCGGAAAACTCAGTTTTCCTTCGTGAATTCTTTACAATTTTGTTAATATATGCTATTTGGTTGAATAATGATAAAGACCCTGAAAAATAATGTCTTTAAAATTCAAGTAAGACAGCTTCTATCAAAAAAAATCATGCTGAACAAAAATGAAATAAAACGATTTGAAGAAGTATTTAAAAAATATCCTTCAATTCAGGCTGTATATCTCTTTGGTTCAGCTGTAACCGGAAAAACACATCCTGGCAGTGATATTGATATTGCTGTTATTACTGAAGACAAATACCTGTATCAGCAGAAACTGTCAATAATTTCCGACCTGATCAGCAATGGATTCTCCAAAATCGATCTTGTATTTATTGACAATAACGATCTGATTTTACAATATGAAGCAGTCCGCAATAATGTGTTAATTTTTAAAACCCCGGAATTTGATCCTGGTGCTGAATATTCAAGGATCGTAAGACAATACCTTGACTTTCAACCATATTTATCAGTGCAGCGCAAGGCATATAAAAGGAGAATTCTTGATGGTGAAGGTTGAGGTAATACGCAAACGTTTAAACAAGATTGATGAGTATCTTAATATTCTTTTAACCCTGCAGCACTATGAATTTGATGAATTTATTTCTAATCCGGAGCACTACGGAAGCGCTGAGCGTTTCCTGCATCTTACGATTGAGGCAATCATGGATATCGGGAACCATATTATTGCTGATCTCGGCCTTGGTGTAATAAATTGTTATGCGGACATTCCATCAATACTGAATGATAAAAACTATATTGATCAACAAATGAAGTAAAAATGGATTCGAATGATTGGATTCAGAAACACCCTGGTACATGATTATATAGATATTGACCGCCGTATTGTCTATGATGTTCTGCAGAATAATATTGATGACATAAAAAAACTGAGAATCATATTTGCAGATTTTTTATAAGAGTCTTTCCACCCATTTAACCCGCAGTTTATCCCCCGCAACCCGTATCTCGAAACCCTTTGGCCCCCCATCATATTCTATTCTTAATGGCCGGGACATGTTCTATTCCAAACCTTTTTAAGGGTCAAAGGAAGATTTGCCCCCCCACCGACTACATCATCTTTTTTGGTACTACATAGATAAGAAGGAAGATCTTGCACCTGATTCCCAAGAATTATATACTTTTCGCGAGATAAAAAACTAACATGAGCTTTACAGAAATTTGTGGTATTAAAACAACAAAGTATGTACTGGAAAACTACCTGCATTTCTAATCCATAACTTCAAAGGATATACTATGAATCGACAACTAACAGCCATTATAGAAAGAGATGGTGATGGATATGTTGCTCTGTGTCCAGAGATTGATATTGCAAGTCAGGGCGATACCATTGAGTCGGCACGAGACAATCTCAAAGAGGCCCTGGAACTTTTTTTTGAGACTGCTTCCCGGAATGAAATAAAGCAGCGCCCTCACTGTGAAATATATATCACAACTATGGAGGTAGCCGTTGGCTAAACTTAAGCTTCTATCCGGGAAAGAAGTCTGTAATATTTTAAACAAACATGGATTTTTAGAAGTTAGACAGCGTGGCAGTCATGTTGTAATGCAAAGACAGGCCGGCAATACAACTCTTACAATTCCTGTTCCAAATCATAGCGAGTTTCGAATGGGAACATTACAATCAATTATACGTCAGTCTGGCTTACCACGAAACGAATTCGAACCTGAATAATTGATGGCTTTTACCTCAACACCAGGTATTACATAGTATATGGGGGCAAAGATAATCTTCCCTGCTGCTAAACAGTTTTGTTCCTTTTCTGGCACGGTTCATTACATGATACCATGCCCCATGATATTCTGTTCTTAATGACCGGGATATATCATGTGTCTACATCAATCAATACATCATCAAGAGTCAAACGGAGATTTGACCCCCACCATGTGACCCCCACCATGACCCCTTTATATATCTATTTTAAGGCTTGACATATATACGCCAATGGCGTATAATCTGATTATGACATTTGTGGAGACATCTATATTTACAAAAGAGATTCACCAGTATCTTCCTGATAATGAATACAGGTTATTGCAGCAAGATCTATTGTTGAGACCAACAGCTGGAAACATCATTAAAGGCAGCGGTGGTTTGCGTAAAATTCGATGGAATCTATCTGGTAAAGGCAAAAGAGGTGGATTGAGAATTATTTATTACTGGAATCCTCCTGATACAATATATATGATTTTTCCATATAGGAAAACTGAGCAGGAAGACTTAACTCCTGCACAAGTAAAGGCATTGAAAAAATCGTGAAGGAGTGTTTGTTATGAAAGATAAAGATTTTTTTAAACTGGTGGCAAGTGTTAAGGAAGCTGGGCAGATAAAGTCTGGTAAAAAAAAACCAAGTCGAATTTTTAAAATTACTCCCCCGGATATCAAGGAAATACGCAATAAACTTCACCTTTCTCAAAGAGAATTTGCACTTATGATTGGCGTTAGTACTAGTACACTGCAAAATTGGGAGCAGGGACGACGTGAACCCGATGGTCCTGCAAAGGCTTTATTGAAGGTTGCCAACAACAATCCTAAAGCTGTTATGGAAGCTCTCCATACCTGAAAAATTTAAAACAAAGAGAAGCTGGTAGTAGTAAAGTGAAAAGTGAAGGCATGAAAGGGGGCAAACGAAGATTCCCCACACTGTCTTTATTAATACCCTCATCAAGAGTCAAGCGGAGATTTGACCCCCCACCGACTGACCCCCCACCGACACCTGACCGACACCTGACCGACCCCCCACCTGACCATATTTGACATTATCGTGTAGTTGAAATCAAAACGGCACCTGACTTTTTTAACTTCAAACATCAAAACACCCTTGACTTTTTATATTGAAATGCTATTATATATGGTATATTGTAATAATTGATAAAAACAGGACCATACATTTATGAAACGATTAGCTGAAAAAGATATTACTGAGTGGAAAAATTCCTCACGCCGCAAACCACTAATTATTCGTGGAGCCCGTCAGGTTGGGAAAACCTGGCTGGTTGAAAATTGTATTGCCCCTCAATTTAATAATTACATAAAAATAGATCTGGAAAAGCGCCGTGATCTTCATAATTATTTTGATGGTAATCTTGATCCTCAAATTATTTTAAACTACCTGGAACTGGAAGCTGGCAGGGTTATTCCCGGTAAAACACTGCTTTTCTTTGATGAAATCCAGGCATGTCCCCGGGCAATTACTGCCCTGCGCTATTTCTATGAGCAGATGCCCCAGCTTCATGTTATAGCTGCAGGGTCCTTACTCGAATTTGCTTTCAGTGAAATATCTGTACCAGTTGGACGCATTCAATATTTATACCTGCATCCAATGACATTTTATGAATACCTTATTGCTATTGGCAAAGAACAGTTATCAACCTATCTATTAATACATCCACGTGAGGTTGATCAAAAAATTCAAAATGTTTTAATCCATGAATTACGCAGCTATTTTTTTGTTGGCGGTATGCCGGAAGCAGTAAAGACATACCGGGATACCCATTCAATGATTGAAGCCTTCAACGTTCAATCTGAAATAATATATTCATATCGTGATGATTTTGCAAAATATAAACCATTTGTAGATCCACTATGCCTTGACAGCGTACTGCTTAATGTAACAAAAAGTATTGGCGAACAATTAAAATATACTCGACTCAACAGTAGTCACTCAAGTCAAACAAACCATAAAGCATTTGACCTTCTGGTTAAAGCTAAAATAATTCATAAAATTCCGTCCTGCAATCCCACGGGTTTACCTCTTGGATCAACAACCAATCCGAAAAAATTCAAAGCAGCTGTATTAGATATTGGTTTAATGCAGCGCCTGTGTCAGCTTTCAGTAGAATCGGAAATTAAACAAAATGATCTTTTAGCTATATATCAAGGCCGACTGGCTGAACAATTTGTAGCTCAGGAGCTTTATGCCAAAAACAACTCTGAACTATTTTACTGGGCAAGAGATAGCCGTGGAAGCAATGCTGAAGTTGATTTCATAACTGTTAAAAATGGTCAGATATACCCTGTTGAGGTGAAATCAGGATCGGGTGGCAGCTTGAAAAGCCTGCACCTGATGCTCGAAAGCTATTCTGATTGTCCACAAGCAATAGTGCTTTACAGTGGTACTTATAAAGAATTACCACAACAAAAGCTCTGTTTTATGCCGCTTTATTGTGCTGCCATTATCAGTGATTAGCCTGATATAGAGGGAGTGGTGGTTCCGGGTCACCTCTCAACGACAATTAACCCATGATTTTTCAAGACCTGACCCTTTGCCGTACTTGGAAAAATATAAGTTGCACAATGCAACACTATGTGCTATAATAGGAACATATAAAATGATGCACCTGAAAGCTAAATCAGAGGGATGTTATTATGAGTATTGCAGTTAGAATATCAGACAAACTGATTCGTGATGCCAAATTGTATGGTAAAATTGATAACCGTTCAGCAACCCGCCAAATTGAACATTGGGCAAAAATCGGCAAGATTATTGAGGAAAATCCAGACCTTACTTATGCTTTCGTCAGAGAGATCCTTGTAGGACTTGAAGAGTTGGAACAGGGAGAAACATCTGAATACAAATTCGGATGAAATGATGAAAATCATACAATCGCGTTCATTTGAAAATAAGGTTAAAAGGTTTTCAAAGAAACAAAAAAATATTCTGGATAAAGAGGTACAAAAAATTATTCACAATCCAGGCACTGGACAGGAGAAAAAAGGTGACCTTAGAGGAATTAGGGTTCATAAATTTAAAATAGAAACAATTCAGTATTTGCTGGCATACCGATTTTTAACCGATACACTTGAATTAATAATGATCGGGCCTCATGAAAACTATTACCGCGACCTTGGGAGTTATATAAAAAAAAGAAAGCCCTGATCACCTGCTTTTTATGTTCTATTCTGGATTCCCGATCGCGTCGGGAATGACAAACACAACCCGTTAACCCGACCACCATTTGGGGGAGCGCGTTGGGTGAGGTGGAAAACTTATTTTTCAAGACCTGACCCTGCTCTACTTTAAATAGTTTAGGTTTTGACCCTATTTCTTCAAACGTTTCATTGAAAATTTACTCAGAGGAGAATAAACATGCGGAAGATAAAATACGTTTATTATGAGGAGGATGGTTTCTATGTTGGGTTTTTTGAAGAATTCCCTGACTATAAGACACAGGGAAAATCTCTTGATGAACTACAACAAAACCTTAAAGAAATATATAAGGATCTGACTTCGGGGGAAATACCACATGTTTATCATGTTGATGAACTGGTGCTGGCGTGAAAAGAGTCGAACTAATAAAAAAATTAAAAAAATCTGGATGTGACCTGATCAGACATGGTGGAAATCACGACTGGTACCAGAATCCGGAAACAAAAGAATGTCAACCAGTTCCACGCCATAGAGAAATTGTCGAATCACTGGCTAAACATA
>JAJRXD010000061.1 GCA_024276465.1 Deltaproteobacteria bacterium
CTGTATGGCGTTTGGCGTGAAACGCGGCAAGGGCATAGTTGATAATAAAGACGGCATATGCTATAAAAATGTTCTTGCATCATATACGCACCTGCATGCTATCGGGACACCAGAGTGGGCCGATGGTCTTGTGAGGTGCGCGGAGGGATATAAAGATCAAATATTAAAAATAAAAAATCAAAATTAAGGAATTAAATTTTAATTTAAATTATGTTACTTCCATATATTTGATTTTTCATTTTTTATCTTTTATTTTGTACTATGGCCAGACAGAGACCATTACAATGTCCGTTCTGTGATAACTATTTACGGGCACCTGTTGAGATCAATTTCAGTACTGTTGAAGTAACAGGGGGGATTTGCACATGTCATGCCATATACGTGCTTGACCGGACGGGCCATAATCTTGGGGACATTTTTATGGATGCGCTGACTTTCGTCTGCCGGGGAGATATAGATAAAGCCCTGCTGCTGGACCCTGAGGATTACGAATCCGCGGATTTTGATTATGATCTGAATTCAAATACAATCGGCAAGCAGAGCAGGGCCGGCAAGGTCTGCAAGCTTGTGTTTATCAGGCTTCAACATGATGAGAAAACGGATGGATAGGAGGAATTCGGGTTTTATTAACGAAGGTAAACGACATATAAGTATTTTTTATTTGACCAAAAAGGTGTTTTTATATTATATTTTCAAATCTGTCTTTAGATCTATTATTCAGGTTAAAATATAATCTTGAACTAACTTCCGCTAGTCAAAGGCGACACAAAAAACTTGTAGGTTAAGAAAGGAGTAAAGAATAATGCCAACTTTAGAATTTGATGGAAAAAGTTATGAAGTCGATGAAGAAGGTTATCTGATGGACTGGTCTGTATGGGACAAAGGGATGGCCGCTGTAATGGCAAAAGAAGACGGTCTTGAACTGGGAGAGGAACACTGGGATGTTATTAATTTTCTCAGAGAGTACTTTGAAAAGTATCAGATAGCTCCCATGATCAAGATCCTGACAAAAGAGCTTAAAAAGAAATACGGCAAGGAAAAGGGCAGCACCAAGTATCTCTATGAGCTCTATCCTGCCGGCCCTGCAAAACAGGCATGCAGATACGCTGGTCTTCCAAAACCGACAGGCTGCGTATAAACACATAAACCAGGATTCTCACATGAAAGGGGTTGTTGTCTTCCGATAGTCAGGAAGCGCAGCAACCCCTGATTTAAAACAGAATAAATCTTTCTTTAAAAAACCAATGAAAATCAGCCGTCTTTTATTAGAAAAAAAGCCGCAGATAATAAAAAAGTGGTTTGATTTAATCCTGGAAACATATCCTGCAGACACTGCCAGGTTTTTGGCATCCCAAAATGACCGGTTTGCCAATCCGGTGGGGCACACAATCTCGGAGGGGCTGGACGGAATCTTTGAGGAGGTTGTGACGGAGTTTGATCACGAACGGATCACGCGGCTGCTTGACAATATTCTCAGAATACGGGCGCTCCAGAAATTTGCTCCCTCAGAGGCGCTCGCTTTTGTCTTTGATCTCAAACGTGTGCTGAAAGCGGAACTGGCGCTCCATGAGCAAATGCTGTCTGAAGAAGTATGTATAGTTGAAAACAGGATCGATGATCTTGCTAAAATGTCTTTTGACATTTATATGAAATGCCGGGAGAAGCTGTACGAAATCAAGGCAAATGAAGTAAGGAACCTGACGAGCAGATTATTGCAGAGGGTAAATGAGGCCGGGCATGATGAGAGTGAAGATGAACGCACTGGTGAAAATTCCTTATTCAAGAGCCTTTATTCATAATTCATAATCTGGAAAAATGTAGTTATTCAAAAAAGTAAGAAGGGGGGTACGTATATGGGAATGCTCTTTTCTTTGGTTTCTGTTCTGATACTTGCAGCTATTGCCTACATTGGAGTAAGTCTCAATTTGCAGGGTCTTTTCGGAGTTGCAGTCCCCTATCTGGCGGTTCTGGTATTTATCGCGGGCTTTATTTTGAAGGTGGTCAAGTGGGGAAAGGCCCCTGTTCCATTCCATATTCCCACAACCTGCGGTCAGCAGAAAACCCTGCCATGGATCAGGCACAGTAAACTCGATAACCCTTCAACCACGCTGGGTGTTATAGGCAGGATGGCGCTGGAAGTATTTCTGTTCCGTTCACTCTTCAGAAATCTCAAGACAGAAATTAACGATGGTAAAGTTTCTTACGGTTCCAATAAGTGGCTATGGCTCGGAGGCCTTGCATTTCATGTCTCATTTTTTGTTGTCCTGATAAGACACCTGAGGTTTTTTTCGGAACCCGTGCCGTTATGGGTTAATACCATTGGTGCTGTCGACGGTTTTATGCAGGTGGGGGTCCCGCATATGTTAATGACCGGGGTGGTGCTTCTGGTTGCCGGAGGTTATCTCCTGTTGAGAAGGATGTTTAATCAGCAGGTAAAATACATTTCTCTCCCGGCTGATTATTTCCCGCTGTTTCTGATCCTGGGCATAGCCCTCTCCGGAATCCTCATGAGGTACTTTATCAAGGTCGATATTGTCAAGGTGAAGGAATTGACAATGGGCCTGGCCAGCATGAATGCCAAGGTGCCTGACGGCATCGGGGCCATTTTCTTTATTCATCTTTTTCTTATCAGTGTCCTCTTTGTCTACTTTCCCTTCAGTAAACTGATGCATCTGGGAGGGATCTTTCTCAGTCCGACGAGAAACCTGCCTAACAACAGCAGGGCGGTCAGGCATGTTAACCCGTGGAATCCTGAAGTAAAGCTGCATACGTATGATGAATACGAAGATGAATTCAGAGAACTAATGAAAGAAGAAGGAATACCTGTAGAAAAGGAGTAAATAAATGGCAAAAGAACCTAAGGAATTGTTGTCAGGTATTGATTATACGCCTCCCCGGACAAAATGGATGGAGACTCCTGCCCAGATAAATAAGGGCTATTTCTGTTATGGCGCAAAGCCGAAAAATCTTGAATACATCGGCTTCCCGAACTCGAGGGAGTGGAATCCGGTGGAGGAAGACTGGAAACTGGTCGAAAACTGGAAAGAGATATTTCTGGAAGGTTTTGAAAACCTGCTAAAGAAGTTCCGCTCTTTCCGGCTTTATATGGACATATGCGTCAGATGCGGCGCCTGCGCTGACAAGTGTCACTTCTATATCGGCACCGGCGACCCGAAGAACATGCCGGTACTTAGGGCAGAGCTTCTCAGGTCAATTTACAGAAGGTATTTTACGATATCAGGCAAGCTGGGTAAGATCGCGGGAGCCAGAGACCTTACTGAAGATGTATTCAAGGAACTCTGGTCCTATGCTTACCAGTGTACAGAGTGCCGCCGCTGTTCGGTCTTCTGCCCGTATGGTATTGATACAGCGGAAATCACCATGATGGCAAGGGAACTCATTAACCTGCTGGGGTGCTGCACGGAATGGATTGCCGGCCCGCTGGCCAACTGCTACAGGACCGGGAACCACCTCGGTCTTCAGCCTCATACCATTGTGAGTAACTTTGAATATATGATCGATGATTTAGAGGAATATACGGGCATCAGGGTGGAGCCGACCTTCAACAGAAAAGGCGCCGAGATTCTTTTTGTTACACCTTCCGCTGATTTTTTTGCTGAGCCCGGGATTTTTACATGCATGGGTTATCTCCTGCTCTTTCACAAAATCGGCCTTGACTACACCTGGAGCACATACGCCTCTGAAGGCGGGAACTTCGGGTTTTTCACCTCAAATGAGATGATGAAGAGGCTTAATTCAAAGATTTACGCTGAGGCAAAAAGGCTTGGAGTGAAATGGATAATTGGCGGAGAGTGCGGCCATATGTGGAGGGTATTACATCAGTATATGGACACTATGAATGGTCCCGCGGACTTCCTTGAGGAACCGGTATCACCGATAACCGGCACAAAATTCGAGAACGCCAAATCCACAAAGATGGTCCATATTACCGAGTTTACCGCTGACCTGATCAAAAACGGCAAGCTGAAATTTGACAAGAGCAGAAATGACAACGTGATCCCCACATACCACGACTCCTGCAACACTGCAAGGGGCATGGGAATCTTTGAAGAGCCGCGTTACATAATTAATAGTGTGTGCAACCATTTTCATGAAATGCCGAGCAACACGACCAGGGAAGAGACCTTCTGCTGCGGCAGCGGTTCCGGCCTGAATGCGGGCGAGATTGAGGAACTGAGGATGCTGGGAGGTCTACCGAGGGCAAATGCCGTGAAGTATGTTAAAGAAAAAGACGGAGTGAATATGCTTTCCTGCATCTGTGCTATTGACAGGGCGGTGCTTCCGC
>JAJRXD010000062.1 GCA_024276465.1 Deltaproteobacteria bacterium
AGAAACTCGCCGACTTTATAAAATGTCGTTCAAGACATAATGGAGTACTGCGCCTAAAAATAATGGGGTTTCTATCTTGCTGATATTGCATCAAAATTTATTTTTTATTTTTTTCTTGACAGGAGAACTATAGGATGTCCCGCTTTGCCGACCAGCATCACGTGCCACTCGAGACATACCCTTAGCGTCCCGTTTTGTCTGGTAATACCTGTACGCTTTCACTGCAAGACAGCAGGCTGATAAAATAATGCTGATCATTGCAATGTACAGAAGGATAACACGGAGTCTGGACAGCCCGGGTGTAATCGTCAGACAATGATCTCCCTGCTGAACCGGCACGATAATAAAGTTTGCAGCTGATCTGTACGTTGTAACAACTTTACCGTCAATACTGGCCTTGTTAAATGGAAAATAGGAGTAGGAGATGCGGACAAAACCGTCTGTTGAACAACGGTAGTTCATCTTGAATGTGTAATGGCTTTCCATAACTTCATCAATTACAAAAGAGGGCTTGTTTTCAGGTGTACTGCTTAAGTTTAATGCATCAACCTCTGCACTTGAATACATATTATGCATCAGAATATACCCTGCAACAGGCAGAGAACTATCCAGCTCCATTTCACTAACAATTTTGTCAGTTATGGAATAATCGAGCATTCGTTTTTCGTATTCATAACGAACAGTGTCCCATGTAGCATTTTCCAGGAGTCCTGCCTCCTGCCGGCTCCTTTTAAGCTGCTGAGAAAACCACGCGGGATATGCAGAATGAATAGCCTGTATTGCTTTTGCAGAAGGTATTAACATATATTTGATGTTCAGAAGTCTCAGGGCATTGCAGGTCGTATCCGACATACTGGTTCCATTGTCGATAATTTCCATAGCAGCCTTACAGGCAATAGCCGCCACATAAGGATATGTCTTGGTGGCTGCTTGCGGGATAGCGCCAAACACCGATGATGCATCAGTACCAATGACATTTATTCCCTGCCAGAGAGTCGACTTTTTTTTCCCTAACAAAAATATTCTCCCTGTTTCACCCTGCTTTTTTAGCTGTTCCTGCAGATACGATATTTTTGAATTGTTTAAAATTCTGTATGGCTGTTGAATCAATGTTGGACCTATGTCAAGCAGAAGCAAAGCCATAAGTGCAGAAAACAGGTAACGCCGGTTCCGGACAAACAAGGCACCTGAATAAGTGCTGATTTTTAACACTCCATAAGCAGATAAAACACAAGCAAAGAAAAACCATATGATTGCAAAGCGGGGACTTGACAGCAGGAAGACAAATCCAGCCCAGAAAGATACACAGTAACTCCAGAAAACAATATCTTTACGTTTCTGGTGATATATGGCTGCAAGAAAGGCAATGCTGAGGGGTACTAATCCAACATAATAAATCACCCAATCATGTCTTCTCCTTGACCATAAAAACATATTTGCTGCCCGCTTCAAACCATTAAAAGAGAAATGCCCTAACAATCCTTTAATCGAAACCGAATCAGACATTACAAGATACTTCTTCTCAAGAATCATTGGAACTATAAACCACGACGAACAAAGCAGAAAAAAAAGCGCAACAAAAATCAGGAACTTTAAGTGAAGGAAGGAATGGGAAGAATTTTTCCCAAAGAAACAGATCAGCAGATAACGAATGACTGCCATGAAAAAAAAAGCCGTTACGCAATAAAATCCGTATTGAATGTGAACAAAAACCAGCAAAGACAAAACCAGTGCAGTCAGGATACAGGATGAAACAAGGGACAGGAGCGAGCTATAGAACAACTCGAAGCAGATAAACAGAACAGGCAACAAAAGAAAAATAAGAGAGGTTTGAAGAGCACCAGAGCGCATTATCATCCCAACATGCTGAAAAGAAAAAACATAAAAAGCAGCAGCAAAAAACGCGGACAGAGTAGAAGCATTATCCGGCACTGATTTAGCTAACAGTTTCACATAAAAAAACATGCCTATGCCGGACAGAACGTGAAGAAACCACAGAAGACACTTTGTGGTCAAAACAACATTGTTTTCAAACATAAGGGAGGCCAGTCCGCCGGTTAAATAATACAGGAACCCATAGTACTGGCCTAATGGGTATCCAAAATACCAGCGGTTAGTCCAGAACGGGAAGCTTCTTTCCTCTCTGAGTATGTTATTGAAGAACCATGTTCTGGCCAGGTGCGAATCTGCATCACCGCCAAGCATATCACCAGGCATGAAATAAGCGTATAACCCCAGTCCAAAAAGAGATATAAGAACAGCGATAAGTTTTCCACTGTTTATATGCTGCCGAACAGATATTTCCCTTGCAAAAAACAATGCTCCTAAAATCAAGGCAGCAACTGGTAACATGCCTGTAATTAACAACTGAGGGTTTTTCAAGAGAGTTGCTATGCCCACTCTGCACCTTCCATCTGATTAAACAGGTTCAATCATAAATAATATGTTTTTATCCCGATTTATCGGAATGGAAATTCCCGGACAAACAAGTCGTCCGCACAGGATGTCTGCGACTGTCTGCGTACATCTGCGGTTCCAGAAAATGTTCCCTGGCTTTTTCAACCAATTGGAGAATATTTTAGCAGATTTCCGAAGGTTTTTCCCTGTTATTTTTGCAGGAGCGGCTTTAGCTGCGATTGATACCTTTGCATATTCACGGTTAATCAATCGCGCATAAATGCGCTCCTACAGTGATGAAAAATATTAAAATGTCGCTACAGTAATAGTTTTAGACTTTTTACAGATCATCAAGTAATACTTATAAAGAAAAGACATTGACAATGGGTTTTTAAATAAATGATACTTTAATTAAATTTTCCTGCAAGCCCATGGGAGATAAATGAACAGATACAAACATTTTGTTCCAGGATCAATAGCAGTTCTCATGTTTTTTTTTCAACTGCTTATATGGCTGAAACTTGACAATTCTCCTGTGTCCTGGGATCCTGCCATTCACCTTACAAATAACCTGCGTTATTATAATCTGCTTTTACATCCAGGTTTAAATTCCCTGAAAGAATTATTGCATGTGAGCATTTATCCCCCCTTTGTAGGACTAAGCCTTGTGCCTTTCTATTTTCTTTTTGGAGTGAGTGCTGACAAGGCTGTTTTTTACCAAAACATAATTTATATTCCCATCCTGGCAATATCCGTCTGCCTGATTGCTAAACGCCTGAGCAGGAATAAAACAGGAGTATTGCCTGTCATTCTCCTGCTGACCTATCCTCAGATTTTTGAAAAGACCAGCAAATTTTTCCTTGATACACCTTTGGCAGCCATGGTTTCGCTAAGCATCTATGGGTTATTATGCACAGAGTTTTTTACCCGCAGAAAAAATTCTGTATTCACAGGTATCATGTTTGGTATTGGAATGTTAACAAAAATGCAGTTCTGTATTTTTTTATCAGGGCCTTTTCTGACAGTAGCCTTTTTCAGCATCAAAGATGGATATTGTAATGGAACTTTGAGAAAAAGGCTGCATAATATTATTATCACTGCGGTGCTTGCCCTTGGAACAGCCTCCATCTGGTATTTGCCAAACATTAAAATACTTGTAAGACATTCTATCTATGCATCAGTAGAGGAGGGGTTGCTTCGTGGTCAGCCCCTGCCCTTCTCTTTTCAGTCTTTAATGTATTACATAAGCAGCCTGATAAACGACCAGATCTCCTTTATCTATATTGTTCTTTTTCTAACTGGCCTGGTCTTTTGTTTGAAAAAGATAACAAGGGAAAAAATAGTTATTTTTTCGTGGCTTATCATTCCTTATATAATACTTACTTTTCTCATCTCTCTTAAACAGTCAAGATATATAGCGCCATCGCTTCCAGCCTTTGCAGTGATAACCTCAATAGGCCTTTGCAGGCTGCAGGGCAAATATTTCAATATGCTCGTAATACCCGCTGTTTTCATTGCCCTGTTACAGCTTTTATCTGTAAATTTCGGTGTTAATTTTACATCTCTTGATTTCAGAATTCCCTGTATTGCAAATCAGCAGGTTGTTCTTTTTAAAAACAACAGCTTATACAATATCCCACAGAGCAGGGACTGGGATCTTGAAAAAATGCTTTCAACCATTAATGAAGATATTAAAGCAGGCAGAGATGATAATTCGAAAATTCTGGCTTTCTCAAATCATGCTGTTTACAACCATCTGACCTTAAATTACTATTCATTGTCCAACAACCTGGGTTTAACAATCAGGAAGTCACAATGGCTCAACAAATCGTACCTTAACAATCTGATCAGAGATAGCTCCTACAGGTATTTTATCTTTAAGACATGGCCTAATATAACTTCTCCTGCAGAAAAAAAGATATATGTAAGAGCCATCAGGTTTGTCTATTAACATCCTGAAAGATTTAAAAAAATTTTTGATAAAAAAAACCCGGATTCATCATACACATTTATATATAAAAAAACAGAAGGGCCTGCTGATTTATCCCGAAAAGAAAAAATGTTAAAGAATCCGGTATCTGAAATAAAAATAAAAAACCTTTTAATTGACTCTTCAAAATTCCAAATTGCCTTTGAAGGAGGGATCTCTCCTTTCGGGATGGAATTTTATATTTTACAGAAACCCGGACAATCCTATTTCAGGGCATTAGGTGATAAACGATTATATTCCTGGGAAATGACCCCCGGGCAGCAGGCTATTGTCAGAAAACAGGGAGGCATAGCTGTAAAAGTGCTTGATTTTTTAGGCAATGAAAGCCAGTATCGCATTTACAAAACAGAAGAGTAATCGCTCTCCCCTTTCATCCCCCCTTGCCAAGGGGGTGAAAGGGGGGGGTGCTGAAGCGTAAAGACAACCCCGAAAGAGGCTCAATTAAATGAAAAGCTTTACAGTAAAAGGGCTGATCCTTGGGTTCACGGCTGGCCTTATCACAACTCTGTTTGATGGCCTTTACATGCTGACTCCAAATGTCTATGTGCCATTCAGGTACCCTTTCCTGCTGCTGGCTTTTAATTGTCTTTTGTGGATGCTGGCTGGCGGTTTGTCCGGATTTTTTATCAGACTGTTTTCCCATAAAAAAAATGATATTGGAGAAAAAGAAAATTTATACTGGTCAGTTTTTTTTCTTTCTCCTTTTGTCATGATTTATGGGTGCATGGGAAGACTGTTCATCCCCCTTAATGTGAAAATGATTACTTTCAGGCCGCAGGTTTTTGACCATCATTTCTCTTTTGTGTGGGCATCTCTCATCCTTATATTTCTTTTCTTTTATTTTAATAAACCTGGAAACAGAAAAAACTTTTCTCCTGTTTTTTTTGCTTTTGAAATTGCAGCATTCATTCTGTTTTTTCAGTTCTGCTCAAACCTTGAACAGATGAAAGTCCCGGGACTTTATACTGAATATCAGAGCTTGTTTAGACTGATCAAATTAGAACGGGATTATTTTCTGATTATTGTATACATGTCAGGCGTTTTATCAGTTTCAGGATTTTATTTTTTCAGTTGCTTTAAAGCAAGACCGTACCTTGTTAAAAAATTTGCAGGACGACCGTACCTTTTGACAGGACTTTTATTCATTTTTGTTTTAATTTATTTAGCAGGAATTTATTCATATAAGCTAAAGTCAAACATCAGGGAAAGTCCTTTGCCGCTCTCTTCCGGCAAACACAGTGATCAGATAAAAGTCCCGCATGTTATACTGATTGTTCTGGATACTGTACGTGCAGACAGGCTTTCGGTCTATGCAAAAACAGGCGTTGGGAAAAATCTTTATCAGTTTTCAAAAGCCTCCCTTGTTTTTGAAAACTGTGTGGCAACCTCTTCCTGGACCATTCCGTCCCATGCCTCTCTTTTCACTGGATTGTATCCCACTGAACACGGTGCTCACCATAATCCAAACGGGAAAACTGAGTCTGACAGCTTTTTCCCTGCATATCCTCTTTCTGATAAATTTGTGACCCTTGCAGAAATCTTCAGATACAGAGGTTATAAAACATCTGCCGTGGTCTCAAATCTTTTTCTTTTAAATCCTGCTGTTAATCTTGATCAGGGGTTTCAAATATCTGACAACTCAAAAAACATGGGGCAAGTATATAAAAAATATCCCTTTGCACCAGTTTTTCATCTTTTTTGTTATATAACCAACTTTTGTCCAAAGTATATTTTGCCCTACAGAACAGCAGATGAGATAACCAGTCAAAGCATTAACCTGATTGAGAAGCTTGCCCCAGACCCGTTCTTCCATTTCATCAACTACATGGATGCCCATGAGCCTTACAGACCGCCTCGACCTTTTAATGGTTATTTTTTTAACTCTGCATTTCCTCAATTATACAGACTTTTACATTCTTACCTTTTCTATACATCAGATGCTGATAAAAAAAGGTTGGTGCCCTACCTTTTATCTCAATACGATGGGGAGATAGCCTACATGGACCAGGAGTTAGGCAGGCTGTTTTCCCGGTTAAAGGAGATCGGGATTTATGATTCTTCTCTTATAATCATAACTTCAGATCATGGAGACCTTTTTGGAGAGCACGGGCTTTACGAGCATGATACTTACATGTATGAAGGTGTCATCAAGGTTCCTTTGATGATTAAATACCCATACAGTAAAAAACCTGGTCGTGAAAAAAAGATAATTACCCTGTCAGATCTTTATTCTACAATTTTGTCCATTTGTGAACTGCCTGTTCCTGACGGGATTTCAGGGAAAGCTTTCGGGGATGATTCCACACCTGCTGTTTCTGAACTCTACAATTTCCATACAGGCAAACATCAGGTTTTATACGATGGAAAATATAAATACATGAGCTATGAACGTAACAGGAGGCCTGAGCTTTATGACATAAAAAATGACCCGTTAGAGGAGAATGATTTAGCCGCAAAGATGGCTGAAGTTACTTTGAAAATGGATAAAACATTAAAGAAGTGGGTAAAGTCCCATATGCCAAAGTACACCTCATCAAAAAAACAAAAGGTACGGGTTCCTGAAGAAACACTGGAGAGCCTGAAATCACTGGGATATATCCGCTGAATTGGACGCGGTAAACGTAGGTGAACAGGTGCATATCATAATCTGATTGTTTATAAAATAATCAACCACCTCAGGCAATTCATCTGCGCTGGCCTTGCGGTTCACAGCTGATATTGTCATGCCAAGATAACGGGCAGCTTCCGCACCATAATATCCTATTTTCTTTATCCCTATCTGACAAAACAATGTCCGCGCCCTTTAGCACTTCTGGTTTTCTGCTCCCTGAGCACAATTCTGATTCCTTCACGTTTTATATCTGTTCTGAAAAAGATGGCCAAACCGTTTATGCCGTCGATTAAAATTAACCACATAACCGGTAAGAAGCTTTTTCATACTGCTTGAAAGAAGCTGATTGCCTGTCCTGACCAGTAAATGAAAATGATTTGGCATCAGGGCCCAGGCATGTACATACATTGCTCCCTCACCGCACAACACAGCCAGTCGCTGCACAAAATCCTCCCTGTCATCTTCCATGCGAAATATTGTTGTGTTTTCGATTCCACGTCCCATTACATGGTGCAATGCACCAGGAGCATCAAGTCTTGGTTGTCAAGGCATATCATGCTTTTTACATTGCTTGTACTCTCATATCAAGCTGTTTTATGCACCTATTCACCTACGTTATATATTAAAGTACCTGCTGGCTATACCCCCACAGGTAACACAGAAAAAAATAAATTAATAGACTACCAAAAAAAGAAACCTCCTGCTAATAAGATAGTAACACCAATTACTAACCCAAT
>JAJRXD010000063.1 GCA_024276465.1 Deltaproteobacteria bacterium
ATGGAGATCTGTCTGCACAAGATGAAACAGAAGAAGAGGATATGGATTACCTTGAAGAAGAGGAAGTCCTTGATGAAATTGCCGATCCCCTGGAGCCGCTTAACAGGGCCGTGTTTTATTTTAATGACAAGGTCTATTTCTGGGTGCTGAAACCTGTGGCAGAGGGATATTCCGTCATAGTCCCGGAGGGGGCAAGGATATCGATCCGGAACTTCTTTAAAAATATTTCGACTCCTGTACGGGTCGTAAACAATCTTTTGCAATTAAAGATAAGACCTGCCGGCAACGAGCTTTTGAGGTTTGGTGTGAATTCAACAGTAGGGGTTTTAGGCCTGTTTGATTTTGCAAAGGACCATATGGGAATCCGTATGAAGGAAGAAGATTTCGGCCAGACTCTCGGGGTATGGGGCCTGGGGCCGGGGTTTTATATCTACTGGCCTTTCTTCGGCCCGTATAGTCTTCGTGATTCCATAGGCTATGCAGGGGACTTCTTTCTGGAACCTTTAAACTATGTGACCCCCCGGCTCGACCGTATTGCGATCAAGACGGTTGACACTATAAACAGGACATCTCTATCAATCGGAGATTATGAGGCGATCAAAAAGGACGCGCTTGATCCGTACAGTGCGGTAAAAGATATTTATTATCAGTACAGAAAGAGCAAGATAGCAAGGTAAAGGGGAATGTTCTCCGTAATTATTCAGTTACGGGAAATAACAGATCAAATATAAAAAATAAAAGATCAAAATTATGGAAGGGTTTTTATCATATAAATAGCTCTCCTTAATTTTGCACGCAGAGTGATGGAATCAGCGGGTCTGTATTTACCTGGAGGGAAGCGTCAGGTCATCGTCCATGAATGTGTGCGTCAGGCAGATGACCTTGTTTTTCAGGACAACAATTTCTTTCTTTTTCTGCAATTTGTCAATTACCCTTGTCACACTTTCACGGGTAAGTCCTGTCATGTCAGAAATGTCCTGATGAGTGAGTTTGATATTTAATATTGTTCCTTCCTTTGTTTTTTCTCCGTAGTCATCAACCAGCATCAGAAACAGCATTTTTGTTCGGTGCGATGCATTGTTGAAATTCAAGAGCTGAATTGTGTCCCAGCACCTCCTGAGCCTTGAGCAGAGTATCTTGAGTAAATTGCCGGTCACCTTGTTATGGAGAAATATAATTGAAAAGAAATCTTTTTTGGCAATAATGGCGATAAGCGAATCATCCGTCGCAATGACTGAAGCCGGGGTGGTCCTGCCGTCAAGCAAGGACATTTCGCCGAAGAAACTTCCTGACTTATGCATTGCGAGGATTATTTCCTTGCCGTCTTCCGTTGTACGGACCGCCTTTACCTTGCCCAATAAAATAATATACATGAATTCATTCGTATCCTCTTCATAAAGGATGGTCTCGTTTTTTTTAAACTGTTTTAATACCATCTTGTTAATAATGTTGTCCATCTCCTCATCATTAAGGGAAGAAAACAGCTCCGTCTTTTTAAGAAAAGTGTTTTTGCTTTTGTCATTCATCTCAATTCCCGTAAAAACCTGATTTGAGACACCCTGTCCCGGTTAATCCATCAGCGCCGCTGTTCACATTCGTCAGGAAACGGCTGATATTCGGGAAGGTTTTCATTATTTTTTTAGTAAATTGAAAAATTATCCGATAATGATTATATGGCGGCATGTTATTTTGTAATTTAAAAAACGATATGCATTTCGTGTGATTTGGGCTGTTTTCACCGGAAGATACAGCATAAAAACATGATAACATAACTCTAAAAAAAAACAATAGACATTGAGAGGTTCAGACATATAATGATGAGAAGGTCTTTTGAGCAGGACTCACCTGAAATTCCATTGCCGGCCGATTACTTGCGGACATGTTAAGTCTTTCAGTCATAACGGTCATAGTTGCCATCCTTACTTCCCTTGCGGTTGTCTTCAGGAGACATAAGCATATAGTCAATATTGTCTTTTCCATCAGTCTGCTCTCGACCTCAGCGGTCATATTCGGGGATGCAATGATTATGCTGCAGCCGGGACTGCTGTATGAGTGGAAAAGGTTTGTCTTTATAAGTGAGGCCGTTATGGTGGTCGCGTGGCTTATCTTCAGCCTCAGTTTTGCACGGACCGGCTATTGGCAGGCTGCAAGTGGATTCTCCAGGGTTTTTGTGTACATCTCTCCTCTCATCAGCATTTTCTTTTTCGCGGTCCCAATCGGAAACTTCTTCTATGCCCCTGATTTTCAGAGCGAAAAAGTCCTTTTCCTCGGAAACGCAGGGTATCTCTTTAATCTCATACTCCTTTTTTATTCCATCCTCTCAATCATCAATCTTGAGACGACCATGCGGAGTTCTCAGGGCACGGACAGGTGGAAAATAAAATTCACTATCTTCGGGGTGGGGACCCTCGTTGCGATAAATATTTTTTATTACAGCCACGCCCTCCTCTACAGGTCGATAAACATGAATTTCCTTCCGGCCAAGACCGGAATAATCCTTATGGCAATCCTGATAATAGGCTATTCATTGTTCAGACATAAAACCATGGATACCGAGCTGGCTGTGTCAAGAACAGTTATGTACCGCTCGCTCAGCCTGATCGTTGTGGGCGGGTATCTTCTGGGTCTTGGACTGATAGGTGAGGGCATGCGGTACTTTGGACCGAAGGTCGGAGAAAATATCACAACTTTTCTGGTATTTGCGGGCGCCATGCTTGTAATTGCCATAATCTTTTCAGAGAGACTGCGGAGAAGGACCGTTGTCTTTTTAAATAAAAATTTTTTTAATCAGAAGTATGATTACAGAGAACAATGGCTGAAATTTACTCAGCGGATATCATTTAAACACTCTTTTGATGAACTGCTTGCTTCTATAGTGGAGGGCTTCAGGGATGCGATCGGCGCAAAAGGGGCCGCAATATGGCTGAAGGAAAAAGGGGGGGAGGAATACCGCTGTGTAAAGGCCCTTGATATGAGGGCTGTTCAGTCAGGACCCGGCAGGGAGCTCATGGCATTTCTGGAGAAGATGAAATGGGTATTAGATGTAAGGGACAGGAAATGCAAAAAAATTGTTGCACTCAGCAGGGTGTTTATAAAAGAGACACATGCGTCGGTTATCGTTCCTCTGCTCAATATGGATGATCTTGCCGGCTTTATCTTGCTGGAGGGGGCTCCGGATGAACCCGCATATAATTATGAAGATTATGATCTGCTGAAAACCCTGTCAAGACAGGCGATGTCAGCCATATTGATCGCGAGGCTCTCGGATGAGTTGACCGAGGCGAGGGAAATGGAGGCTGTGGGGAGGTTGTCTTCTTTTATTCTGCATGACCTGAAAAACGCCACCTCCATGCTGTCACTGATCGTACAGAACGCGGAGGAGCATATTGATAACCCCGAATTTCAGAGGGATGCCATAAAGGCTGTTTCAAACAGTTCGGACAAGATCAAGTCTATTATAGGGCGACTTGACACATTTCCCAAAAAGACGAGCCTTGATCTTGCCTATTCCGACCTGGGCTCTGATGTGAGAAAGGTCATCCGGCAGGTTAATTTAAACGGGCATGTGAAATTATCATTTCACGAACAGGAAGCTGTTATGACCCGGTTTGACAGTGAAGAGATGTCAAAGGTAGTGCTCAACCTTATAATCAATGCTGTTGAAGCGATACAGAGTCAGGGAGAAGTCCATGTTGTTGTCGGCATGGAGGACAGTATGGGCTTTGTGAAGGTGTCGGACACCGGCTGCGGCATGTCGGATGAATTTATTGAAAAGCGTCTGTTTAAGCCCTTTCAGTCGACAAAGAAAAAAGGATTTGGCATAGGGTTGTATCAGTGCAAGTCCATCGTTGAGTTACATGCGGGCAGACTCAAGGTGTCCAGCCGGGAGGGCCACGGGACGGAGTTCATTATTTGCCTCCCGATAGTAAGCGGTAATTAGCCTGAAAATGCTTTTTTTGAGTTCAGGATATATACTAAAAGTTCAGACGTATGCGGGCGGTAAAGTTATATATTATCGGGACCGAATAGTAATTATTCATATTCATTGAACAGCGGACATTTATAAATATAAAAGCAAAAAAAAGGAGAAGACAGTGACACAGGACGAAATGGAAAAATTGATGTCAATGAGTCTTGAGGAAAAGATCGAGCATTCAAAAAAAATAATCAGGAAATCCATTGAAGATCATGGCGTGGAAAATATGGCTGTAGCATGGACCGGAGGCAAGGACAGCACGACGATGGTATGGCTGTTCAGGGAAGCCTGCAGGGAGCTTGGGGTGCAGATGCCCAAATGCATGTTTATAGATGAAGGCTATGTGTTTGAAGAGATCTGGGACATTGTGGACCAGCTTAAAAAAGAATGGGGACTTGATGTGCGCATTGCAAAGAACACGGACGTTAGTGACAAGGCGCAGAATATTGGTGATATGGTTGAGGTCGGCAGTCTGAATGAGCGTAATAAGAGTGAAATTAAAATCCTTGAATTTGAGGATGAATCGTTCCCCTTTGAGCCTGAGTCTTTTGTCGGCAATCATCTGATGAAGACGGTGGCCATGAATGTATTCCTCGAGGAGAATAATGTCAAGGCGCTTGCTACGGCCATCAGATGGGACGAGCAGGAGGCGAGGATAGAAGAAGACTATTTCAGGCAGAGAAAGGTCCCGCCACATATGCGTGTACAGCCGATCCTGCATTTTATGGAACGTGATATATGGGACTTTATCTTTAAATTTAAAGTGCCCTTCTGTGTTTTATATAAAGAAGGGTACCGTTCGCTCGGGGCAAAGGGCTCCACAGTGAAGATGGCCGACATCCCTGCCTGGGAACAGGACCTGGAGAACACGTATGAGCGGGCAGGCCGGGGGCAGGGTAA
>JAJRXD010000064.1 GCA_024276465.1 Deltaproteobacteria bacterium
CTCGATGATTGCTGATATCCGGTTTCGCGTTGACGAAAATCCTTTCGAGCCCCCGGCCCTGAGTGACATCGATTATCAAAGCCTGATGCCGCCGGCAGATGGAACCTGGTCTGCCGAAGACAGAGCTGATTATATTAACAGAGTCAACCTCATTCTGGATGAAATGAGCTTGTCTGCAAACGCATCAGATATAATTAATTATTTCGAGAATTGCAGTGATTTGCTGAAGGATGCCGGCTTTCCGGTCCTGCAGCCATAGTGTTGTATCAACAATATTAAGTCGCATGACATTGAGAGCAGGCCAACCCTGTATTATCTGTCAATGTTGCATCATCACAGGCCTGACAGAAAAACATTAGTCAGGCTTGAGAAAATACTGTGGAAGTTGAATTGTTTTCAGCGTAAACAATTCGTGTCAGGAATTTTTATTTACAATATGCCAAGTATCTATTAAAGTTATATATAGTATTTTATTAAGCTCGAAGTATACTGTGGGATTGAAGCAAAGCGCATAATTCACATTTGTCCATATATATAAAAAACTGAGATTTCATGAGAACAAAAATCATATTAACTGTTTATTCACTTGCATTTATATTAAGCTTATGGATAAGCCGCACAAATGCTGCCGGCCCCCCTGACCTTTACATGGATATTGATGGTGATGGAAAAAAGGATACTGCATTGCAATTAGATTCAAGCACGCAGGAAAAAGTATCTGTCAGGATATGGGTGGACAACTGGGATTCAAGTCCGTTTTTCGCTGAGCCTTTTTTTGGTATAAAAATGTTTTTTTTTCATGACCATAACAAAATCCAGGTGAATAAGATAAAAAGTTTTGCCAATGACACCGACCATGGAGGATTATTCACTCCTGTTTTCTGCATATTTAATGACCTGGGGGTTGGAATAGTTCAGCTGGAAGTTTCTAATTTTAACTGCGTTAACATTACAGACAGGCTTTTACTGTACACCCTTGAAATACAGTCAACAGGCAGCGGAAAAAGTGAAATTGAAATTACAGTCGATTACCCGACAGGGGGGATTATTCCCGGAGGTGAGGATTGTAAAAAAGCACACACAGAAGACTGCAGTGGCAGTGTTATTGTTGTCAACAGCGATGAATCAAATGGTGATGATGATGAGGAGGATGATAATACCACAACACCATCCACCACCTCAACCCTTTCTGCTACCACAACAACACCTGCCAGCACCACAACCCGGGCTTCAAACATTACAACTTCCGTCAGAACAGGCTCAAGAATCAGTCGCAGGACAACAACAATTTCCAAAAGAACAGAGAAGGCCATTGGTACTAATAAAATAATGCCTGGCAAGAAAGCGGCCTCTTACAGATTCCCGGATGATACCAAAGCACTTTACTCTGCATCCACAACTGTATCTGCAAATCCGGAAGAACTTTCCCCGGAATCATCAGAAATATTAAAAGAAGCCTCTTCTGAAACCACTACCATATCGGAAACACCGGCTTTCAGGCTGATTATTTCACCCTCCTCAATTATTCTCAACTCAAAGGGGCTGTTACAGTTCAGCGCTAAAACCATATCAGGAGGGGACGAAGTAGAGGGAACATATACCTGGAAAATATCTCCTGCAAGCACCATCGGAAGCACTATTGATAAAAGCGGGCTGTTCTCCGTGGGCAGCAATACCACATGCTCAAACGTAATGGAAACCATAGTCGCTACTGATGTTTTGCATAAAAAAGAATCCGCAGAAACTACAGTGCTTATCAAGCCAAAAGAACCTCTTTTGCCCGGCTGCAAACTGTCAATAAACCTTTCCTCAGTAACGGTTCACTCTGGCAACTCAATCAGTTTTGTTGCAACCAGCTCAGGGAAAAGTTGTGCTGAAACCTCTTATGCATGGAGTATAAACAGCAACATCGGTTCGACAATAAATACAGATGGAGTATATAAGGCGGGAAAAAATGATGCGGACAGTTCAGCTATTGATATAATTATTGTTAAGGACAAGGCAAACAATACAAGTGCAAGTTCAATTGCAACTGTCTTGCCATCAAAAAAAGCTTTTCTGCCAGAACAGAATTCAACCCAAAACCCGCAAAACAAACAGTTGTCTAAAGGATCTTTCCTTTCAAAAACTGTTACTATTGCAGTTCTTGCAGCTGTTTTTTTAGCGGCGTTTGTACTTTTCAGAAGAAAGAAATAATGTTACCCAATCAGTTCTTTGACAGAGTCCAGCATTTCCTGCATTCTGAAAGGCTTTGCAAGAGTTTTTGATACACCAATTTTTTTTGCAAGAAACAGGTATTCATCAGAACCAATAGTACAACCTCCTGACATAGCCATAATTTTAACATCCGGATAATCTGTTTTCAGTTCTCTGATGGTTTCTATGCCTTCCTTTTCAGGCATTATAATATCAGTGATCACAAGATCTATGCTGTCATGATTACGGTAAAGTTCAAGACCTATTTTACCATTCGCGGCATCTAACACAGCATACCCTGCTGTTTCAAGCAGCTTCTTGAGCATGTTCCTGACCTGGTCTTCATCGTCAATCACAAGGATTGTTTTAGGCATTACAAATATCCCTTCATAAAATAAATATTGACACACTAATCAATATTATGAGCATTCCGCTGCAACAGTAATTATTTAATTCCATTTTCACATTTACTTTAATGATTCCTGTCATTCCATGCCTGAGAAAGCCTGTCAGGTACTCCCCCTGATATCTTCCATTGCCTGCACCAGAGTGGACAGCATTCTGTTAACAGGAACAGCAAAATTTACCTCTTCTGCGCATGCAACAACAGCACCGTTTATCTGGTCAATTTCTGTTTTCCTTCCGGCCTCGACATCCTGAAGCATGGATGAATTATTGCCTGAGGTTGACCTGCAAACGTTTTCCACCTGCTCAACTGGATCATGAAAAGGCAATCGTATACCCATCTTTCCTGCTACCCCTGCCCCTTCCTGTACCACCTCGTGCATAATGTTACAAAGCGGAGGGTTTTTCAAAATAGAGCCATTTTTTATCTTCATGAGGGCTGTCAGTGGATTTATACCGATATTTACAATAAGCTTGCCCCACAAAACAGCATTAATATCTTCAGATATCCTGGTGCTGATACCTGCCCTGTCAAAAAGCTCCTTAACAGCAGGGATTCTGGCACTGGCAGAGCCTCCAACCGCTCCAAGTACGGTCTCCCCACTGCCTGCATGTTTTACATGGCCATAGCCAATGAGGGTCGCTCCATGTGCTGTTGTGCCTGCTATCACCTGCCCCTCATCCACGGACTTGAGTATTTCTTCAATATTACCAAAACCATTCTGAAGTGTCAATACCGTAGTCTTTTTTGATATGACTGGAGCTGCATCTTTTATTGCTTCTGCAGTGTCACAGGCTTTTACAAAGATAATAACAAGATCAACGATTCCGATTGTTTCAGGAGATGAAGTAATTGTATTAAACCGTATGTTCAGCCTTTGACACCCATCCTCTATCAAAAGCCCCTTCTTTTTTATGGTTTCAATCAGCGCAGATGTTCTCCCCACAAGCCACACTTCATCCCCTGCTTTTGAAATCATGCCGGCAAAAAAACTTCCCATCGCCCCGGCGCCAATAACTGCAACCTTCATGGCTAAACAAATATCATGGTTAAAATTTTATAGAAAACTACTGTCGCAAATGCAGCTATGGGAATAGTTAAAATCCAGGAAGCAACTATGTTTTTTATTATCCCAAAATCTATTGTTGCAATACCACGTGCATAACCAACTCCTATGACCGCACCTACAATTGTATGTGTTGTTGAAATTGGGATGCCCATCTTTGAACATAAAAGCACTGTGGTGGCTGCGCTGAACTCTGCACAGAACCCGCGGGAGGGTGTGATCTCGGTAATTTTTTTACCTATGGTTTCGGTCACCTTGTATCCGTAGGTACCAAGGCCCAGAACAATTCCAGCGCCCCCCAACACTAAAATCCACATTGGCACGCCCACCTTCATTTCTACGGACCCGGATTGAACAATGGAAAAAATAGCTGCAAGCGGCCCTATTGCATTGGCAACATCATTTGCTCCATGAGCAAATGCTATATACGAACAGGTAAAAAGCTGCAGCACGGCAAACACCTTTTCGGTTTTTTTATATTCATCCTGCAGGGAAACTGTGGTCCCCTCAATATCCTTTCTTTTCAAAAAAATTATCCGTGAAATCAGTGCTGCAACTGCTCCAACAATAACTGCACAGAGAAGGGCACGGGGGAAAGAAAGATCCAGATGAAGGTTCTTAAGCCCCTTGTAGAATACAGCAAGTACAAGCATTGTAAAAAGAGTAAAAACAAGATATGGAGCAACTTTTATAACCGCAGCAAAAGGATGCTCCCTGGACAAAACAAGTCTGCGGATTATAATAAAAAGGATAAACCCTATCAGGCCGCCAAACAGGGGTGAAAAAAACCAGGTCGCGGCAATACTCAACATTTTTCCCCAGTGAACAGAGCCGACACCAGCCGTAACCAGTCCGAAACCGAATACCGAGCCCACTATTGAATGAGTTGTTGAAACCGGCATTCCGTAAAATGTTGCGACATGCAGGAAAATAGCTGTTGAAAGGAGTGCAGAAAACATACCATAGGCTAGTAGTTCCGGTGTGTTTGTAAAATATGCAATGTCGATAATACCCTTCCGGACAGTGTTTGTAACACTTGAGCCTACAAACACAGCACCGCAAAATTCAAACACCCCGGCAATAATTACAGCCCGTTTCAGGCTGAGAGCTTTTGAGCCAACAACAGTCCCCATGGAGTTAGCAACATCATTGGCACCAATACTCCATGCGGAATAAAATCCAACTATCAAAGCAGCATACAGAAGAAAAATAGTCAGACCCTCCTTAGAAAAGAAACATGAAAAACATTATTTGTGTACCACATTCTCTGTCTTGTTTTAAAACAGATTTTGCAGTAGAGGTCGTAGCTAAGGGGCAAAAACCCCATAGCGAAATGCGCTGTTGGAACGATTTTGTGACGCAGGCATATCAATAGATCTGTTGAGGCGCAAAATCGTGAAATAAGCATTGCAGCAAGGGGTTTTGTCCCGCAGTCCCGATTTCAACGGGACTGCAAATTCCGGGTTTTAAGCCCTGCATATTATTAAGTGCCTCAGGTTGTCACCGCAGTTTTCAGCATGATTTGCAAGAATACCCAAGGTCTTAAAAATCTTCATGCAGAAAATAATGTTAACAGGGTCTAACCTGTCTTCCATTTGAAACATTTTTTTCAATACACCCTGTGCAATACTGTCAGCCTCATACTCAAGCTTGTCAGCTTTATCAGCAATTTTAATCACCCTTTCAGCCTCAGGGCCGCTGAATGAGGCTTCCATAAGAAGATCAAGGGCTTCTGTAGCGCCTAAAACAATGCGACAGGATTCCATACACTTTTGTGCCAGGCATTTCACATCTTCTTTCAGTTCAGCGGGCAGCCTTGTCCTTCTTAAGACCAGGATCACACAGAGATCCTCTGCAGTGTCAGCAATGTTATCCTGATTATTAAGTATTCTCATAAGGTCACCACGTGGCACGGGAAAAAACAGCGATTTGGGAAGCGTTTGTCTGATATTTATTTTTTTCTCATCAGCTTCTTTCTCCTTTTCAGACATCAGTTTTCTAAGGTCTTCAATTTCATCCCATTTTTCTTCAAACCATGCGTTAATTACGGTTTCTATCAGTTCAACACATTCCAGCACACTCTCGGCATGCTCCATCAGAGGCTTAAAGGGTGATTTTCTAAAAAGCTTGTCGATTATTGTCATAGTATACCCTTCCTTTAAATGTAAATAGAAAAGCACTTCTGAATTACATGGTTCACTTTCATAGCAGAATAAAATTTTTTTATCAATCATAAACAGAAAAAAGTTTTTGTCATTTGGTAAATATGAAATTGAACAATTATGACAAAGGGTTAAAAAGCTCTTGACATTTTACCTGTTCAAATATAAGTAAAATAGGTCATAATAACAGTCACTATTTGCTCTTCAACTGTCAACTTGTCCATATGGTCTTTTAACCTGTTTATAAGGAGTAATAAATTGGTCAACAAAACATTCAAACAGAAAAGTATTGCCTGCCATCTGCTGGAAACCGGCAAGGTGCTTCCTTTCAAATCAGAGGAAAAACCCGAATTAATGCCGGTCTGGGACAAAGATTTATGTGCACGTTGTGCCCTGTGTTATGTGTACTGTCCTGATGCTGCTATAAGCAGACAGGAAGATGGATACTTTGATGTGGATATGAATCTGTGCAAGGGCTGCGGTATATGTCACAGGGAATGCTGGTTTGGTGCTGTTACAATGCAGGAGGCAGATTAACAATGGATAAATTCAGTCTTTTTGCAGCGCAGCTGTTAACTTTCAGAGAGTGCTTTTCAAAAAAAGGGCACAGCGCATGTGCCGGGTGCGGTGTAGCTCTGGCTGTAAGACATGTTTATAAAGCCCTTAACGAAAATGACAAAACCCTGGAAAAAGCCAGGTGGCAGATACCGTGGAAACAATCCTCGATTTTTAAAACTACTGACCAGCCGTCCGGCCAGGCACTGCCAGCACTTTTAAGTGTTCCAAAGGAAAATGACAACATCCTTAACATCTGTTTTGACAACGAATGCACTGAAAGCAGAATTAAAAACAACTCCTTAATAAAAAAACTCCCTGCAATAGCTGCTTCAAGCGATTATGCATACACTGCAACTGCATGCCCAAGCCATCCCTTTGATCTTTTTGAAAAGGTAAACAAAGGATGGGAAGCTGATGGTCACGCCTATATCCATATTCTTTGCCCGTGTCCGGCAGGATGGGGATTCGAGCCACAGGAAACTGTCAGGCTTGGAAGAATGGCTGTTGAAACAAGACTTTTTCCATTATATGAAATATCCAGCGGATACTATCAGGTTACAACAGATGAAACAAACCCCAGACCACTGAAAGATTACATTAAAAAGCAGGATCGATTTTCATCCTGGAAGTCAAAACAGATTGAATCACTCCAGGAGGAAGCTGATGTTTTTTTTCATAAACTGAAAGAAAAAACAAAGACAGGTATTTGAATCCACATATTTCATTAACACATTCTGGAAAAACATGAAGAACAAACAGTGAAACAGAACTCGAAGATAACTATTATTATATTATGAAATATAAAAGGAGCAATTGATGGCAGAATTAACATGGTCGCCCGATGGTGAAAAAATGTTTGAAAAGCTGATGGAAGCTGTTCCGGAAGCAATGCGGGAAATGCTGAAACCAAAGCTGATGGAAATTCTGGCTGCCAGGGCAGCAGGCAAACCAGCAACCTCTGATACAGTGGTACGCATGGTCAGGGAGGACTTGCCGGAACCGCAAAAAAGTGTCCTTATACAGGCTCTATCCCTGGAAAAACCCGGGGGGAAAGTGCCTTCAGCAAACAGCGATTCTTCAGATCAATGGACCGGCAAAAGTCAGACCATGTTTAAGATAATGCTCAACGAAGTACCTGAGGCCATGAGGGAGGTGTTCAGGGAGAAACTGTTAGGTGTTATCTGCCAGAAAGCCCAGGGCAATCCTTTTTCGGAAGACCATGTTATATCAGTTGTTCATGAAATCGTTCCTGAGCCTTTTAAAAGCAGCATTCTTAAAAAATTCAACGAATTAGGTGATTTTGACCCTGAGATAATAGATAAAACAATAGCCCGCCACGGGACAACACAGGATAGTTTGATGTACATCCTTCATGACATTCAGGACAAAATCGGGTATCTTCCTGTAGAAGCATTAAGTGCTGTCAGCAATAGATGCGATATTAACTTAAGTACAATCTATAACATAGTAACATTTTACAAATCATTCAAACTGCATCCTCAGGGCAAACATCATATCAAGCAATGCTGTGGCACATCCTGTCATCTTAAAGACACCAATAATTTATCACAGGAAATTGAGAAGGTGGTTTCTGGCCCTTCTGACACAACCCTGGAAAAGACTCTATGCCTTGGCTGTTGTGACTGTGCACCTGTTGTTGAAATTGACGGCAGGATTTATAATGGTGAAGAGGCTAAAGTAAAAATTAATTCATTATAAATTTAAATTCAGGCATTAACTCCTTTTATCCAAATGAGGACAAAATGAAAATAAAGAACTCATCAGATCTATCAAAAGCAAAGAAAAAAGGTCACGGACTCCTGTTTCCAGACAAAACAAGAATTAACGTTGGAACTTCAACCTGCTGCGTGGCAAAAGGAGCTGACAGAATCCTTGATGCAATAGTGCAGGGGATAACATCAAGAAATCTGGACGCTGACGTTGTTCAGGTTGGTTGCAACGGTCTTTGCCACATCGAACCAGTTGTTGAGGTGCATCCTCCTGCAAAGCCTAAAATTATGTACGGCAATGTTACGGAAGAGGATGTTCCCCGGATACTTGATCTGCTTGCAACTGAAGGAATACTTGAGAACCTGGCAGTTGCACGTGTTGAAGAAGAGGAACATATCTTATCGGGAAAGATAAAGTATGCATTTTACCCGACTTCCGGGACCTGCAGCAATATAAAACCAGTCAATGAAATTGACTTCCTTAAAAAACAACACAGAATAATATTAAGAACTGCAGGGATCATTAATCCTGAAAATATTTTTGAATACATTGCCCTCGGAGGTTATGAAGCACTTGAAAAAGCCCTTGGGATGAAACCTGAAGAGATAGTCCATGAAATCACAAAATCCGGTCTTCGAGGCCGTGGCGGGGGTGGATTTCCTGCCGGCCTGAAATGGAAAAGCTGCAGGCAGGCCAGGGGCAATGAGAAGTACATTATCTGCAATGTCAGCGAAGGTGAGCCGGGAATAGGAATGCACAGAAGCTTTCTTGAATCAGACCCGCACTCGGTACTTGAAGGGATTATTATAGGAGCATATGCTATCGGCGCAAAAGCAGCTTATGTTTACATCAGAGACAACTATCGCATTGCTTTAAAAAGATTTCAAAAGGCTGTCCATGATGCCACAGAGGCAGGACTGCTTGGCAACAAAATTTTAGGAACTTCTTTCAGTATGACCGTAAATATTAAGGAGGGCGGTGGCCGTTTTGTTTGCGGTGAGGAAACAGCACTAATTTCGTGCATTGAGGGAAAAATAGGTGAACCGCACCAGAGACCTCCATTCCCCACCGTTAAAGGACTTTTCGGCAAGCCTACCTGCATTAACAATGTTGAGACATGGGCAAATGTGCCGGTAATTATTATGAAAGGAAGCAGCTGGTACAGTGCAATCGGAAGCGACAAAAGTAAAGGCACTAAAGTTATTTCACTTGCCGGAAATATTGCCAGGGCAGGAATGATCGAGGTTGACATGGGTACTCCCCTTAAAGAAATTATTAATGATATAGGCGGAGGGATTGAAGGTGACAATAAATTAAAAGCCATCCAGACAGGGGGGCCTTCCGGCGGTGTCCTTCCATGCAAAATGGAAGAGTTGACTGTTGATTATGATAATCTGAAAACTGCAGGCTCCATGTTAGGATCAGGCGGAATGGTTTTTATGGACGATAATACTGACATGGTTCAGATTGCCCGTTACTTTACAGACTTTTTTGTTAATGAATCATGTGGAAAATGCGTACCCTGTCGCGAGGGAGTATGCAGGCTCCTTGACATCCTGGATGAAATCCTGGCTGGCAGAGGTAAAAAGGAAGACTTGCCATTGCTTCAGGAAATAGCAGAACCCATAATACAAGCATCAGCCTGCGCCCTTGGAAAAACAGCACCAATGCCTGTTCTTTCCACCATTAAACATTTCAGGGAAGATTATTTAAAACACATGCCTTAACTCCATAAAAGCTCCTCAAAAGGGGCATTTAGCTTGCCGGATTATTCACAATAAAAAAGAGTACCCTATTTTAGATCCCGGCTTTCAGCCGGGAGGAATCCCATGCCTGATTCTGTTATTTCGAATTAAACAAGAAATCTCATCACTAAACAACAGGATTTCTCAATCGTTCTGCTCTTTCGAAATGACAACTTCTTGTCGTTCCACCTGAAAAAATATTCTTGACAAATTAGCAGTAATGATTATTATTGTTAATAAGAGATTTTAACCAGCTGTATTTTACAAAAACAGGGGGCCAGAATGAGCCATTATGACAAAAAGCATCCCAAACTGACCAGCAGGCAATCAATACATAATCCTGCAACAAATGACAAAACAATCACTGAGCCTGGCGTGAATCTCTTGAAAGACAGATCTGCTTCTGGAAACACTACTTCTAAATCTCACGATGAAAATATCTTATCAGCATATTTATGCGATATCAGGAAACGACCACTTATATCCAGAGAGCAGGAACAGGTTCTTGCAAAAACTCTGAGCGAATCAGAATACGAAAAAACTATCTTGACTCAACAATGGCTCAACTGTTTTTCAAAAATTATTTGCTGGGGAACAATAAACAGAACAATCAGGTTTTCACCCGAAAAACTTGACAATGAGATTTTTGAACTTAATAAATCAGTCAAAAAGATTAAAAATTTAGAAAAAACAATTAAATCAATTGAAAAAGAAATAGATAAGGGAAAAAGGGAAATTTCCTGCTACAGGCTGAAAAAGCTTACCCGTGAAAAAGCAAAAAATGTCTCAGCGCTGTTAGATACTGCACAAAAAGTAGACGTCTTAAATCTTTACAAAAAAAATATTACAAAAAAAATTCGTCCGTTTCTTCGAAAAGTGCGCCCGAAAAAAACAGATAAAACGCTGCTGCATATACTCCGGCAGTATTTATATTTTGAAAAAAAATCACTTTTTGCAAAGCATTTACTGGCTACTGCAAACCTCAGGCTTGTAGTAGGAATTGCAAAAAAATACAGCGACAGGGGGCTGCCTCTTTCTGACCTCATCCAGGAAGTAAACATCGGGTTATTAAAGGCAATTGAAAAGTTTGATTACAGGCTTGGAAATCGTCTCAGCACATATGCAAGCTGGTGGATACGGCAAACCATAATTCGAGCAATCGAGGACAAGGCATCAACCATAAGAGTACCGGTTTACATCAATGAGAAGATAAAAAAAGCTTTGAAAGATTCGAAAAAAACCGGTGATTCCGGCTCCACACACCTTGATCATGCTGCTGATGCTGAAACAAAGAATTTATATTTTGCATTACAGGTCATTAAAGATCCTGTTTCCCTGGAAACCCCTTTCGGAGAAGATGGTACTGTTCTGCATGAATGTATTCCGGACAAAACACCCCCACCTTCACCAATGGACCATATGCTTAAATACCAGATCGCGGAGCAAATAAATGAAATTCTTAAAAATCTCTCTCCCAGGGATGAAAGAATTCTACGGTTGCGCTTTGGAATCGGAATCAATTCCGAGCACACTCTCCAGGAGATTGGAGAAGCCCTGGGTGTATCACGGGAAAGGATAAGACAGCTTGAAACTTTTGCTATTCGCAAAATAAAAGCAACAAAACATATAGATGCTTTAATTCCGCTGCTTTACAATTAAATCCTGAATTTTCAACAGACTGGATTGCGCAAAGCAGGTCATTTGCCCCCAACCCCGCTCTAATTAAAAATTCTCATAAATCACAACAAAAAACAGACAAAACTGCTTGACAATGGATTAAAAATAAATTTATAATAGTAAATTCAATTTCTTTAAGTACTACTAATGGTATTTAACAATTTACTTTATATGGCAATCATCCAGGAGCCAGGCACATGTATGCAATAGTAAAAACAGGTGGGAAACAATACAAGGTCAGTCCAGGTGACATTATCAGGGTTGAAAAAATAGAGGGCAACGCTGGTGATGATGTGACATTTGAAAATGTTTTAATGTACCTTGACGATAACAACAATCTGGAAATCGGCAAACCCATTCTTTCAGATACAAAAGTTACCGGACAAATCAGTAAACAGACAAAAGGTGACAAGATTATTATCTTTAAATCCAAAAGAAGGAAGGGTTACAAAAAGAAAACAGGCCACAGGCAGCTGTTAACAGAGATTAAAATAAAAGAGATCCTGATCTGAATTTATATTGGATCTAACATCTGTAATTTTAGGAGGAATTTGTTTTGAGAGGATATGAACTCTGTCTAATCTTTCATCCCGAAACCAGTGAATCAGACATTGATAATATAATTAACAGTCTTAGCGAACTGATAACCAGTCACAAGGGCAGTGTTCTTAAGACTGAAAAATGGGAAAAAAAGAATTTTCAATACCAGATAAAAAAACAGTCAAAAGGATACTACTGTTTTCTGTATTATATGGGCAATAATGAAATTTTAAATGAAATTGAACGTATAGTTAAATTTAATGAGTCTGTTTTAAGATATAATAATTATTCTTTACAAAAGAATTTTGCTTTCAAAGAGACTGCCAGGACCCTGGAGAATAAAGAGACAGAACAAAGTGCTTCTGATAAACCTGAAAAAACCATTGAAAGCACCCCTGTTGAAAAGAGCACGGATACTGCTGCAACAAACGAATAATTTATATTCGCACAGTAAATAAACTGATAAAAAAAGTAAAAATTTGATGGCCATAGTAAAAATTTTAAATTCAAGACCTGCAAATCCGCAGAGAAGCAGCACAAAGCCTTTCACAGATTCCGGCTTGCCGGGAAATTATATGTTTTGAGAGACCATCAGTAAATAAATTATAAATATTTTTTATCCGGCTAAACCGGACTCGGGAGGTAAAGTTGAGACGCAAGCGGTTTCCAATGAAAAAAAGAATAGCTTTCAAGAAAAAAATATGTCGCTTTTGCTCAGATGATACATTCAGTTTATCATACAGGGACTTTAATGCACTCCGGTATTTTATTTCGGAAAGAGGAAAAATCATTCCAAGAAGAATTTCAGGCAACTGTGCAAAGCATCAAAGGTTTGTTGCAAAAGCAATTAAAAGAGCGCGCGTAGTATCCATAGTACCTTTTACTGTTACCAGTGCATGAATAAGCAATTATTCTTCCCTGCAACTTAGAACCTGTTATTTAAAATATAATAAATCATTTATAAAGGTGGTGCGCTGTACCGTTATTTAAAATAAGCATAAAAAAAACAGTTGTCTTAAAATCTTTTCCTGCAACTGATTCACAGTTAACAATGCAGTATAATAAACCAAAAACAACAATACAGACAGGATGTAACAAAAATGAAAGTGATCCTTACTGAAGACATATCGCAACTTGGTTCAGCTGGTGACATAATTACAGTAAAAGATGGATATGCCAGGAATTTTCTTGTTCCTAACAATAAAGCAGTCCGAGCATCAACTCAAAATGTAAAAAGTTTAGAGCACCAGAAAAGACAGGTGCAGGAAAAACTCAACAAGATAAAGAAAGAGGGGATGGGATTAGCTGAAAAAATTGAATCAATCTCCTGCACAATCACAAAAACTGCCGGCGAAGAAGATAAGCTTTTTGGCTCAGTAACCACTGCTGACATTCAAAACAACCTTAAAAACGAAGGGATTGAAATTGACAAAAAGAAAATAATCCTTTCAGAGCCCATAAAAAAATTAGGAATATATTCTGTTCCTGTTAAAATTCACCCCGAAGTTACTGCTTCCCTGAAAGTTTGGGTAGTTAAAGAGTGATAGCCCCTGAAAATTTATGAATCATAAGAACAAATCAAAAAGCAGTCGTCATGAGTAATTAATTCATTAAATTTATGGGAAATATTACCTCCCCTAATGTCCCACCTCAAAACACTGATGCTGAACAGTGCCTCTTAGGAGCTGTCCTGCTTGAAAATGAAGCACTGTCAAGAGCACTGGAAACATTAAGCCCTGATGATTTCTATTATGAGTCACACCGCATTATATATCAGTGCATGATCGATCTGTTCAATAAAAACGAGCCTGCTTACTTAATTACAATCACTGAAATTTTAAACAAAAAGGGTAAGCTCGAACAGGTTGGCGGCGCTTCCTATATTGCAGACCTCTCTGAAAAGATTCCTACTGCTGCAAACATAGAATACTATGGAAAAATAATCAAAGAAAAAGCCATTCTGCGAAACCTCATCAGCTCTGCAACTGAAATTGCGTCAAAGGCAATGAAAGCAGGGGATAATGTTGAAGACATACTTGATTTTTCAGAAAAAGCTATTTTCAGAATCGCTGAACATCAGATAAAACCATCATTTTATCCTCTAAAAGAGATCATAACATCTTCCTTTAAAAATATTGAGAAGCTTTATGAAAAAAAAGAACTCATAACAGGTGTGCCTTCAGGTTTTTCTGATCTCGACTACCTGACTTCCGGTTTCCAGCCATCAGATTTAATTATTGTAGCCGGCAGACCCAGTATGGGTAAAACTGCTTTCTGCTTAAACATTGCTCAACATGCTGCCCATGAAGCAGATATATCAACAGCAATTTTTTCACTTGAAATGTCCAAGGAACAGCTTGCCCTCAGGATGCTGTGTGCAGAGGCCAGAGTTGATAATCACAAGTTAAGGAGCGGGTATATAGCTGAATCAGAATGGGGCAAATTAGCCATGGGAGCCGGCAAGTTAGCTGAAACAAAGATCTTTATAGACGACACACCCGGCATTTCTGTTCTTGAAATGCGTGCCAAAGCGCGGAGGCTGAAAGCTGAGCACGGCCTTGGGATGGTGATTGTTGATTATCTTCAACTTATGAGCGCAGGACGATCCAGATCCGATGGCAGAGAACAGGAGATTTCGGAAATTTCCAGGTCCCTCAAAGCATTGGCCAAAGAACTTAATATTCCTGTAATTGCCCTGTCCCAGCTGAATCGCAGAGTTGAGGACCGAACCATTAAAAAACCCCAGATGTCAGATCTGCGGGAATCAGGCGCAATTGAACAGGACGCAGACGTAATAATATTTATTTACAGGGACGAAGTTTATCATCCTGACTCCGATGAATCAAAAGGAATAGCTGATATTATTATTGGAAAACAGCGAAATGGACCAACCGGGGAGATACGCCTTGCATTTGTAAACGAATATACACGTTTTGAAAACTATTCGCGCAGAGAGTAGTAAAACCCGTTTCAGGTAATGGTTAACTGAACGCAGATTCACCAAATGGTTTCTACTGCAAATTTCGGGGTATAATCAAAAAAAATCCCAAACCCTGTCACTTTACCTGTCAATTAGATATTTTTAATCCAGATATTGCAATCCCGACACGTCGGGATTGCAATATCTGGATTAAATTATAGTTTTTATAATAAAAATACATAATACCCATTGACTCGCAGGCAACTCATGATTATATTTCATGACAAACAATAACTTAACCCCGGATATTGTAATTAATTAATGGATGGGGAACAGAAATTTTTATCATAAAAGACTAAAAAGCTCTGATGAATTTTGAACTTCTTAAGGAGGATAACAATGGGGAAAGCAATTGGCATTGATTTAGGTACAACAAATTCCGTAGTAGCAGTAATGGAGGGTGGAGAACCAACTGTTCTGATTAACGAGGAAGGGAACAGACTTACACCTTCATGCGTTGCTTTTACAAAAGATGGAGAAATACTTGTTGGGCAGGTTGCAAAACGACAGGCAATTACAAACCCTGAAAACACAATTTATTCCATAAAAAGATTTATGGGACGCAAATATGATGAGGTAACCGAAGAGATGAAAATGGTTCCTTATAAAGTTGTTAAAGGACCTAACGGGGATGTCAGGATTGAGGCCAACGGCAAGCAGTATACACCCCAGGAAATTTCAGCAAAAACTCTTCAGAAATTGAAAAAGTCAGCTGATGCGTACCTGGGTCAGGACATTAAAGACACTGTCATTACTGTACCGGCTTATTTCAATGACAGCCAGAGGCAGGCAACAAAGGACGCCGGGACCATTGCAGGGATTAACGTACTCAGAATAATAAATGAGCCCACTGCTTCAGCTTTAGCTTACGGTCTGGACAAAAAAAAGGATGAGACAGTAGCTGTATATGATTTTGGAGGTGGAACATTTGACATTTCAATCCTTGAAGTTGGCGATAATGTTATTGAAGTTAAAGCAACCAACGGCGACACTCATCTTGGCGGTGATAATATTGACCAGAAAATAATAGAATGGCTGATAGATGAGTTTAAAAAAGACCAGGGTATCGATATCAGCAATGATAAAATGGCACTCCAAAGGCTCAGAGAGGGCGCTGAAAAGGCAAAAATAGAGCTTTCATCAACCCTTGAAACTGAAATAAATCTGCCGTTTATAACAGCTGATGCTTCAGGCCCCAAGCACCTCAACATTAAGCTTACCAGAGCAAAGTTTGAGCAGATGGTTGAAGACATCATAAAAAAAACAATGCGGCCATGTGAAAGCGCATTAAAGGATGCGGGGCTTAAACCAAGTGAAATCAATGAGGCAATACTTGTTGGTGGTTCAACCAGGATTCCGAAAGTTCAGGAAATTGTAAAAAAAATGTTTGGCAAAGAACCGCATAAGGGGGTAAATCCGGATGAAGTTGTTGCACTTGGAGCAGCTGTCCAGGCAGGCGTTCTTGGAGGAGAAGTAAAAGATGTTCTTTTGCTTGATGTCACCCCCCTGTCACTTGGAATTGAGACCCTGGGTGGAGTTACAACAAAACTGATTGAGCGAAATACTACAATTCCAACAAGAAAAAGCGAAATTTTTACAACAGCTGCTGACAACCAGACAAGCGTAGAAATTCATGTTCTGCAGGGCGAGCGAGAACTGGCCAGTGCAAACAGAACCCTTGGGAGGTTCCAGTTGGTTGGGATACCACCTGCACCGAGAGGAGTGCCTCAGGTAGAAGTATCCTTTGACATTGATGCAAACGGCATTGTTAATGTCTCCGCAAAGGACATGGGAACTGGAAAAGAACAAAAAATTACCATTACTGCTTCCAGCGGACTTGCCAAGGAGGAAATAGATTCAATGGTCAAAGATGCAGAATCACATGCTGAAGAAGACAAAAAAAAGCGTGAACAGATTGAAATACGAAACCAGGCAGATAACCTTGTATACACAACGGAAAAAGTCCTGAATGAGAACAGGGATAAAATACCTGAGCCTGATTCAAAAGCTGTGGAAGATGCAATTAAAGAGACAAAAGAGGCAATTGAAAAAGGCGATACTGACGAGATAAAGAAAAAAATGGAGGTTCTTAACACTGCATCCCACAAGCTTGCAGAACTCATGTATAAAAATACTGCCAATGCAGCCCAGTCTGAGACAGGTTCTGCTGATCAGCCCCAAGATTCAGAGGCTGCAAAAGCTGAACCAAAAGCAAATGCACATGAAAATGTTGTTGATGCTGAATTCGAGGAAACAGATAAATAAAGCTTTTTGCTTGACAAATAAGTGGTTGTGTAAAAAAGTAAAAGGGGAAAGGAAAACAGAATAAATTCCTTTCCTTTTTTATTATCCCGGATTTTGCTTCTTTACGCTGAAATAGGGACTGCAAAATCCGGGTTGACATGACACTACACAAATTGCAGAAGCAGGGAAAGGTCAGCTAAAAACAGATGCTGAGTAAAAAAATAGGGCATAAACTGGATGGATATCTTTCATTGCTTATACAAAGCAGTTTCCTTTCCAGTGTGAATCCAAATTTACTGACACTGGTCGGGCTTTCATTCAATCTGCTTTCAGCAGCCTGCATACTGTTCGGTTACTGGAAAACAGCTTCTATCCTGATCCTGGTTGCCGGTTTTTTTGATATCCTTGACGGAGCAATTGCAAGAACCATGAAAAAAGTTTCTCATTTCGGAGGGTTTGCAGACTCTGTAATAGACCGCTATTCTGACATGGCAATTTTGATTGCTTTCATTCTCCATTACAGCCTTAAAGGGGATTTCAATATGATAATCCTCTGTTCTGCGGCTTTCATCGGAATAGTCCTTACACCCTACACCAGAGCAAGAGCAGAAATTTTTTTGAGCAGTTGCAATGTAGGAATAATGGAAAGAGCTGAAAGAATAATAATCATATCAGCCGGATGCTACTTCAACCTCATGAAACCCGTGTTCTGGGTGCTGGCCATATTTGCCAATATAACTGTTTTTCAAAGAATCTATTACACCTGGCAGAAAAGCAGGGATCTTCAAAATGCTGATAAAAAACAGGAAGAAGAAACATGAACCACAGAACACTCTGTGTTCACTGTGGTTTGTTTTGACAATACAACATAATATTCAGGGAGATACTTATGGAAGATAAAACAGAAAAAGGATTTACTGTAAAAGACAAAAGGATTTTTTCATCAGATGGTGAAAGCAGGAAAACATCGGATGAAACTTCAAAGGATGGGGCTGAAAAGAATAGCTCGTCTCATGATGACAGTTTAAAAAAAACAGAAACTGAGGGATCTCCTCCCATACCTGAGGTTAGTTTCTCTTCTTTTATCCTTTCACTGAGTTCATCAGCCCTGTTTCATTTCGGGGAAATTCCGGATCCTGTAACAGACAAAAAACAGCGGAATCTGCCCATGGCCAAACAGACAATTGATATTTTAGGCCTGCTGAAAGAAAAAACTGCCGGTAATCTGACAAAAGATGAACACTCACTTTTTGAAAATTTGCTGCACGATTTAAGGCTGCGCTACATAGAAGAAGTCAAAAAAGAAAAAGCATGATTCCAAACAATAAAAAGCCCCTGCAAGACAGCCTGACACTGTATTCACCGGCAAAAATTAATATCAGGCTTGAAATACTGAAAAAAAGAAAAGACGGATATCATGAAATACGGACCATTTTTCAAAAAATCAGTCTGTATGATGAAATAACACTGAAAACCACTTCTGAGAAAGGTATCAGGGTAACTGTTAATGACCCCTCAATCCCTGTTGACTATAACAACCTTGCATTCAAGGCAGCATCTTTTCTAATTAACGATCAGAGGCTTGCCACAGGGCTGTCCATAAATATTAATAAAAAAATACCCGCGGGAGCCGGACTTGGGGGGGGGAGCAGTAATGCCGGAACAACACTTAAAGGTCTGAACACTCTTCTGAATTTGAATTTATCGTTAAAGTATTTGCAAAAACTATCCCTGTCAATTGGGGCTGATGTTCCTTTTCTCCTTTCTGAGTTTAACACAGCAATTGCCACTGGCATTGGAGAAAAATTAAAGCCTTTAACATTAAAAACAAAGCTCTGGTTCCTTGTTGTCTTTCCGGGTTTAAACATTTCAACCAGGTGGGCATATAACGCATTCAGTAAATATAATTTATTGACAAAAAGGGGGAAAAATATTATAGTTGAAAATTCTGTTGCCAATATCGAAAACACAGTTTCGATGCTTGTAAATGATTTTGAGGATATCGTTTTTTCCATGTATCCTGAGATAAAAAAAATAAACAATAATTTAATGAAAGCAGGGGCAGCCGGTTCCTTATTGAGCGGTAGCGGATCATCTGTGTTCGGAGTCTTTTCAGCCAGGGAAGATGCTGAAAAAGCATTATCCGGGCTAACCCTTCGGACCAGTCATAAGGCTTTTATAGTCCACAGCTTATAATTTCTCTTTTATAATCAAGTTATTCTATTCCCCATATTGTTAATGGGGTAAAAGCAATCATGAGGAGGCAGGACAGAGTTGAATTCTTTAAAAATATTTTCAGGCAATGCCAACATCGCTCTGGCAAATGAAATCTGTGGTTTCTTTGACTTTTCCCTGGGAAAAGCCAATGTGACCACATTCAGTGACGGTGAGATAATGCTTGAAATTCAGGAAAATGTCAGGGGCATGGATGTTTTTATTGTCCAGCCCACATGCACACCCGGCAATGACCACCTGATGGAACTTCTCATCATGATAGATGCCTTTAAAAGGGCTTCCGCAGAACGAATTACTGCTGCTATTCCGTATTATGGATATGCACGACAGGACAGAAAGGTCTCCCCCAGGGCGCCAATCACTGCAAAACTTGTTGCAGACCTGCTGACAACTGCCGGTGCTGACAGAATTCTGACCATGGATCTCCACGCTGGACAGATTCAGGGCTTTTTCAATATTCCTGTGGATAATCTTTTTTCGTCTCCGATTATCCTGAAATATTTTATTAAAAAATACAATAACAATGACCTGGTAATTGTTTCCCCTGATGCCGGCGGTGTTGAACGGGCACGCGCCATGGCAAAAAGATTAGGGGCATCAATAGCCATTATAGACAAGCGTCGCCTGCGGCCAAATGAAGCTGAAGTCATGAATATTATTGGGGATATTGAAGGTAAAAATGCGCTTATACTTGATGACATGGTCGACACTGCCGGGACTCTTACCAGTGCTGCTGATGCAGTCTTTAAAAGAGGTGCCAAATCAGTATCAGCCTGCTGCACTCATCCTGTTCTTTCAGGCTCGTCAATTGAAAAAATTACCAATTCATGTCTTGAAGAAATTGTGGTAACAAACACCATTCCGCTTAATGATAAAGCCGGACGTTCATCAAAAATAAAGGTTCTGTCAATTGCCGAACTTTTTGCAGAGGCTATAAAAAGAATAAACAGTAACGACTCTGTAAGTTCACTGTTTGTTTAATTAATTTAATTTTGCCACATTAGCAATAACTGATTTAGGAGAAACCATGAAAGAGCTAACCGTTATTCACTCAACCATCAGAGACAAGACAGGAAAAAGTTCAGTCAAGAAATTACATTCTCAAGGCTTAATTCCTGCAGTCGTATATGGCCGCAATTTTGCTGCATTGCCGCTGTCGGTCAACACATCTGAAATTAAAAAAATATTCAAGCCAGGCCACCACAATACCGGAGAATACCAGCTCTTTAATCTTTTCTTTGACAACCAGCCCGGGTCAAAAAATACCATGGCAATGGTTAAAGAAATTCAGTGGCACCCCGTTACAGGCGATATTGTACACATCGATTTCTTTGCAGTAAAAATGGATGAAAAGGTAATTGCTACTATCCAGATTCGATTGACAGGCAAGCCGGAAGGTGTAAAATTCGGAGGCATTCTCAGACAGATACTCCGCAAAATAGAAGTTAAAAGCCTGCCTTCTGATATTCCTCCACACCTTGAACTGGATGTTTCTAAATTGCAGATCGGAGACTCCCTTCATGTCGAGGACCTTAATATTTCAGAAAACATACAGGTTCACTCTGATCCTGATTCTCCTGTGGTAACCATACTTTCACCGACTGTCCAGGAAGAGGAAAAAGGAGAAGAAGAAGAAGCTGAAGAAGGAGAAGTTGAAACAACTGAAAAGCCTTCCTCTGAAACTGAAACCAAGGAATAGTGAAGCTACCCGCCTATCCCGAAAGCATTCGGGGCGGGGCTTTCCGGCAAGTAATATCTGTATTTTTATCTGTGCTGTTTTTCCCCGCTTATTCGTAAAACCGGGAGTTGTTGCCTGAGTAAGGCAGGGAAAAGCATCACGTTCCGGACAAACAGTTCACGACTTAGCAGCTATCCGGTGACACTCTGGTGAAACTGATCGCAGGACTTGGAAATCCAGGCAATGAATACAAAGATACCAGGCACAACATTGGCTATCTTGCAGTTGACCGTCTTTCTCTTGAATCCGGCATAACCCTGCAAAAAAAGAGATTCAACTCTTTTTTTGGTGTCGGAACTTACTGCGGGGGCAAGGTCATCATAGCCAAGCCATTAACTTTTATGAATTTGAGTGGTGAGGCTGTCAGCTCAATTGCCGGTTACTATAAAATTGCTGCTGAGGATATAATTATCATTCATGATGATATGGACATTGATTTTGGAATGATCAGAGTTAAAAAACAGGGCGGAAGCGCAGGTCATCGCGGAATAGAGTCTGTTATAAAAAGTTTACAAAAAAACAGTTTTATTCGAATCCGCATCGGGATCGGCAAACCGCAATCCCCAATTCCGCCGTCAGACTATGTTCTGCAAAAATTCAGCGACAAAGAACAGAATGAATTAAAGGGGGTGATTCATAACATTCAGAAATGTATTGCAATAATACTGAAGCAAGGACCTGAAAAAGCCATGAACATGTTCCACAGTGGAAACCAAATGGTCCAGCAGATAGATTAGAGTTAAAAACAAAATGAACTGAAAATGAAAGGAGAAAATGAATGGAGAAAATAACTTATGTTATTCCTGTATTTGGAATTATTGCTCTGCTGTTTGCGTTAATAAAGGCAAACTGGGTAAACAAGCAGGATATGGGGACTGACAAAATGAAGGAAATCTGCGGCCATATCAGGGAGGGAGCCATGGCTTTTCTTTCAAAAGAATATAAAGTGTTAGCTGTATTTGTTGTTTGTGTTGCCATTCTTCTTGCAGCAGCAAATATGAACAGTTCCCCTGATGCTTATCGCAACCCTTTAATAGCTCTTTCATTTGTTGTAGGAGCTTTCTGCTCTGCACTTTCGGGCTATTTCGGTATGCGCATTGCTACCGGGGCTAATACCAGGACAACAAATGCTGCCAGAACAAGCTTGAACGATGCGCTTAAGGTTGCTTTTTCAGGCGGAACTGTAATGGGCATGTGCGTTGTTGGACTTGGAGTGCTTGGACTTGGAGTGCTTTTAATACTTTATAGAAATTTCGGGCTTCTTGGAGAAGAATCATCAAACCTTTCAAATGTCATCACGGTTATCAGTGGATTCTCTCTGGGCGCCTCCTCAATTGCCCTGTTCGCCAGGGTCGGAGGTGGGATCTATACAAAAGCTGCTGATGTGGGCGCTGACCTTGTCGGTAAGGTTGAAGCAGGTATTCCTGAGGATGATCCCCGAAATCCTGCCACAATAGCAGACAATGTTGGTGACAATGTTGGTGATGTTGCCGGAATGGGTGCTGATCTGTTTGAATCATATGTCGGATCTATTGTAGGGGCAATGGTTTTGGGAGCAACAGCAGTTGGATTTTCAGGAGCTAATTTCAATGCTGTCATACTTCCCCTTGTTATTGCAGCAGCCGGCATAATTGTTTCAATTGTCGGCACTTTTTTTGTGAGGGTCAGGGAGGGCGGCAACCCCCAGACAGCGCTCAACATGGGAACCTTCGGTGCAGCAGCTATCATGCTTGTTGTGACTTATTTTGTATGTGTTAAATTTATACCCGGGGAGATAACCATTGCTTCAGTTAAGGGAATTTCAGGCACTGATGTATTTCTTGCAACAATATTCGGCCTTGTAGCCGGAGTGTTAGTTGGCGTGTTTCCAGAATATTACACATCTAAAGACAAGGGGCCTGCCCACAAAATAGCTGCAGAGTCTGAAACAGGGCCTGCAACAAACATTATAGCAGGCATAGCAAATGGAATGGCATCAACCTGCCTTACAACAATATGCATTGCCGGAGCTATTTTAACTGCCCATCATTTCGCGGGTCTGTACGGAATTGCAATTGCTGCCCTTGGCATGCTTTCCACAACAGGCATTCAGCTTGCTGTAGACGCATACGGCCCAATTGCCGATAATGCCGGCGGAATTGCAGAAATGGCCGAACTTCCTCCTGATGTCAGGCAGAAAACAGACAACCTCGATGCTGTTGGAAACACTACTGCTGCCATAGGAAAAGGATTTGCCATAGGCTCTGCAGCCCTCACAGCACTTGCCCTTTTTGCTGCATTCAGGACCCAGGCAGACATCCCGGCTCTTGACATTACAAAGCCAAGCATTATGGCAGGACTTTTTATCGGTGGAATGCTTCCCTTTCTTTTCTCCGCCATGTCAATGAAAGCAGTTGGCGAGGCTGCAAAGGAGATGATTGTTGAAGTAAGACGCCAGTTCAGGGAGATTCCCGGGCTTCTTGAGGGAAAAGCAAAAGCAGAATACGCAAAATGTGTTGATATTTCCACTGCAGCAGCAATAAAAAAAATGGTTGTTCCCAGCCTGATGGCAATAGTTGTTCCAGTAGTTTTTGGATTTGTGAGCAAAGAGGCTCTTGGCGGACTTTTAGCAGGCTGCACAGTCACCGGAGTTCTTCTTGCCATATTCCAGGCCAATGCTGGCGGAGCATGGGACAATGCTAAAAAATATATAGAAGAGGGGCACCATGGCGGCAAAGGATCTGAAGCACACAAGGCAGCTGTTATAGGCGATACAGTTGGTGACCCCTTCAAAGACACCTCCGGGCCATCGCTGAATATTCTTATTAAATTAATGTCTGTTGTTGCGCTGGTTATTGCACCGCTTATAAAGTAAACAGATAATATGTTTATTACATTTAACGAAAAACCCGTTTTCATGGAATAAGGCAATGAAAACGGGTTTTTCGTTAAATCCTGATAATACTGGATTCCCGTTGTAATTCATCCCGATGTTTTCGGGGCAGGAATGACACTACAAAGGTTTTCAGGATTTTTATGACGCCATCAACTAAATCTTCAGAAACAGCCTGGCTATCCAGCTCTCATCACCTACTGTCCCGTGTAATATCAGAAGGCTGAGGCCTGTGACTGCTGTGCCTGCTATCAGCACACCAATCACATTGGCTATGAAAAACTTTCGTTTATCAAGCCCAAGAAGATATGAACCAAACGCTCCGGTATAAACTCCGGAGCCTGGCAGAGGGATACCTATGAATACAGCAACACCAAACTCGCCATATTTTTCAACATAAGGGTGAATTTTATTTTGAGTTTTCGACAGAACAGGCCATACATTTCTGTCAAACCATGCCCATTTCCTTACAATGGTAAACACAGGGCCCATCACAGTAAAAACGAGCCAGCCTAACACAATATTGACTGCTGAGCAAACAAGGGCTACTGCAATCCATGACATCTGATCCCCCATCCTGAAGATACCCCATGGTATGGAAGCACGCAGCTCAAGGGCTGGAATAAAAGTAATTGCCGAAAGCAATAATACTGATTTAATCAATAGTTTTTATCCTTTCACTTAATCATTTTAAAATCATCTGAAGATATCTAACACAGCCCTTGCACAGCAACATGTTGCGGCACAAAGCCCCTCGCCGGAATTCCTGCTGCATAGCCTGGTTTAAATTGCGGCAGTATAGATTAAGGCATATCATGTGTCAAGCTCAAAGCTTTAATTTAATCTTTTATTGACACTTTCTGTTCTTTTTTTATAATCATAACCAGATATTAACCTTACAGGCTGTTCAAAAATGTCCGGATGCAAGACACGCGAAATTACAAGGAATGAGGCGTGCTTTTCGTACGTCGCAGTGACGAACAATGAGCGCAGTTCCAACATAATCGGGACAGATGGGCGTTTTTCAACAGCCTGCTAAACAGAGCGATTTCCATGATCATCCTTATCTCAAATGACGACGGCATAGCTTCAGAGGGCTTGCTTAGCCTGAAGGACTCACTTCAGCACCTGGGTGAGGTCTGGACAGTTGCACCTGAGAAAACTCAAAACGCTGTGGGACGGGCACTTACCCTTCACAGGCCTTTGAGGGTTACTGCTCTGTCAGATCGAAAATTTATGGTAAACGGAACACCTTCTGACTGTATCAACCTGGCAATAAACGGAATTTTGCCTGAAAAGCCCTCGCTGGTTGTGTCTGGTATCAACAAGGGGACAAATCTCTGTGACGACATATCCTATTCCGGTACAGTGGCAGCTGCTTTTGAAGCTACTATTTTAAAAATCCCGGCAATTGCTGTTTCCATCCCGGGTAATAATGGCTTCATATTCGGCCCGGCTGCAGACTTTACAGCTAAACTTGCTGAAACAGTTCTGCAGAACGGCCTTCCTTCTGCTACATTTCTGAATGTAAACGTGCCTGACACTTCAGGTGAAAAAATCAGATCCTGTAAAATAACGCACCAGGGGAAAAGCATCTACTCGAACACCATTACCAAAGGAGTTGATCCAAGGGGTGGAAAATACTACTGGATAGGCGGTGACGGAACTTCTCACATGGATATTCCTGGTTCGGATTCGGATGCTGTTTCCAGAAAATATGTTTCCATCACCCCAGTATCAACTGACCTTACAAATTACTCTGCCATGAATTTTCTGAAAAACTGGGGGTTGTAACATGCAGATTGGGGTTATAGGTGCTGGAACATGCTCCCATCAAACTGCATCTCTGGCATATGATGTTGGAAAGTTTATCGCGAAAAACAGGGCATCCCTTGTGTGCGGTGGGCTTGGTGGTGTTATGGAGCATGCTTCACGCGGCGCATGTGATGCAAACGGATTGACAATAGGAATACTTCCCGGGTTTGAATTAAATGATGCAAACCCATATATTAAAATAAAAATACCAACCGGCTTGAGCCATGCCAGAAACATTCTTGTTGTTCGGTCCTCCATGGCATTAATTGCTGTAGAAGGATCATATGGAACTCTTTCTGAAATCGCCATAGCCCTTAAACTTGGAAAACCGGTTATAGGGCTTAACACCTGGAACATAGGTCCAGAAATCATCAAGGCAAAAACCGCTGATGATGCGGTTAAAAAGGCAATCCGGATGATTCAAAAAGGTACTTAATTGAAATCATCATATTATTTCCAAACACAAAAGCTTTTTCTGTTTTTTATTCTTCTCATCTCTTTTCAGGCCTGTCTCAGCCATACACCCCTTCCTTTACCATTCGGAAAACCAAGGGGAATCTACCATACTGTTAAAAAAAATCAGAACTTATGGAGAATCTGTCAAGTCTACAATGTCAGTCTGCAGGAAATTGCAGAGCTGAACAACATCAGGCAAGTTTCACAAATAAAAGCCGGTGATAAAATTTTCATTCCAGGCGCAGAAAAAGTTCTCTGGGTTCCGGCCTCTAAAAACAGCACAAAAGCAAAATCACCCGTAAAGAAAAAAAACAGGGGTAAAATCGTTAAGCATACCAACATGTTTTACTGGCCTGTAAAGGGAAAGGTGATTAAAAAATTTGGAGTTTACAATGGAGTCAAGCATGATGGAATAAATATAAAAGCACCGCCCGGAGCTTCTGTAAAGGCTTCTTACTCAGGCAAAGTTGTCTTTTCATCACATCTGCAGGGTTACGGAAACACAATAATAATTCAGCATATAAAAAAATATGCAACTGTTTATGCCAACAACAGGGTCAATTTAGCAAAGAAAGGTCAGTGGATTAAACGCGGGCAGAAGATTGCAAAGGTCGGAACATCGGCTGGAAACAGCAAAACCCCCTATCTTCATTTCCAGATAAGAAAAAAGAACCGCGCAAGGAATCCTCTGTTTTACCTGCCTAAAAGATCGTGAGTAATTGCCGGGCTTCGTTCGGTTTTTTTTGTCATTTCGAGCGTCAGCGAGAAATCTCCTTCCCAGACTCAGGGATTCCTCATCGCTGGGCTCCCCGGAATGACAGGTGAGATCATGACAATAGTTACCTTTTTACTTCAACAAAAAGCATCCCCGGTTTCATCGACTTGTGTATTTTGCAGACAGGACATAGATCAGGCGGGGTATCACCCTTGTGAACATAGCCGCAGGCTGTACATCTGAATTTTTTCATACTTTAACATTCCTTATAATATTTATCCCCTTCATGTAAAATCTCCTCTACCATGCCTTTGCTCAGCATTGTTTCAAAGCATTTCACAATAACCGCTTCATCAATTCCAAGGGACCGGCTAACCTGACTGACAGAACATGGGCGCCTTTTAACAAGCTCTGCGATTGACTCCTGGATATTATCCGGCAAAGAGCCGGGCGCCATGTTTGTAAAACCACCTATTATTTCGGCCTTTTCACCAAAAAGATTCCTGGCAAATTGAAGTTTTTCTTTAGCCGCAGCCTCTATTGCCGAATCCGGGGCAGGCCGGGCTAAAGAGTTAATCTGTATTTTATCTGCTCCACAGTCCCTTATAAGCATCTCAATTCGCTCCAACTCTTTCCTGCTGTCGTTAATGCCTTTAACAAGCATCACTTCAAGCCATATCTGTCCCTGAAAATACTTTCTGAACGACCTGATGCCCCCTATGACTTTTTCCACACTCAGATCCCCGTGTGGACGGTTTATCATGTCAAACACATCATGACTTGCAGCATCAAGGGAGGGTACAACAAGGTCAGCCCCCATCAGATCGTTCCTCACCTCAGGCAGATAAAGCAGCGTACCATTTGTCAAAACCGCAACCGGGACAGAACATAACTGTTTAATCCGCTTAATTATCTTTCCAAGGGCAGAATTCAGAGTAGGTTCACCGGAACCGGAAAACGTGATATAATTTATTTTTTCAGTGCCTGTAACTGCTTTTTCAAGTTCCAGCAGAATTAGTTCCGGGGTTACCCATTCTTTTCTTTCCATGGTCTTCACAGTTGTTGTTCCGACCTGGCAGTAAACACAATCCAGTGTGCATACTTTGCGGGGGACAATGTCAACCCCTAAGGAATAACCAAGGCGTCTTGATGGGACAGGACCGAATATGTGAGACATTACTGGAAAGTCCCTGTTGGATATTGGTTTATAAAGGTTCAGGTGATTAAGGGTTCCAGGGGTCAAGGATTCAAGGGGTCAAGTGTTTTTCTTCTAATAATTTAATGTGTGCTTTGAGCAGCCTCTCAACATTCCCCATCTCTTCCTTATAGGATTTCTGCCAAATTTTTTACTCTTTATGATTTTTTAGCATTTCACTCGAATCCTCGACCCCTTAATTTTCATCGTGTTCTTTGTGCCTCTGTTACTTTGTGCCTGTCTTTTCAATTTCTTTCATAAAACGGTTTTTTATGTGCAATGGGTCATGTGGTATAATGGAAACATTTTCATTCCCTGGCTCAGTCTCTGCAATAACAATCAGACACCTGTCAGAAAACTGCTCCAGCGCATTATGCATCTCTGAAATGCTTTTTACCCTTCTGACATTTTCGTTTCCAGCACCCCTTGCAATCAATTCAAGATCAGCTTTTTTTGAAGTATATGTAGGTTGATTTCCTGTGCTTGCATACACCCTGTTGTCAATTATGACAAGACAGAAATTATCAGGCGCATGGTGAGCAACAGTAACAAGAGATCCCAGGTTCATTAAAACTGACCCATCGCCATCTATCACGTATACCCTTTTATCCTGGCTAAAGGCCACACCAAGACCTGTTGAGCTTGCAAGCCCCATGGAACCCATCATGTAAAAATTCTTTGCACTATCCTTTGAGGCATACAGCTCTCTTGACGGAAAACCAAGATTGCAGACGATTAAACCATCACAGCCGGCTATCGCGGTTATAACGTCAGATCTCTTCATCCCAAAGCTCCGGTGATAAAAATGCTGCATTTATCCTGCTGCTTTCAAATGCATCTTTAATAAAAGGCCCAAGCCCCTGAAGATCATCCTGATTTTTAACATTAAAACAATCCATGTCAAGGGCATTAAGCAACAAAGGAGATTTTTCACCCATTGGCTTCTGGGCAGCAATTTTTTCCCCCTGCCCTCCTCGATAGCTCATCAGGATAAACAGGGGCAGTTTATAAATACGGGTTAAAGACATGAGAGCATTAATGGAATTTCCCAATCCGGAATTCTGCATTAAAAGCATCGGTTTTTTTCCTGCAAGAGCAGCTCCGGCTGCAATCCCGACACCCTCTTCCTCCCTGCAAACAGAAATATATTTAAAGGCACGTTTCTCAATCTCAGTAATAATCCCTGACAGTATGATGCACGGCACACTCAGGATAATGTCAACACCCCCGGATTCAATGATGTCCACAACTGTTTTATCAACCATTTAACTTCCCTGCATTCTTAATTGATTTTCCATCGTAAAAAGGGATAACATCAAAAATATCAGTCCTTGAGATAAAGTCGACATCTTCCCTGTAGCCTGTTTCACAGAGGTGTCCTGCGGCAGGCGATTCTCTTGTGAAAAAATTTAACATGTTTTTGTCAAATGAAACTTCTGACAGACATGCTGCAAGTGCAAAAGCAACACCCAGATCCTCTGAAACGCCTCTTTCTCCGCCAGCCGGCATTATGCAGGCTTTTTTTTTATTAATGTATTTTGCAATAGAGCTGAGATTCAGGCTGGAACATATCAGTGCGTGTGGAACAGACAAAAGCAAAGGCACAAGATTGGTTGTTTTAAGGACAAGCTTTTCAAAGGGGGTTTTTTTAAAGGTTTTCAGGAGTTCTACCGGGGAATTGCCAATATCATAGCCCTGAAGTTTGACACACCCTGACTCGCCGGCAATAACAACACCTTTTTTTTTAAATCGATACGCCTTTTCATCATCTGAAACAGGAATAATTTCTTCAACTCCAGCAGACAATGCTGTAACTATGGTACTTGATGCCCTTAAATTATCAATTAAAACAACAGCTTCATCCTTTTCAAAAGTATGAAGCATGGATTTCCCAATCCCTATTCTATAGCTTCCCAAACGTGTCACCTCGAATGCCTCTTCTCAGGGTCTCAAGGGCTATCACATCCTCAGGTCGAATATTCCCCAGGTTAACATCACTGCCAAACAATAAAATCAGCCTGGCCTGCTGGCTTTTATCAGGAGCCTCAAACATAATGTTTTCAATGCCAAGCTCATCCACAAGGGTTTTTGCCATATCTTCTTTCAGTCCCCCGCTATCATCATACACGCCAATGCTTCTGCCCCCTTCTCTTGCTTCAATAATAACATAATGCGCGCCTGCTTTAAGGTCACTTTCAGCCTCATTTATCCTGTCCTGCAGGGTAAGCATACTGTCTTCCAGAGGATTTTTTTTGCCAACTTCTGATATAACAGACATGCCCTTTGATTTTGCAGAGCGTATAATATCTGCTTTGTCTTCAATGCTCATGGACAAAACTCCGTTGGATACCTCAATCAACTCTACTCCAATTTCACAGCAGTACTCAAAAAACTGTTCTGTTTTCTTCTGCTTATAAACAATTTCAAGGAGGGTTCCACCATTGCCCACTAAAATATTGTTTTCCCTGTACAGGCTGATTTTTCTTTTAATCATCCTCTCAGAAAGCATGCGGGGTGTTGCCCAGGCTAACTTGATAATATCAATGCAGTGTGCAGCTTCCATCAGGTCCTGAACCTGGTTCAGACCAAAACCCTTATCTAACACCATGCTGAGGCCTTTTTCCCTTGGCTTTTCGGAGCGGGAAATTATGTTTACAAAATCAAATGTCTTTTTATCATCACTGGCTTCCATGGTTATCCTTTCAATCACCTGCTGTATAAACAGCCGCAATACTTCTGACGATAAAGTCCGTACTTACGGCTGAGTTCACAGCTTTTCCTGTAGCCGTCTTTTTTTTTAAAATCACTCTTAAGAAAATTTATTTTAAAACTGTCCGCCGCATTAGTGCCTATGGAATTAATAAGAACGGCATTCTTGTGAGGGCTGACGGTCAGGGTGGTGGCAAACAGCGTAAAACCTCTTTCAAAAGCAGTTTCAGCTGTTTTTTTCAGGCGAACGTCAAAACATACCCTGCAGCGTTCTGCACCTTCAGGGACATTCTCTAATCCTTTAATAGATTCCATCCAGAAATAATCTTCATAGTCAGGGATAAAAAGCTCTGTTTCCTTAATCTTACAAAGCTTTTCCATCTCCTGCAGACGTTTTACATATTCTTCTTCAGGCTGTATATTTGGATTATAAAAGAGAATGGTAATGTTGTATGATTGGGACAGGTAATCTAAAACATATGTAGAACATGGTGCACAGCAGGAATGAACCAGAATTTTTCCCTTGTTACTCTGCACTGTTTTTCCTATCTTCTTTTTCCTCTGCCTATCCTTTTCACCTTCCTTTTCCTTTTTTTTCTTTTTGCTGACTGCTGACGACTGATTTTTCCCATAATAACTCCTTTTCCACAGTTGATTCCTGGTGGCTTCCTAAATCCCGCCAAGCAGGACAGCGTTGCACGCCTTGAGTTTGAAGCTTTTTACTCTGCCATCGAATTTTAACTTCTTACTGTTCTGTTTTGTTAATTCTTATCGGTACAAACTCTATCTCACATCTAATTATATTTCAATACTTTAATTATTACAATACAAAAAAGCCTCTGGCGTTTTTAAATTTCAGAGGCTTTTCTAAACACTTTACAATAAACCGGATACTTACTGCCGGGCATAGGCTAATACTGTAAAATTGTTATGCACTTTTTCTTGTTCCAACTCGCGCAATCTCATCAATCAGTTCCCTGTTGTACCTCCAGGAACTGCCAATTCTAAAACCTGGAATTTCACCTTTTTGCGTAAGTTTATAAACTGTTATTTTGGATAGCTTTAAGTACTCAGCAACCTCATCCACAGTCATAATAACAGTTTCCATGTTTTTACTTTCCATTCTACTTCTCCCTTTCTGTAAAACAATACTGGCCAAGTGCCCGTAAAGACTTAATGTTTAATCCCCCCGTACGTTAATAGATGAATATAATACAATTTATTTTAAAAGTCAATATTTATTTTCATAAACAAAAATCTATAGTTTGTTTTAATTATTCTTATTCTGAAAGAGCCATTTCATGTTATACTAACTATTAATAGTTTTTTTGTAATATTTTTCTCTGGAATTAGTTATTGAAAGGGTGTCTGCTCATGGCTGATGATTATTTCCTTAAAATTAAAAAAATTGACCATTCAAAAAGATTCGGGCAGCAGAAAAACCCTAAACAGAAAAAAAATGAAAAAAAACAGGGCAAAACTAAGGATGAGGCAGTTAAATATTTTGAGGAACTCTCACATTCTGCAGAACGGGTAAATTCCATTCTGGAAAGAAAAAAATCTTCTTACAGATTTTGTATTTACAAAGAAAAAAAAGATGTTTATATTGACCTTGTTTTGCTTGACAAAAATAGAAAAGTTCGTGAAACAAGAAGAAAAAAAATAACACATCAGGAATTTTCAAAAATTATTGAAACCATTGAAAAGCTTGATGGGTTTATTGTTGACTGTGAAGTTTGACATTCTACTGCTTTGTCAGGTTTAGAGGTAATTTTCTCTGCCAGCCTTTTCCAGCAGGTCAACAACTTTTTTAACATCCTGTGCCTTATCCTTTGCACATACCAGCAGAGCATCATCTGTCTCAACAACAACAATGTCTTTTAAGCCGACAACAGCCGTAAGCTTACCAGGGGAATACACCAGAACATTATTAGAATCAACAGAAACAACATCACCCCGCAATGCGTTTGAGTCCCTGTTTTTTTTCAGAATATCATGAATTGCAGACCAGCTTCCGATATCATTCCAGCCAAAATCTCCTTTAATTGTAAAAACATTTTTTGATTTTTCAAGAACACCATAGTCTATTGAAATGGATTCGGTTTTTTTATATGCTGTGGCAATTTCTTCCTGAACTTCTGTCCTGTCCCACAAAGGTTGAACCTTGATGATATTTGCAAATGCATCAGGAAGATGCTCTTTAATCTCATTTAAAATAGTAGATGCTTTCCAGACAAACATCCCGCTGTTCCACAAAAAGTTGCCCTGCCTCAAAAATTCTTCCGCCCTCCCGGCATCAGGCTTTTCATGAAAGTTTGAAACCCTGTACAACCCCTCCATTTCTGTTTTTTCCAGCGCGTCAAACTGGATATAACCATAGCCTGTTTCAGGCCTTTCAGGAGAGATCCCAATGGTTATGAGAGAGCCTGTTAAGCTGGCTGCTTCTGCTGCTTTTTCAAGACAGCTGCAGAAAGCTTTTTCATCACCAATATAATGATCAGCTGGAAGCACTGCCATAATTGCTTCAGGGTCCTGCCTGTCTATTTTTGTTGCAGCAAGACAGATACATGGTGCTGTATTTCTACCGATCGGTTCAACTATTATGTTCCGGGCTGGAATATCAGGAAGCTGAGACGTCAGCTCATTTAACTGCTCCCTGTTTGTAACAATCAGTATCCTGTCTTTTGAAACAACAGGAAGAACCCTTTCCACAGTTTCCTGAATCATTGTCCTTTCACCTGTAATATCAAGAAGCTGCTTAGGGGTGGAAATTCTGCTTCTTGGCCAGAACCTTGTTCCCCTGCCACCTGCCATTATTACAATATACATTTGAGCACTCATTCTGTTAATCTTTCTCCTGTTTTGCAGATGTTACTGTAATATTGCTTTGTCTTTCAGCAGCACTTGAAACCGCCTTATTTGCAATATCCTGTACTTTTTCATAGGCATTTTCCTGCTGTATGCCAAGTCTTTCTATCTGTCTCGCCTGCTCTTTTACTTGCAGTTCCAATGCTGAAATTTTGGCCTGGTAAACATTTTTTTCTCCGTCAAAACCTTTTTCTAAAAGAGCTTTCTCCTGTGCAAAAGAGTTAACAAGCCGTTCCTCAGCTGTTTTTACAGCAGTAGTTACAGCCTTTTCCAGTTCAGCAGGAAATCGTTCTGCTTTTTTCTGAAGCTCATCAATATTTTTTTCTCTTTCAAGAACACTGTCTTCTCTGTTTTTCAATTCTGCTTCTTTTTGTTCAACATTTTTAGCAAAACCCTCTTTTTTTATCTGAATTTCTTTTTCAACTTTGGCAATTTCATCGGCATACTTGTTTCTTTCAATTTTACGTTCTCGATTCAATTTATATTCATATTCTTCTTTTTCCCGTTTGCGTTCTTTATCAACAGCTTCTTTTTCTTCCTTAAAAGCCAATCCATATTTCTGTTTTTCTTCTTCCCACGTTTTTTTTGTTTCTGCAATTTCCTTTTCTAAAGTTACACGCTCTGCAGAAATTTTTAGTTCAAACTCTTCTTTAGTCCGTTTTTGAGTTTCCAGCATGACTGCAAGATTTGCAGCTTCCGATTCAATCCCGTAGATTTCCTGAAGTTCCTGCTGTTTAATTTTTATTGCCTCTTTAAGATTTTCATAGTGTTTAGATTCTTCTTCCAGTTTATCAGATATCGCAGACAGTTCCTTGTTTATTTCAAGTTTTAACTTATGAATCTGTGTGCTCAATTCAGTTTCCACACATTTGTCAGCCTCTTGAACAGTTTCAACTTTTTTACTTCTTCCTTTTTCTTTTCAGGATTAAGTTCAATATTTTGTTTTTGTTTCAACTCCTTTTTCATTTTGCTGATTACTTCCAACATCTCTTTTTTAGTATTTTTCATGTTGACATCTTCAGACATTATTTATTCTCCTTCATTGTTTTTTATTTTAACTATAGGCCATTGATGGATAAAAAGCAAAAAAAAAGCAGCTAATTGTTGCTCATCATCAAGGGATGCAGATTGTACCCTGGTTTATTGTTGTAAAGACTTTTTTATTACTGATCCCCAGACAGAAGAGTTTGTCATCCCCTTGAAAAAGGGGATCCAGTAGTTTTATTATGCTTCTGGATTCCCGCTAAAAGCATGCAGAAATAACAATTCTCACCTTTTCTGTTTTAACTCACAACCCGTAACTTGTAACCCGTTTTTCCTCTGTGCCTATCCAACTTTGTCCCTGCACTTTACTTTACTCGAAATTTGTTAAAAAAACGTTCCTTGCAACGTTACAGGTTACATGCTATAATAAAAGTAAAAAACCAGGTTTTTAATGATTAAATCTTTCAAACATAAAGGGTTAGAAAAGTTTTTTTATCATGACGACCATCGTCGGATAATCCCTGAACACGCCCCAAGGCTTGCCAGAATTTTGGACCGTTTAGATGCATCTGTAGGGCCTTTTGATATGGATTTGCCAGGCTATAAACTGCACAATCTTAAGGGAAAAGATAAAAGCACATGGTCAGTGTGGGTTAATGGAAATTGGCGTGTTACTTTTCAGTTTGATGGAGCAGATGCAACAGCAGTTGATTACAGGGATTATCATTGAAATATTTCAAAAAGGAGATTTGAAAATGCTAAAACAAAGAAAACCCACTCACCCCGGAGAGGTTTTAAGGGAAGATGTTATAAAGCCACTTGGTTTAACAGTAACCAAAGCAGCTACAATCCTTAAAGTAACTCGAAAAACTTTATCAGCCCTTTTGAACTGCAAAGCATCTCTTAGCCCGGACATGGCAGTTCGGGTTGCAAGAGCAACCAGAACAACACCGGAAAGCTGGTTATACATGCAGGCAAAGTTAGATCTGTGGACTGCTGAACAAAAAAGCACCGAAGTTGAGGAATTTAAAAAAGCTATCGCTCTGTAAAAAATCAGCATAACAAAAGGCAGGACCATTTCTGACCCCGCCTTGTTCTTGCTTGTTGCTGATAACTGACAGCTAATTTACTATTTTTACCCCGTACTGCTGCAGAAATGATTCATTCTCAATCTTATCGAGGATGAAGTTCATTGTAATCCTGAGAGTCATGCTGCCTCTCTCAGACAATGTTACTAATATGTCTTTCATCTGTTTCAACTCCCCTTGAGTCAGGGCAGTTTGTCTGCCTGATACAATATCGCTTGCCCTTGGAGCAAGAGCTTCAACCATATCGCCAACTCTGATTTTCAGTTCATCATCCAGGGTAAGTATTTCAACAATCTCATCTGAATGATTATAGTAGAGCCTGGTTAACATTTTTCCAGTCAGGGTGGTAGAAAGAACCATGTCACGGAAATCACGAAGCACTTCAGCATGTGCTCTGGCATTTGAGCGCCCATTTATTGACAGGCAAAAACCATTGTTTACAGGAATACAGAGAAAAACAATCCTCCTGAATCTTTCCATTTACGTACACCATCAGACAGGTCAACCCTTACCAGCTCCCCTGTGCTTTTCAGCTGGAAACCGGCCGGGGATCCGGACGGGGATGATGTAACCTACTCAGTTTTTATCAGCAATGATGAAAATTTCAGTAATCCAGTAATAGAAAATGGAATTGAAACCAGTACATTACCGCTTGATATCGGTACTGAACTGCAGGACGGTAAAACCTATTACTGGAAAGTAGAGGCAGTGGACACCTTTTGAGGAATTACCATCTCAGATGAGGTGTGGAGCTTTTTTAAGGATTTCACCAATATCGTCCAGGGCACTTTAGATGGGACTGTTACAGACAAAGAGACAGCCGAAGAACTGTCACGGGTTATGATTACCTCTAACTGCGGCAGCTTTGATATGACCGGCATGCTGCGAAGCGATCAGGGGACTTTTTATCTTGTTTGTCCGGAAGGCAGTTTTTTTGGTAGTGCCATCAAATGGGGTTATCTGCCCCACTTTTTTACATTTCCCATTATTGCCGGTGAAACAACCTTTATTGACTTTTCAATGAAAAAACCCCGGCCTTTTCCAGAACAACAAAGATGACTCGTAAAAAGTAAAAAGCTCCAGATACAAGGCGCTCAAATCCGAAGGAATGAGGCGTGCTTTTGTTCGTACACTGCAATGACTGAGGTTGTCCTGATTCTCTTGGGTCAGGTGGGTTTTTTACGAAATCGCAATTTATCAATCATCCCTGCATGCTACCATCCAGTCTCTTAAAAAACACAGGAGCTCCTCTGGAGGCTTTATCCACACGTCTGCACAGGTAGCACGATTTTGCCCCCGCACTAAAACACTCAGTCCCCGCTTTCCTAAAGCTCTGAACGCATCTTCATCAGTAATATCGTCACCAAGGCAAGCCACTGCACAGTCTTTGTTTGATTCAGACAGAATTGTGTCTACAGCATTCCCCTTGTTTTTCCCCGGCACCCTGATCTCAATACCTCCATCAAACCCCAGCAGTGCCAGCTCCTCATGATGGGGAATAAGCGGCCAGTTCTCCTTAACCTTGCGAATCATGTCATCTGTTTCAGATTTCTCCAGGCCACGCCAGTGCAGTGCAATAGATGCTGGTTTCATCTCGCAGAAACGGTACAGCCCTTCTTCTCTCAGGAAGTCCTCTGCACAGGTAAGTGCTTCAAGAAACTTTTTATCAATATTTTCAACATGGTATGTACCATCCGGCAGCAATCGCTCCCATCCATGTGAACCCCAGATTTCAGGTCTTCTTTTAAGCTTCAGCAGTTTCAGTAAATCTTTTGTCCAGCGGCCTGTAATAAGTATTATCCTGCAGGATTCATGCTCAGATATTTCATCTAAAATAGTTTCAACACCCTCATACGGAACAGCCTCATTCCGCGCTTTTTTAAATGGCGCAAGCGTACCATCATAATCAAGCAGAAGTATACGTTCCCCTGCTTTTTTTACTTCCTTAAAAAAATTGTTAATGTCTGTCTCAGGGTTTAGTATTTCCAATCTTCAAATCGTCTCATTTACAAGCCTGACAACAGGCACACCGTCAAAATAGTCAATTATGTTAAGGCATCCGTATGCCTGGTCAATTCTGGAAAGATTGCTGAGATCAAGCCCGAGCGCATGACACAGTATTATCCTGTTCACCCCCCCGTGAGCAACAAGAAGCAGATTATTTCCATTGTGTTTTTCCAGGAATAAGTTCAGGGCTGGTATAACCCTGCTCTGTACATCCAGAAAGCTCTCTCCCCCTTCAACTCTGAACTCTGACAGGTTTAAAGTTCGTTTTTCAAACTCTGCGACAAATTTGTTCACAATCTCATCCCTTGTCATCCCTTCCCAGTGGCCAAGGTTAATTTCGCGAAAATCCCTGTGCTGCGAAGGAGACAGACCTAAAAAGCCTCCGATTATTTCTGCAGATTTTGCTGTCCTTTTAAGATCACTTGACAGAATAACATCTATCTCTTCATCTTTTAATCTTCCAGCAAGCCTTTTTATCTGTGCAATACCTGTATCATTCATCTCCACATCCATATGACCTACATATTTCCAGTCTTTGGATGTAGTCAGTTCCCCATGCCGCACTAAAAATAGCCGGGTTCTTCCTGTCTCCATACTCTCAAGCTCCCTGTGGGAGGCAGGTGGAATTTTCAGGCCTTCAGATTCAGTGTTATTTAAACTTTTTGTTTTCACTCTTTATTCATTAAAAAATTCTTAAATGGTTTCAAAAAAGTGCTGCAGGGGCTGAAAATGTAGTTTTGACAGGAAAACATCTGGCCCAGAGATATACTGGTCCAGCTAAATAGTGGCTGAACAAAAACCCTGTTTTTTGTTAGCGCGGCATATGTAGGAGCCGGCTTTAGCCGCGAAAAACAGACCTGTTGCTGCGTAATATCGCGCCTGAAGGCGCTCCTACAGAAAATTATTGATCAGATTTTAACCTGAATCAGGGCTTTTCGTTCAGAACAGTATCTCCTTTTACGTGCCTGCTGAAAGATCAATGTTTCAAGCAAACAAAAAACTTCAGCCTTTTTTTCCAGTTCACCTATCCTGTTCCGGCTATAGCTGCATCTTGTCCCGGAGCATGCGGACAAGGGAAATATTTTCGCGGTGACCTGTCATGTTTGCAGTTATCTTCCCCTTAATTGAGCGGCCAAGGAGATAAAGATCTCCAACCATGTCAAGAATTTTATGCCTGACAAACTCATCAGGAAACCTGAGTACAGTATTAACAATCTTTTCCTCATCAATTAAAATAAAGTTATTAAGTCTGCCTCCGCCAGCCAGTCCTTTTTTTTCCAGTGCTTCTATATCCTTCAAAAATCCGAAAGTTCTTGCTGGAGCAATCTCTTTTTTGAATACCTCTTCATCCTCTAAAATAAATGTGTACTCCTGATGCCCGACCGGTTTTGGATAATTCAGTATGTAATGAATGGAAAATTTTTCCGAAGGCTCAATTGTGATAAATTTGCTCTTTTTTTTGATCTCACCTAATGAATATTTTTTTTTGACAACAATCTCTTCTGCTATCTCGTCCTGATCGTCAATACCGGCATCCTCTATTATCTGGCAGAAATCCACTGATGAACCGTCCATAATGGGAACTTCATTGTTAATTTTAATCATAAGATTTGTTATGCCGTATGCATGGAGTACCGCAAGAAAATGTTCTATGGTGCGGGCAACCGCACTTGAGTTCTTTACACTGGTTGCATAATCAGTGGAAACAACATAATCAATGTAAGCCGGGATAGTTTCACCACTGGAAATATTACCAAAAATAATGCCGCTGTTTGGTGGAAGCGGGTTAATAATAATGCCGGTTTTATCTCCGGAGTGGAGTCCCCTGCCACTCAGCACCATGCTTCTTTTCAGTGTTCTTTGAAACTTTTTCCCTGCCTTTTTCTCCCTGCTCAGGATAATCCCGAATTCATTAATGTATCTTCTTAATGTTTTCTCATTAATATCTAATTGTACAGCTGTTTTAGGAACACTTCTATTGTTCTTTTTCAGATAGTAAAGGATATAATTTTTTCTCCAGGCTGATTCTGCTTCATCCAGGCTCGTATACCTTTCATAATACGGAGCCATACTGTACCGCATCTCATCACGGACAGACAGAGGAATGTCATGCACTGAAATATTTTTTGTCGGAACCGAAACAACCAGTTTTTCCACAAGATTTTTCAGCTCTTTAACATTTCCAGGCCAGTCATAGTTTACCAGTATTTCAAGGGCATCATCCTCAAAATTTTTTTGCCTGAATGCATAATCCCTGCAAAAAAATTCAAGAAAAAAAGTAAGTAAAAGCGATATGTCGCCTCTTCTGTATCGCAGAGATGGCATTTTTATTTTGTGCGGAAAACAATCAAGCAGGTCTTTATGGAATATTCCGTCTGCTATCCCTTTATCTATATCTTTAATAGATGCTGCAATAATTCTTCCCTTAGAGCCATTTTTTTGGGGAGATAAAATAAAGTCTGCAAGCCTCTTTTGTCCTTTCAAAGGAAGCAGGTCTAAAGAATCAATAAAAATTGTGCCCTGGGAATTGTTCTGAATAAAACCAGGTTTCGGATTATGTTCTTCTCTGCTCTTAGGGTAGCCAAAAAGCTCTGTTACAAGCTCTTCCGGGGTATGAACTGCACAATTAAATTTTTTTACAGAATGAGATCTTCTTCTTGATGCAGAGTGTATCAGCTTTGTAACAAGCTCCTTGCCAGTACCAATCTCTCCGGAAAGGAAAACATTATCTTCACTTTTTGCCATTTCCGAAATATGTTCCTTAATTCTCAGGATGCTCTGGCTTTCACCTGTTAAAACAGGCTTGTAGTCCTTTGCGGAAGCCTTGTTCTGTTTTACACCCCTGGTTGAAAACTGACGTTTTTCTTTTATTTTTTTTAATATGTTAATTACGGTATCAAGAGAAAAAGGCTTTTCTAAAAAATCAAAAGCACCCTGTTTAACAGCCTGAACAGCAGTATTGACAGTTCCATGTCCTGTCATCATGACTACTTCTATGGTAGAATCAAAATCCTTTATAGCATTAAGTGTCTGAAGACCATCCATTTCAGGAAGCCATATGTCCAGAAAAACAATGTCAACAGCCTGTGATTTAATTATCTCAATTGCTTTAATTCCATCTGACGCTGTTCGGACAATACAACCTTCATCTTCAAGGCTTCCGCTTAATGTATTAACAATGGAGTCTTCATCATCAACCAGCAGTATTACAGGACTTTCCATTTATGCAATTCCTTTCAAATTCTCACCTTCTGACTTGCAGGCAGTTCTATGACAAAACAGGTTCCCCTGGGATGATTGGATCGGACCCTGATGTAACCACTGTGATCCGATACAATGGTATTTACTATCGCAAGGCCTAAACCAGTACCTGCTTTTTTCGTTGAAAAATAAGGTTCAAACAGCTTTGCCCTCAGCTTGGGAGGAACACCACTGCCAGTATCAGCAATTTCAATGGTTACCAACTCTAACGTGTTATTATAAGATGTCTTTATGGTTACTTTTCCCTCATTTTCCATTGAGTCAACCGCATTGTCAAGCAGATTAATCATAACCCGTTTCATTTGATCTCTGTCAAGATTAAAACGCAGGGGGCCATGATCCCTGATAAATTCAAAAGTTACGTTTTTATGTGCCTCTTTATAAAGAAGCAGTGTTTCACCAATTATCTCATTAATGTCATTGGGCACAGGATTTGTTGCAGGCATCCTTGCAAAACTCGAAAATTCATTAACAAGGGTTTTCAGTTCATCTACCTGGTTTATAATCGTCCTGGTGCATTCATCAAATATTTTCCCATCCTGCTGGATTTGAGGTTGAAATTTTTTTCTAAGCCTTTGGGCCGACAGTTTAATGGGGGTTAAGGGGTTTTTAACCTCGTGGGCAATGCGCCGTGCAACCTCCTTCCATGCATAGGCTCTCTGTGCCTGCTGAATCTGGGTAAGGTCCTCAGCAACAAGAACAAGGCCAAGGTATTTATCTTCCCTGTCAAACAGCATTTTTAACCTTGCATATAAAAAAATGGTTTTCTGGGCAAAAGACAGCGTTAGCTGTTTATCAGCTGCCCTTTGCTTGAACTTGCTGATCTCTTCAATAAATTCAAGCAAAGGCTGCAAAGCTTCCCGGGTGAGAACTTCAGTATAATGTTTGTTAAGAGCATTGTCCATACTGATGCCGAACATTTTCTCTGCTGATTTGTTAAACGTTGTAATTACACCATATGTGTTAATAGAAATAACAACCGCTGCCACATTATCCAGAAGTATTTCCATATAAAGCCTCCTGTGATCAAGCTCTGCAATGGTCTCTCTCAAATCACTGGTGGTCGATTCAACCTGCTCTGTGCTCACTTTTAAATCACGTGTCATTTTATTAAAAGAATCTATCAGACTCCCGATCTCATCATCAGTTGCAGGATCTATCTGAAAATCAAGATTCCCCTGGGCAACCTGCTGTGTTGCCTCAGCAAGCGAGCTGATGGGCACTGTAATAACTTTCGAAAGATGAAACCCGAACCATGTTGCGGAAAATATAATAAGCAGAGTAACAACAGAAAGCAAAATCACATAAATCAGCTTTATAGGATTTTTGTAAATTTTAAGCTGCTTATACTCCTGAAATGCTCTTGAAATTGTATCCATCTTGGAAACAAGACTTTGAGGAACATAATAATTTACCACCACTACTCCTACAATATCTTTGCGTTTCCAGGTGGAGCGAACAGGCACAACCCCTCTTATAATGTCACCTTCTCCGGCAGGCTGTATGCGGGTAACTTCCTTCCCGTACAGAGCCTGCCTGACCAAGGCAGATTCAGCACTGATAAACCCGCTGTCCGGTATCTCCGGGTTCATTACCAGAAGGAGTTCTTCAAGCTGGGATGAAAACACCTCAACAACACCCAGATTATATTCAACCTGCTTTTCTCCCACAAATTTCTTCAGTTTATCCAGATTTTTCTCGTTAAGGAGTTTTTTATCCGTGATTTTACGGCTTATCTGTTGTGCATAATAAAGAGCATTGGAAGCGGAATTTTTATAATAAACTTCAGCAACAGCAAGAGACTCTTCAAGAGAGCTTTCCACCTTGAAACTGAACCAGTTTTCAATAGTATTGGTTATAAATCCAATAGACACCCAAAAAAGAAGTAAAGTAGGCACCAGAGAAAGCCCTATAAAGGCTATAACAAGCTTTGTTCTCAGTTTTGAACCAAGAATACCTTTTTTGCGTTCAAAAAAAAGCTTGACTATATTTCGAACAACAAGAAAAATCAGAAGCAGAAGCAAAATAGCATTTACATTAATGAGACTGAAAACAAGAATGTTCTGGGGCAGAAGAGCCTCACCTTTAAGCCCTGTAAGGTATACTAAAAGTGAAGTGAGAGCGATTACAAGTGCAATAATAGCAAGAATCGCTATTCTCTCTCTCCTCCTCCTTTGCTTTTCAGACTTCTTTTCCTGTTTTACTTCTGTGTTCATGGGTCTACGCATGCAAAACAAAATGATCAAAGCCGGGCCGGGGGGCCTTGCCGGTTTTCAGTACAAAGAAAAAACTTGAAACAACTTGCAAAAAAAAGGGTTTTCTTCAGACGTCAATTGGCCTATACTACATTTATCATTATATGATATTGTGTCAACATCAAAAAATGAGTTTTTAAATTTTCTTGACAATATAGAAAATTTATGTTTTTCTATATAATTAATATTGATAAAGTGAAGCTCCCCGCCTATCCCGAAAGGATTCAGGACGGGGCTTCCCGGTAAATAATATTTTATATTTTGATCTGTGCCGCTTTTCCCCGCTTATCCCGAAAGCATTCGGGACGGGGCTTGCGCGGCACGTTCCGGTCAAAAACAGGCGACTAAGTAACGCTCCCGCGCACAGCTCAGTGCATCCTGGTTGCCAGGGGCCGTTAATATTGATTAATCAACAAAGAACAAAGCACATATATAAGGTAAGGAGAGTAAATTGAAAAGGACATTTCAGCCGAGCAATCTGAAAAGAAAAAGGACTCATGGTTTCCTGCAGAGGATGAGCACAAAAGCAGGACAGAACGTTATAAAAAGAAGAAGAAGGAAGGGCAGGAAATCCCTTAGTGCTTAAAATAACATTGATTAATGCAAACGGCTTGTCTGTAAGGTTTATATGTCTTGCTTCTCTTTTAAGAGAAAAGAAAAAATCAGAAAACGATCCGAGTTCATAACAATCTATAATAAAGGAGTTAAAAAAGAGACTCAGCACTTTAAAATTGCAATTTTACCTAACAATAAACAATGGAGCCGTTTAGGGATAACAGTCAGTAAAAAAATCGGCAATGCGGTTAAAAGAAATTACGTAAAACGACGGTTGAGGGAATATTTCAGGTTACATAAAGCATATTTATCCGGATCCTTTGATATAGTGATTACTGCTAAAACAGGGGCAAACAGACTAAAATACTCTGATATCTGCAAAGAAATGAATGATACACTCAGCCCTGAAATTGTCATGCAAGATAACGCTAAAAACTAAGCACTTTTGCCCTTTCAGACTGGCTAATATGTTTTAACGTTGAACTATCAAAACGATGTTTAACAAAATTGCCATCATTGTATTGAAAATTTACAAAACCTGTCTTTCTCCCCTTCTGGGATCAAACTGCCGGTTTACCCCATCATGCTCAACATATGCAATGCTTGCCTTTAAAAAACATGGTTTTGTCAAGGCAGTGCTGCTGATTGGGAAACGGCTGATAAAATGCAATCCTTTTCATCCCGGAGGGTTCGACCCCATCTAAAGCTCCGCTGTTGGTAAAATCTCTTTGACAAACACTAATCACTTCTGTGTATTGTTTTGAAAACACAGTACGTTCCACGGTGATGGAAAAGAAAACTACCGGCACTTGAGTATCTTGCGCATGTTAAACACCCCTGTACATTTCATTCGGAGAAATTATCAATGGATAATGAAAAAAGAATATTAATTGCTATTGTGCTTTCAATTGCAGTTCTTTTTATATATCAGTCATATTTTACGCCTCCTCCTCCACCTGATCAGGGCAAACGTTTCCAGGATGAACAGCCCCTTCCCCAAAAACATGATGATGCAACAGGCATTGCATATCCCCCGCCAAAAAAAAATACAGTAATTAAGCCACTGTCACAGCATTCAGCAGATGATTTCTCAGTCACACCTGGAAAGGAGATAAAAGTCACCACCAATATTCTTTCTGCAACTTTTTCCTCAAATCTTGCACGCCTGAAAAGCTTCTGTCTGCTGAAATATAAAGATAAAATCGCACAGCCACAAATAGTTAAACTATTCAGGGGTTTTTATTCTTCAGGAAGTGATGATGAGACACCGGAAACACCTCACGGTGTCAACAATAAAGAGATGATACATATTCAGCAGCCACTGTTTCTGCCCTTAAGAACATCTTTCACAGACTCAAACGGTGTAATTCTCAACGATACAACCTGGGAGCCTGACAAAGACCATGTTCTGCTTGAGGGCAGCACCGGAGAAAATTCCCTGTTATTTAAGCAAAGATATCCTGACGGATTTGAAATTCAAAAGGAGTTCATATTCAGAGAAAATGACTACAGGATTGATTCCACGCTTACGTTTTTGAACAATTCTGATTCCACACGTGAGGGAAATGCTTTTGTTGAATGGACAGCGCCCCACCCTGAAAAAAATGGCGGTGGATTTTTAGGCATGTCACGATCAACAGATGTATCACGTTTTGCATATTTCATAAACGGAAAGGTTGAAAGGAAAGAATTAAAAGACATTAAAGATGAAATAATTCTTGAAGGTGAATTTCTCTGGACATCCATAGAAGAAAAATATTTTATCTCTGCTGTCATTCCAGGAAGCCGCAAACCTGCACAGGTGCGAATAGGTCCGACTGATAATTACATTGCATACCAGCTCCTGTATCCTCTCATTACATTAAAACCTGGCGACAGTATCACATATGGTTTTTCACTTTTTGTGGGACCTCTGGATATTGACATTCTCAAACAACAGGGGGCAAGTCTGGAAAAAGCCATTGATTTCGGGTTTTTTGACATTATAGCAAAGCCACTTCTTTTGAGCCTCATATTCTTCAACAAATACATTGGGAACTACGGCCTGGCTATTATCTTTATCACTATAATCATAAAAATATTCTTCTGGCCCCTTACGAACAAGAGCATGAAATCAATGAAGGGCATGCAGAACATACAGCCTGAAATTGCACAGCTTAAAGAAAAATACAAGGACAACAAAGAAGAGTTTGCAAGACAACAGATGGCACTTTACAAGAAATACAAGGTAAACCCGCTTGGCGGGTGCCTGCCCATGCTTCTCCAGATTCCTGTTTTTATTGCTCTTTACCGTGTCCTGAACAGTTCAATAGAGTTGAGGCATGCAAACTTTATATCATTCTGGATCAATGATCTGTCTGCAAAAGACCCCACATATATTGCACCCGTTCTTATGGGACTTTCAATGCTTCTTCAGCAAAAAATGACCCCCACATCTGCTGATCCGGCACAGGCAAAAATGATGATGTTCATGCCTGTTATTTTTACGGTAATGTTCCTGAATTTTCCCTCTGGCCTGGTAATATACTGGCTTGTAAACAATGTCCTTTCAATTGCACAGCAATTGTATATTAACAAAAAATCCAATGTTGCAGGAGGCACAACAGAATGCAGTCCATCGAAACCGAAGCAAAAACAGTCGAAGAAGCGATAGTAAAAGCATGCGCACAGTTAAATACCACAAAGGACAACCTTCGTGTTGAAATTCTTGAAAGCTCTACAGGAGGCATCCTTTCATTTTTTTCCGGGAAAAAGGTACGGATAAAGGCAAGCCTTGCAAACTCATCAGTTCAAACAGGCCAGGATGCCATCAATTCATTAAAAGAAACTCTGGAAACAATAGTGAAAAAAATATGTCCGGAAGCATCCGTTGACATTTCAACGGAACACGGCGAGACTGTTCTGAACATAATTGGAGATGGAAGCGGTATTTTTATTGGAAAAAACGGGCAGACACTTCAAGCCTTCCAGTATATTTTAGGCAAAATAAAAATGAATAAATTCAGAAACGCCCCCCATATAGTTGTTGACTCTGAATCATACCGCTCCCGTCATATTGATTCCTTAACCAGCCTTGCTAAACGGCTGAGCAGCAAAGCAAAAAAGAAAAAGGGGGCGGTTGCCACAGAACCTCTCAGCCCCAGTGACAGAAGAATTATTCATATGACTTTAAAAAAGGATAAGGAACTGACTACATGGAGCAAGGGCCATGGAAATATAAAAAAGGTTATTATTGCTCCAAAAAACTCATAAAACAAATTACTTTTTATTCGTGTTAATTTTCAATTTCAGGTAGTGGTTCAAAATCTGAACCGTTCCAGCTGCTGCTTCTGAATCTGCAATCAGGCCCCCGGCAGAAGCTACTGTATCAGTTACTTCGCAGCATGCATTTGAGGGACAGCCCACCATTGAGGCAGCAGAACCGTCAAGCATTGACACATCATTTATCCCGTCTCCAATGGCAATAATGTTCAAACTGTCTACCCCTAATAAACCTGCACACTTTTTCAACACCCTTGCTTTTGAAAAGGAAGAATGCAGGATAAATGTCCACTCCTGATTCCCTGAGACCCTGGCATCCGGCCATGGACTGATAAACTCAAGCATGCGCTGTCTCAATGCCGGCGTTTCTTCGGATGGAACCATGTAGGCAAACACCTGCTCGTTTACAGCAGAGTTGATTATGGTAAAATCCCTTTCAACTGCTCTTCTCCACTCACCAAAATATCGCGAAATATTATCCCAGAGTTTTTTATGAATTAACAGCTGTTCGTCGTTCCACTCGCTACAGGGCATAAACCTGTTCCCGCTGCTGTTCGTGTGTATAAAGCGCTGACAGCTCAGAATTGCAACCGGGCGCTCTTCAGGTTCAAGCTGTTCTGCAATCTCAACCATGGTGTCAGTATAACGGTCTGAATTCATTACCCATCTTACGCCATCCGGGCGAACGGATTTAATGAATTCAATAACAGCCGGGTCCATTTCAAGCCGGGGTTCATACCGCACAGATGTTCCGTCAAGGTCTAAAGCAACCAAAATCTTTGTATTATTATTCATATAAACATATTCTCTAAAATGTTTCATGAACCTTAAATTTTAATTTTACCATGCACCCTGCATACATGCAAATTAATTTGACTAAACCAGTTGAATTATATACCTTTTCATAACAGTGCCTGAACGGAAAGTCCATTAATCACACTTTTCCTGTCATTGCGGGGGAGGCATCCCGCTACTGCGGGAATCCGGAATCAGGACTTTTCGTTCAGACACTACTTACATATACACAACAGGAGGTTTTCTATATGGACAACTGCGTTATGGGAATTGATATTGGCGGCACAATGATTAAAGGAGCCCTTTTTGACCTTTCCGGGAGGCTTATAAAAAAGGCAGCAACATCCACCATTGCTGATAAAGGAAAAGAAGAATTCATTGAAAGCACTGCTCTGTTTCTTGATTCACTGAAAAAGGCAGGTTTTAAGGCCCTGGCCGTAGGCGTGGGTATGGCTGGTGTTCTTGATAAAGAAAGACAGATACTCCTTCAGTCACCTAATCTTCCCCTGCTGAACAGCCTTCCTTTAAAAAATCTTCTGGAAACAGCATTGAAGATTCCGGTCTTTATTGAAAACGATGCTAACATTGCAGCACTGGGTGAGTTATGGGCAGGGGATGGGAAAGGGCTTGATAATTTTCTGATGTTAACCCTTGGAACAGGTTTAGGCTCAGGTCTTATTATCAATGGAAAACTCTGGACAGGAGAATCAGGCAAGGCTGCAGAATTTGGCCATGTTATTGTAAACCCTGATGGAGCACAGTGCGGATGTGGCAAAAGGGGCTGCCTGGAAGCATACAGCTCCGGGTCAGCGATGTTAAGGATGGCTAA
>JAJRXD010000065.1 GCA_024276465.1 Deltaproteobacteria bacterium
CTTTCCCTGATAAAGCTCAACAGCTTTAATGCTGTGGGAACAGGGGTCTTTGCATTGTTAACAAGAGCCAGCTTGACGTTATAGTTTTTCAGAAATTCTCTCTTGCTTGCGATAAGCCTTATCACCTCTTTTGAATAATTCCTGTTTGCTGCATAACTTACCACCTCATTGTCAGTAAGTTTTGGATTGTTGATTACTGCCTGAGCAACAATCTTGTTTGTATCTTTTATCAGCAGGTTCCTGGCCTCTTTATTGCCAAGAGATGCTAACTTTATCTTCTCGCTGACAGCCATACCCGTAATCTGATTGTAAAGCGAGGAAGAATCCTTCTTATCCTTTTCTCCATCAGTTTCTTCAATAAGGTCTTTTGGGAATTGATTTTCATCCATATAGTTTTAACTGTCCGTTAAGCGTTACTTGCTTCGTACATTAATTCATAAATATGGCAACATATTTTAGACATATATCTTCACCACCCGCTTCTCTCGAGGCACAGAGTTCGCTGAAAACAAATTCTTTATTGCTTCCGCTGAGACGCCGGAAGCAATAAAACATCAGCCCCTCGGGCAGTAGAACATCGCGTAAATAAATTATTATTCTTCTCCGGCCTTTGACGCTGCAATAATTTTTTCACTCAGATGCTGGGGAACTTCATCATAGTGATCAAATTCCATTGTAAACATCCCCCTTCCGCTTGTCATTGAAGTAAGTTCTGCAGAGTACTGCTGCATTTCAGCCAGAGGAACCATTGCCTTTACAAGCTGTCCCCCCACTGACTGCTCCATGCCCAGCACCCTGCCTCTTCTGCTGTTTATATCACCCATAATATCCCCTGTCACATCTTCCGGCACTGTAATTTCAACTGACATAACAGGCTCAAGCAGAACAGGTTTGCACTCAACAAAACCAGCTTTAAAACCCTTGGACCCTGCTATCTGAAAAGCCATATCAGAGGAATCAACATCATGGAAGGAGCCGTCATACAAAGTAACTCTGATATCAACAATTGGATAACCTGCTAAAATTCCCTCCTTCATCTGGTTTACAATGCCTTTCTGCACAGCAGGTATATAATTTTTAGGTATAGCTCCACCCACTATTTTATCTACAAACTCAAAACCACCACCTCGTGGAAGCGGCTCGATTTCTATCCATGTGTCTGCAAACTGCCCCCTGCCACCTGACTGTTTCTTGTGTTTTCCCTGGATTTTTGTCCTGCCCTTGATAGTCTCCTTGTACGGCAATTTCGGAAGCTTCATTTCTATATCAACGCCAAACTTTCTTTTCAGCCTCGCAGCAGCAACATCCAGATGCACCTGGCCAACACCTGACAAAATAAATTCCCTGGTTTCATCATTTCTTTTGAGCTGAAGCGTAGGATCCTCCTCTGTAAGACGTGCAAAGGAACCCGCCATTTTATCCTCATCCCCCCTGCTTTTTGCATAAATAGCGTAAGAAGCAACCGGTTTTTGATGCTCAAGTGCCTTAAAAAAGGCTGTTTCTCCTCCCTCATCACAAAACGTATCCCCTGTTGTTGTCTCTTTCAATTTTGCCACTGCCACAATGTCACCTGCAACTGCTCCCTCAAGAGCCTTTTGAGCTTTGCCCTCAATCTGCAAAACCTGACCGATCTTTTCTTTAACCTGTTTTTTCGCATTATATATTGTTGAGTCCGAAGATATGGAACCTGAAAAAACCCGAAAGAGAGTCAATTTTCCGGCATACGGGTCTGCAATGGTTTTGAAAACATAGGCAAACAGAGGCCCCTCTTCTTTTATTGCCACCTTTTTTGCTTCGTTTGATTTTGGATCAACAGCCTCAATCTCAGACCTGTCCAGTGGTGATGGAAAATATTGTGTAACAAAATCCAGCAGTTGTCTTGCCCCATAGTTTTTCACCCCGGCACCGCACAAAACACAATACAAATTACAATCCTTTACACCGGTTTTTATGACCTTGTTAATCTCATCACTGGTTATCTCCTGTCCATCAAGGTACTTTTCAAGGAGTTCCTCGCTTGACTCAGCAATATCTTCAATTAATTTCTGCCTCATTTCCTCAACCTTTTCGGAAATTTCTGACGGGATTTCACAATCTGAAACATTCCCGGACTCATCTCCGGCAAATTCATATCCTTTCATTTTAATCAGATCTACAAACCCCTTAAAATTCAGATCACTTCCAATGGGTACCTGTATTGGTGCCGGATTAACCTTAAGGGTGTTCTTAATACTGTCTAATATTGCAAAAAAGTCCGTATTTTCCCTGTCAAGCCTGTTGATAAAAATAAGTGTTGGAATATTGAGTTCTTTAAGATGCTGCCAGACCTTTTCTGTTATTACCTGCACACCTGATGCAGCGTCTATGACAAGTACAGCTGCATCTACAACCTGAAGACTGTTATAGGTATCTGAAACAAAATTAGCATCACCAGGTGTGTCTATTATATTGACCAGATGTTTTTTCCAGTTGACATGATGAAAAGAACTCATAATGGTCATTTTTCTATCTTTTTCTTCAGGCTCAAAATCTAAAACAGATTCACCATTATCCACCTTACAAAGACGGTCAGTCGCTTTGCCGCTAAAAAGCAATGCCTCGGCAAGTGAGGTCTTGCCTGATTTTCCGTGACCTACTATTGCAATATTTCTGATCAGACTGGATTCATTTTTTTTCATGGGCGCTTTCCTTCCTTAATCAGGTTGTTTGAAAACAGATTTTAATGGGCAACTGCCATTCGAATTTCCTAAGTATCTTAAATTTAATGTTATTTTTATTATAAGTGATAACAGGTTAGAATGCAACAGAATTTTAAATCTTTAAACCCGGATATTACAGCAGAAAATACAAACAGGAACGAAACGCGCGGCAGGAATGGTTCTGGAATGCAGGTATATCAAAAAATCTACAGATACACAAAATCATGAATTCCTATCTTGCCAGGACAGAAAATTTTACTCCGTGGCAAACATCTGATTGCAATACCCGGGTTTAAGCATGTTGACAGATTTTTCAGAATTGTTAGAATGCAACAACATTAATATCATACACTAAGACAACAGTTACAGCTTTTCACTATTTACTATTTACAATGTCAAAAAACAGAACTGTTTTCACATGCTCCTTTTGCGGGCATCAGGCACCAAAATGGTTAGGCAAATGTCCTGACTGCGACCAGTGGAACACATACTATGAAGAAGTTCAGACAAAAAACAGAATGTTTTCTTTACATGCTGCCAGCACCACTGAAAATCATCCTGTGCCTGTACATGAAATCAGTTTCAATGCTGAAGACACTTTTGTAACAGGCATTGACGAGCTTGACAGAGTTTTAGGCGGAGGCATTGTAAAGGGAGCAGTGATACTCATCGGCGGCGATCCCGGAATCGGAAAGTCCACACTGGTACTTCAGGCTCTCACCAGTCTTGCACAAAATGGGTGTAAAGTTCTTTATGTTTCCGGTGAAGAATCCCTGAGACAAATACGCATTCGCGCTGAACGGTTAGGTTCCACTTCCGAAAGGCTCTACATACTTACCGAAACATCTCTTGAACAGATAATTAATGAAATCAGGAATTTTCAGCCGTCTATTTTAGTAATTGACTCTGTCCAGACAATATATACTTCAGAGCTTGAATCAGCACCCGGAAGTGTAAGCCAGATAAGAGAAACATCTGCAAGGCTTATCAATCTTGCAAAATCAACTGAAACTGCCTGCTTTTTAATTGGGCATGTGACAAAAGAAGGTGCAATTGCAGGGCCCAGGGTTTTGGAGCATATGGTTGACACTGTTCTGTACTTTGAAGGAGACAGGGGACACTCCTACAGGATACTCCGTGCAGTTAAAAACCGCTTCGGTTCAACGGATGAGATCGGGGTTTTTGAAATGGAAACAGGAGGTCTGGCAGAAGTTAAAAACCCTTCAGAGCTTTTTATTGCAGAACGTCCTGAAAACTCGGCAGGGTCCACAGTTGTCCCAAGCATGGAAGGAACACGGCCCATATTAGTGGAAATCCAGGCTCTTGTAGCACCCACATCACTTTCCATGCCCCGCAGGACAGCTATCGGGGTGGACTACAACAGAGCATCTGTTCTTGTAGCAGTACTTGAAAAAAAAACAGGGATCAAGCTTTACGACCAGGATATTTTTTTAAACATCGCCGGAGGCATCCGTTTAAATGAGCCTGGAGTGGACCTTGGTGTTATTACATCCATTGTTTCAAGCAGGATGGATCAGCCTGTTGCGCCCCTGACCGCAGTGTGCGGTGAAGTCGGGCTTACAGGTGAAGTCAGGGCAGTGGGCCAGATTGCATCGCGCATCAAAGAGGCAGAACGGCTTGGATTTTCAAAATGCCTGATTCCGAAAAACAACCTGAAAAATACTTTTAACAAAGGGAAAATAGAAGTTATTGGATTCAGAACAATTAAGGATACAATTGAATATGTTTTCAACCAGAAATAGAAAGGCAATGGGTTTCAAATGCCATCATTCATAGCCCGTGAAGGTTATTCGATTATCATGACAGTTTTAGCTGTAGCAGCAGCACTGCTTTTTTTTTCATTCATCACTGATGCCAGATTTGCTTTTCCATTGCAGATCCTTGCATCAGCAGTGTTTCTTTTTTTTGTTTTCACCCTGTTTTTCTTCAGAGATCCTGAACGAAAAACAGGTTTGAATCCCAGCGCCCTGATTGCCCCTGCTGACGGAACCATAATTGCTGTTAAAGAGATGAATGAACCCCGGTATTTAAAAGGAGGTTCAACAAGAATCAGCATTTTCATGTCAGTATTTAATGTTCATGTTAACCGGTCGCCGATAAACGGGTTAATAGAGTTAGTGCACTACAATCCCGGTAAATTTATCTCTGCCTTCAAGGAAAAGGCATCAGAGGATAATGAAAGCCTCCTTGTGGGGATACAGGGGCAGGAGAGTTATAAAAAAATTGCTGTGAAATTTATAGCAGGGCTTATCGCCAGAAGGATTGTTTTTTATAAAAAACTCAATGACACGATCAGTCAGGGGGAAAGAATTAACCTGATACGATTTGGATCACGGGTTGACCTGTACTGCCCCAGGGGAACAGAAATCAAAGTCAAAAATGGAGATAAAGTAACAGCAGGTGAGACTGTGATAGCCCTGTTTAAAAATCCGTAAATTTTACGTCACATTTCCTTTTTGTGCCCTTGCTCTCAATTTCTCCAATAACAAAAGCTTTTTCATTTAAAGCATTGAGACGCTGAATTACATCCTCTTCATCTTTCTGGCGCACCACTAAAACCATACCAATTCCATTATTGAATGTCTTAAGCATCTCTTCATCGTCAATACCGCCTTCTGATTGTATAAGGCTGAAAACAGGCGGGACATCCCAGCAACCCAGGTGGATATTGGCCATGCAGCCTTTGGGGAGAATCCTTGATATATTGTCAACAAGCCCTCCTCCGGTTATGTGAGCAATCCCGTGAATTTGAAAATCCCTTAAAAGGTTCAGAATGGTTTTTACATAGATTTTTGTCGGTTTAAGCAGTTCTTCACCCACTGTACATCCTAACTCTTCAAGAAAATCTTCCGGGTTCATTCCCTTTTTGTCAAATATCACTTTTCTTGCCAGAGACAGTCCATTGCTGTGAACACCGCTTGAAGCTATCCCTACAATTTTATCACAAACAGTAATTGATGAACCATCTATAATGTTGTCCTTTTCCACAACACCTACAACAAAACCTGCTACATCATAATCTCCATCTTTGTAAAACGAGGGCATTTCAGCTGTTTCACCCCCCACAAGAGAGCACCCTGCCTGCCTGCATCCAACAACAATTCCTTTAACAAGATCAGTTAAAATATCTTCATCAAATTTACCAATTGATATATAATCAAGCATGAACAAAGGTTCTGCGCCCTGAACCACAATATCATTTACACACATTGCAACAAGGTCTATACCGATAGTATCATGTTTGTTCATCATAAAAGCAATCCGCAGCTTTGTTCCGACACCGTCTGTTGAGGAAACAAGAACAGGTGCATTATACTTTTCATTGTGCAGGGCAAAAAAGCTGCCAAAACCTCCGATATCCGACACAACTTCAGGTCTCATTGAAGGTTTAACAAGGGTTTTCAAAGACTTTACAAATTTATTAGCAGCATTTATATCAACACCTGCATCCTTGTAAGTAATTTTTTTATCCATATTTTAGAAAACTTTCTCTGTTTTGTTTACGTATCAAACATATTATTGCTTCCGGCCTTTACTTCAGAAATACGGGTAAAGAATAGGGGAAGCAGGAAAGGATGTCAACCTCAAAGGGATTTTAAAATCAAATCAATTATTGTCAGAAAATGAACATTCAAAAAACCATACAAAAGCTTGCTGCAGGTCAGACAATAACTATTGCCGCCCTGGGAGATTCACTGACTTACGGGTGGATGGTTAAAAAGGGATATCTTGACTTCTTAAGGCAAATGCTGACTGCAAAATATCCGGGCAGCATTATAAAAATTATTAACAGAGGAATTCCAGGGGATACTGCCGAAGGGGGGTTGCTCCGGTTACATGCCCATGTCATAAAAACCAATCCTGACTTGACATTAATACAATTCGCGCTTAATGACGCGTTTTCCGGATATCCCCTTGTAGAATTTCAAAACAATATTATGGAAATAGTTAAGAAAATTAAAAAATATACTTTATCTGAAATACTGTTAATGACCTCATCTGCATTGGATGAAAGAGAAAAACACACTGTTGAGCACTATTACAACTGCCTGAAGTTTGTTGCTGAAAAAGAATCTGTTCCAGTTGCACTTGTTCATGAATACTGGGAAGCGAAGATATCAGGAGGAACACAATTCAGCCTGCTGGTTCAGGAAGACCGTGTGCATCCCACTGAGGAAGGCTACCGGTTAATGGCTGAAGCGGTTATGGAGCTGGTTTAACCCGAATTATTAAAAATTCGGGGACATCCATATTGGTTTCTCATAGTCTTCTTGTAATAACCGTGGTTTTGACCCTGAAAACACCATTATTGGACCAATATTAGCCCCTTTTTAATCATAATTACAAGTATTTACGACTGCTTATCTTGGCCCGACCCCGTACCTTCCTTCTCATGAAACAAACCATCCTGTTGAAATCTCTTTAAATTTTTCAAAAAAGAATGTGTACGCTAATATTTATTCCCGTAAAAGTGATAAGTGTTTGATATTGCTTTATTTTATTAATGCTCAAAAATAGAGCAGTTTGCTGTCCCGGCCTTAAAATCAGGACTTAAAACTGTTTTTCACACTGTTTTCCACAGGAAACCAACAATCATTGTGGATTAATTAATGCCCTATATATGGTATGTTTAATTAATCCATCCACAAGATATGCACAGGTGTAAATTCGTTGAATTATGGTTTATGGTGCGGTTTTTAAGTGAAGTTTTGGCAAGCATGGGGTTTTCGTCTTTCTAATTCCCTGTAGCTTTATGCGTCTGTCATTCCCTGTAAAGAGACTGTGTCGCAATTATGAGTTTTATGGTCCGGATCTCAGTCTGTCCTGAAGTGTCCCTGGTTGAAGTCAACTTTGCATCCAGTCAGGTAAAGAGCTTTTTGTTGCTGCGGAGTAGAGAGTTTCCGGGGCAATATCGATTTCATTTTTCCAGGTTAAAACACCAACTTCATTATCGATGGAGAAGGATTTAAAAAAATCAATGTTTTTAAATTTTTCAAAAACACCACCCTTTTTTAAATATGATGAAAAGTCAACAATTCCTGACTTGCCATCTTCAAAAGTAATTTTTATTTTATAATCCCCACAGTATTCAGCTGAAACAACATCTAACAACACGACTATCATCTCCTTTTTATTTTAATGGTTCAATCTTTTCCAGGGTTTTATTCTGTGCTGCTAATTCCCAATCTTTTAATAATTCTTCTTTGTGCAAAGTTGCCCACTCAATTGTTAGTCCTAAGGCTCGAGGGGAAATGTTGCCTTCAAGAATACTTAAATCTTTTAATATTGATAATAACTTTTTCTCCACCATATCTTGCATGAAAATGTGGTGGATTATGGTCGTCAAAAAACATCGAAATTATTATTCCATAGAATCTTGATAACTCTGGCATCTGTAACCCCTTTTTTTTAATTATTATATCACATTTACATCATTTTTTCTTGCATAATGAATAATGCGAACGGACACTTTCCCATAAGTCAGGAAGGGGTCAGTCAGGAAGGGGTCAAATCTCCGTTTGACTTTTACATGTCTCGGGGCTTCAGTCTGTTTGATTTGCACGGATTTTTTATAAAACCGTGATGTCTGGATATCTGTTGACCTGGAAGATGAATTTTACTATTCTTCCTCTAAACCTCGAAATTTCCAGGAGAGAAAAACATGCGCAATTTAACCGAAAAAGAGATCAGGAATCTGATGGATGAAATGATGTGGGGAACAATTATTGCTGTTGATGACGGGCAGCCTTATGCTGTTGAAACCTCATTCGCCACTGATGACAAATTTTTATACACCGGAACTCAATGCGGAGGGAGGATGAACAGGTGCATTGAAAAACACAATAAGGTTACTTTCAAGATCTGCGACAGCACTAAAGACACAAGGCAATACAGGGCAGCCATAGTTGAGTCAGAGGCAACGATTTTGAAAGATACAGATGAAATCAGGCATTGCCTGCGGATAATCATAACAAAGATCGGATGGTCATTATCAGGGCTTGATGCAAAAGCTGAAAAAATAGCAGCCGGGACAGGATCCCTCAGTCTCTACCGCATGCCGCTCAAAAACCTGGGTGGGGTTGGACACGGGTTTTGACTTCCAACAAAGTCGTCAGATTTAAATATCGAATAATGATTTTTCCCTTCGACATTCATTATTCCATGCTCAATATTCTTCGGTTTAAAGATTTTGCCTGCTCCAGTAAAAATGCAACTTCGTTTCTAACAGTATACCCCGATTCTCGGGGTGTAAATTAGTTTTTTACTTTATGTAGTGTACTCAGCATTTATTTTGACATACTCATAGCTCAGATCACATGTTGTGATTTCGTGGCATTTGTTACCATGATTCAGATCAATGGCAAGGCTTACTGATCTGTTTTTAACTGTTTTTTTCAGCCTGGTTATGTTTTCCTTCACCCCCTGACCATTGCGTACAGCCTGAATACCGTTAAAAAAGATACTGATTTTGTCCATGTCAAGGCTGGCTCCGGAACTGCCAAGAGCAGCCATTATCCTTCCCCAGTTAAAGTCCTCACCGAAAAATGCTGTTTTAACAAGAGTGGAGTTTGCAACCTGCAAAGCAGCCTTTTTGGCATCACCCCTGGTCCTGGCATTTAAAATGCTGACTGAGATCAGCTTTGTAGCTCCCTCCCCGTCCCTGACAATCATAAGGGAAAGTTTTTTCATGACCTCATAAAGCATTTTCTCAAAGACTCTGAAACCGCCTGATTTTCTGCTGGATACAGTTTTTTCTGACTGTCCGTTTGCAAGCACCAGAACAGTGTCATTTGTGCTCATATCTCCATCAACAGTAATTGTGTTAAAGGTCTCATCAACCTGATCCTTCAGGAGTTGGGACAGAAGTGTCTTTTCAATGGCTGCATCTGTAACAATAAAGGCTAACATTGTGGCCATGTTCGGCATTATCATGCCTGATCCTTTTGCAATGCCGGCAATCTTTACTGTTTCGCCGTTAACAACGCCTTTAAGTGTTATAATTTTAGGGTGGGTGTCGGTTGTAAGTATGGATTCAGCAAAGTCATTAATCCTGTCTGTGGAAGCTTCTTTTACAAGCTTCGGGACTGCCTTTAATATTTTTCCCAGGGGGAAATCTACTCCGATAACACCGGTTGAACAGGGCAGAACAAGGTTTTCACTTATATCCAGATATGAGGAAACACCGGAACAGGTCTTCAGGGCATCATCCATGCCTTTTCTGCCTGTACAGGCATTTGCATTTCCGCTGTTTACCAGTATTGCCTGTGCAAAGCCTTTTTGAAGCCGTTTTTTGCAGAGGAGAACCGGTGCTGCCTTTACCCTGTTTTTTGTAAACACACCAGCAGCTGTACATGGTTTGCTGCTCAAAATCAGCCCTAAATCTTTTTTACCCTTTTTTATTCCGGTTGAAACCCCGGCAAAAAAAAAGCCCGGAACTCCCTCCGTGACATGAAATGGTTTCATTGTTTTATTTAAAACATCCTTAACGCAGACTGGAGTCTGCGGCTGCCAGACAGGAACCCTGTCCGCAGACAGGCCTGCTTCTTTTTTGTGAACCACGGGTGTCAGGCCCCGCAGCATTTTTTATATTTCTTTCCGCTTCCGCAGGGACATGGTTCATTCCTGCCCACCTTCTTTTCCTTTCTTACAACAGGTTTTTTATCCTGTGATGCTTCACCCCTGCTCAGGACAAACTGCTGGGGCTGATCCGGTTCCCGGATCTCCTCCTGCTGAGCCATCTGAACCTTGAATATTTTTTCAATAAAGTCATCTTTTATTTTTTCAACCAGTTTTGAAAAAAGATCATAAGCTTCTTTCTGGTATTCTCTGAGAGGATCCTGCTGGGCATATCCCCTCAGCCCTATGCCCTCCCTAAGGTGGTCAAGGTCAAGCAGGTGATCTTTCCATATCTCGTCCAGCACACGCAGGTAAATCCATTTTTCGATCTGATGAAGAGTCTCGTATCCGAACTTCTGCTCCCTGTTTTTATATGTCTTTAATATTTCATCCAGCACATACTGCTCCAGTTCCTCGACCTTGTATTTGAGCAGTTCATCGGCTGAAAGCCATATTGCAGTTGCAAACTGCATCAGGATTGCCTCTTTAAACCCCTTGATGTCGATCTCATCAGGTGGAATATCTTCCCTGAAAAAATTAAACACTATATCACCGGAAATTTCTTTAATGTACTCCTTTACAAGCTCTTCCAGAGACTCGTCACGCAAAGCCCTGTTACGGAGCTTATAAATTATTTCCCTCTGTTTATTCATAACATCATCATATTCCAGAAGATGCTTTCGTATTTCAAAGTTATGACCTTCAACCCTTGACTGGGCGTTTTCTATTGCCCTGGTGATAAGCTTATGTTCTATAGGTTCTCCCTCTTCCATGCCAAAACGATCCATAATGTTTGAAATTTTTTCAGCTCCGAAAATTCTCAACAGATCGTCCTCAAGAGACAGGAAAAATTTTGAGGAACCGGGATCTCCCTGCCGGGCTGCACGACCTCTTAACTGACGGTCAATTCTTCGCGAATCATGCCTTTCTGTTCCGACAATATGAAGTCCGCACGGAATCTCTTTATAACACTCTTTTTTCTTCCTGCCTTTTTTTTGAGAGTCAGGACAACTGCTGCACCCCTCACTTTCTTCAATTTCACAGTCAATGCAGCACTGCCGGCATTTTATAACACCCGGTCCTAACTTTATATCTGTTCCCCTGCCAGCCATGTTTGTGGCAATTGTCACTGCCCCGGCCTGCCCTGCATTTTCAACTATTGCGGCTTCTTCCATGTGTCTTTTAGCGTTTAGCACTGAATGCTTTATTCTTTTAGGGATCATGCGGCTCAAAAGTTCGGATGTTTCAACTGAAACCGTTCCCACAAGAACAGGCCGTCCCATTTCATTCATCTTTTCAATCTCTTTTATTACTGCCTTGTATTTTTCCTTTTTTGTCTTGTATACAACATCAGAAAAATCAATTCTTCTGACAGGTTTGTTTGTCGGGATTACCATAACGGAAAGTTTGTATATTTTCAGAAATTCAGGGGATTCAGTTTCAGCTGTTCCTGTCATGCCTGCCAGTTTTTTATACATCCGGAAATAATTCTGAATGGTTATTGCAGCCAGAGTCTGTGTCTCACCTTCAATGCGCACACCCTCCTTTGCCTCGATTGCCTGATGAAGCCCGTCACTGTAACGACGGCCAGGCAGCAGGCGTCCTGTAAACTCATCTACAATCTGCACCTGACCTTCATTAACCACATAATTTACATCTTTTTCAAAAAGCGAATAAGCCTTTAGAAGCTGGGAAACATTCTGCAGTTTTTCACTTTTTTCTGAAAACTCTTTTTCAAGTTTATGCTGTTTCTCCAGTCGTTCTTCTTCCGGAACACTATCGTATCCATCAGCCATGCTCAAATCAGGCAAAACAAAAAAATCACTGTCATTAGGTGCCAGAGCTGTACGTCCTTTATCAGTCAGGTCAATTGTATGTGATTTTTCATCAATACTGAAATACAACTCCGAATCAAGATCCCCTAATTTTTTATCCCTCATATAGTCAATTTCAACCTGGTCAATCAGTTTTTTCAGTTTCCCATCCTTTATCATCTTTAAAAATCTTTTGTTTTTAGGGCTACCCCTTTTTACCTGCAGGAGCTTTACCCCTGCTTCATACTCTTTATCTTCTGACAGCAGGTTTTCGCTTTCTTTAAGAAGCTGACTGACCAGACTGTTTTGACTTCTGATTAATTTCTCAACATTTCCCTTGAAATGAGTAAAATAATGGTGGCCTGTTCTTTCAACAGGGCCTGATATAATAAGTGGGGTTCTTGCTTCATCAATAAGGATGCTGTCCACCTCGTCAACTATTGCAAAACTGTGGATTCTCTGAACCTGTAATTCAGAATCAATTGCCATATTGTCTCTGAGGTAGTCAAAACCGAACTCTGTATTTGTCCCATAGGTAATGTCAGCACCATATGCTTTTTTCCGCTCTTCCTGCGGGATGGAATGGTGAATAACATCAACGGTCAAACCTAAAAACTCATAGACTTTTCCCATCCACTCCCGGTCTCTTTTGGCAAGATAGTCATTGACTGTTACAATGTGCACACCATTACCTGTCAGGCCGTTAAGATAAGCGGGGAGTGTAGCAACAAGGGTTTTTCCTTCGCCGGTTGCCATTTCAGCAATCTTACCCTGATGCAAAACTATGCCACCAATCATCTGAACATCAAAATGGCGCATTTCAAGAACTCTTTTTGAAACTTCTCTTACACATGCAAAGGCTTCGGGCAGGATATCATCAAGACTTTCATTGTTATCAATGCGGTTTCGAAAATCCCCTGTCAAAGCCCTCAGCTCATCATCGTCTTTTTTGGCCATTGCAGGTTCAAGTTCATTAATATGGTTTAAAAGGGGTTGAAGTTTCTTTATCTCCCTTTCTGTCTCTGTTCCGAATATTTTTTTAATTACTGAGCCTATCAAACCTTTTCTCCTTTTAATGAAAACAGCCTGGTAAAAGAATCCGTTTACTGCCTTAATGTCATGTCACGGATAAAATGACTTTTGACTTTTTACGACTTCATCTTTTCTGAAAGCTGTATATTGTGCATCAATTCTGCAATTCTCTCAGGATCCTTGCGCCCTGGTGTTTTTTCAACCCCGCTGCTTAAATCTATGCCGTAGGGTTGAACTGCATTAATGGCTTCAACCGCATTTGCAGGTGTAATTCCACCTGCAAGAACAATTGGAACAGGGGAAGAGTCAACAATCCTGGCAGCTGCAGACCAGTCACATGTTTGCCCTGTACCTCCTTTTTTTTTACCAACCATTGTATCAAGAACAACAACATCCACCCCTGAAGTATGATATTTTTCAATACTACAGTGCAGGTCTTTAATAGAATTATCTCCACAACTGTTTTGAGGCAGGTGAACTGTTTTCCATACAGCACACCCTGTTCTGTTTTTAAGTTGTTTAATATCAGTTAAAGAGCACCCCCCAACTATCTGAACCCCGTGGGGCTTAACCTTTAAAGCGGTTGTCTCTATTTCATTTAATGTTTTTTCCATAAGGACAATTACGGGAACAGATGAAGCATTTATAATGTCTGACGCTGTTTCAATGGATACGCAGCGGGGGGAGTATTCGATATCTATAATAACGCCAATGAGGTCAGCTCCGGATTCAGCTGCAATCCCTGCATCTTCAATATTTGTAATGCCGCATATTTTAACGCAAGTTTTCAAACCCTTATGCTTTTTTCATGAAGAAGGTTTTAATGTCCTTTACTATTTTCTGCAGTGCATCATCAAAATTTTCAGATTTTTTACTGTGGCACAACTTCAGCAGGATTGTTTTTGAGTCCTCATCAAATATGACAATCTCAATTTCAATGTGGGGACAGCTGTCTAAAGAAGAGGAAAACAGATCAACAAATTCCTTTTCAGGTTTCATTTCCACTATTGCTGCCATAACTCCTGCAGCAACTGTTCTGCCTTCCATGGCTTCCGGTACTCTGAAAATATCCTGCAGTACCTCCTGCATTTTTTTCTCTGCCAGTACATTGTCAACCATGCTGAAATTTTTCAGAGGATACACTTTAAATGATCTGCAGTTGTCAAGCCTGAACCCTTTTTTCATCCATATCCATGAAACAGTATCATCTTCCTGCATCCCGCTGTAATCCGATATAAGCCTTTTAGGCATTTCTATCATATTTGCTGTTGCATGTTTTACAGGCTGTTGTTTACCATTTGTCTCTTTAGCGCAACCATGCAGGAATAAAAAGAATGTTGCAAAGATAATAGATAACGGGTAAAACACAATTAGAATATTTTTTTTCATGATATTGTATATTAGTTACATATTAGATATTGAGTAAAAGGGATGATCGGCTGTCTAACCGGTGCATCCTGGTCGTTGTTTTTTGGTATTTTTGAAACGTGCTTTTAAACCCCACACAAAGGGACTGTGTCATAATGGGCTTTTGGTAGCCGCAAACTTCAGTTTGCGTCTTTGAGCCCATGCAATTTCAATATGTCACGCCCCGCAAGCAGGACGGCTACCCAACTCTTGCATAATTGCGACACAGTCTGGAAAGCAGGGGCTTTTGTGGCTTAACCCGTAAAATCGGTTAAAATGCCTATTTTTCAATAGGTTGGAACTTCATCAAGTCATAAAGCAATTTGGTAAGGATAACTAAAAACAGCAGCAAGGTCAATAAATTATATTTAAAAATCCTTTTAACTTGCTTGAATTTAAGTTATATTTTTGATGGCTTCCTGAATCCCGCCAGACGGGACAGCGTTGCGCTGAATCCTTTCCCGGCATTAATCGGGACAACGTACAGTAAGTATGACTCATCCTGGAGGATTTGCGCGCCCCTGAATTTGAAGCTTTTTACTTTGCCGGAGAATTTTTACTTCTTACAAAATCGTAATTTTTGAACCATAAATTTAACTTTCAAGTGTAAAATGAAGTTTTCTTTTTTTAAAAGGCAGTCTCAGGAAAAACAATTTCAGAAGATACTGGAAAAGTATCACAAAGCTGCTGAACAAAACCCCGGTGATATTCGAGTTCACATAAAAATTGCAGAACTGTATCTGGAGAACAACAAAAAAGACAAAGCTGTTGAGGAGTACATGATTGCTGCCAGGGCTTACCAGGATAAACGACTCTTTCAGATAGCTGTTGCAATTTATAAACATGTTATTTCAACTGTTCCTGATAAGGTTGATGTTTATTCTGAACTTGCTGATCTGCACTTGAGAAATGGTTTTATTGGTGACTGTGTTGCGGTTCTGGAAAAGCTGGCCAACTATTATTATGATAATGACATGAGATACGAAGCAACCAATGTTCTTAAAAAAATCAGCAGGATTGACCCGGAGAACAAATTTTTCAAAATTAAGGTGGCAAAATTCTATGAAACCAAAGACCTGTCCGAAGAGGAAACCCTGAAACAGGGGCCAAAGGACAAATGGGATCTCACTGACAAAAAAATGATACGCAACCTTTCAATGAAACTCCATCAAAAGGGTTTTTTGACCTGGAGGCTGCTCTGCAGGATGATGTTTCAATCAGCATTTCAACTGTTTCAGATGAAGATGAGCCTGAAATGTCACAGCCTCCTGCCAGCGGCATGACCCCTGATTCAGTTTTCAGTGAACTGCAGACAATTATGGAATCTGAATCCGACAAAGATAACCCGCAGTATCATTATAATTTAGGCCTGGCATTCCAGCGCTGTAATAAAACAGAAGAGGCCCTGGATGAATTTCAAAAGGCATTTGACGGCCTGGAAAGTAAAGTTGACTGCTGTATAAGGATGGCAGAGTGCAACATGGCATTGAACAGATTTGATGAAGCACAGAACTTAATAAAAAAGGGTCTGGGCGTTGCTTCTTTATCAGATGAGGAAAAACTGGAACTGAATTACCAGTCGGGCCTGATATATAAAGCAAAAGGCGAAATCCAGAAAGCCCTGAAACTCTTCAGGCAGATACATGCTCTGGACAAGAACTTCAAATCTGTCAGTATGGAAATCAAGAAACTTTCACAACAATAAAAAAGAGGTTAAAAGAAGATATGGCTGTTTTTAATGCTGCAAAAAGAGAAATAGATATAAAAATCGTGTATTACGGCCCGGCTTTATGTGGCAAGACAACAAATGTACAATGTATCCACAACAAGCTCAGCCCGGATCAGCGTGGTGATATTATGTCTCTTGCCACCAAAGATGACAGAACACTGTTTTTTGATTTTCTTCCCATAGAGCTGGGAAACATAAAAGGTTTTAAAACCCGTTTCCATATTTATACAGTACCCGGCCAGGTATACTATTCACTCACAAGAAGGGCTGTTCTGACAGGCATTGACGGGATTATTTTTGTGGCAGACTCTCAAAACAACAAAATGGAGGAAAACACCGAAAGTCTGAAGGATCTGGTTGAAAACTTAAAATATTATAAAAAAGACCTTACCACAGTTCCTTTGATCTTTCAGTATAACAAAAGAGATCTTGACAATATTCTGTCTGTTGAAGAACTGAACGATTCTCTGAACATGCTCAGTGTGCCTTATTTTGAAGCAAGTGCAATTCAGGGCACTGGCATTGTGGAAACCCTGACTGAGTGCTGCAAGCTGGTGTTGAAGCAAATGAACAGATCATCAGAAAAGAAAAAGAGCCCTCAACAGCCTTTACAAAGCATGTCTGAAGGGGACAATGAGAGTTTTGAACCCATTATAAAAATTACCAGCGAAGATATCCCCGCAACACAGGATCAGTGCCTGTCATCTGAAGCACAGAACAGTGAAAACACTCCTCAACAGCCCTCTGTTGAGTCACTTAGTCTGGAAGAACCGAAAATTTCCCACACCATGGAACCAGAGATAAAAATTGATTCTTCAGATATTTCTTCTGACACAAATGAATCCGCCATACCTGCTGAAGAAATATCTCTGCAAGAGGATATCCCGTCCCTGAAATTTGAAAATGAGCAGGAAGACATATCTGTTTCAGAACCTGAAATATCCCTGGATCCCCCCTCTGTTGAAATTCAGGATGAACCTGAAATATCCCTGGATTCCCCTTCTGTTGAAATTCAGAATGAACCTGAAATATCCCTGGATTCCCCTTCTGTTGAAATTCAGAATGAACCTGAAATATCCCTGGATTCCCCTTCTGTTGAAATTCAGGATGAACCTGAAACAGGCTTCAGGATAATTTCATGTGGACATCCACAAAAGGATTCCAACACATCCATAAAAATTCCGATCATTTTTAAAATTGACCAGGTGGAAGGGGAATGTATGGTTAATCTATGCATTACATTTGATGATTTTAAACTGAAAAGGTAATCCTGTTAATAATATAAAATGAAAATTTCTTTTTATGGCATTCCCCATGTTCTTTTAGCCTTCCTTGCTGTCATAGTCTTCAAAGGGTCACATCCCGGCGTTGAAGCATACATTAACCATGTGTCACTTAATAATTTAAAAAACCCTCAAAAACTTGCACCATTTTTAGAAAGGGTTTACCAGAAAACCCTGGACAGCGGCATAACGAACTTCACCCCTTACGCTCTCATGCTTATAAAAGAATCCCAAAAAGCTCTTGGAGAAAAAGATCTGAAAAAAGCGGAACTTTTTTCAGAATATGCAGGGAAGCTTGCACCAGATCTTCCCCCCGTAAGTAACACAAAAGCACTGGTGCAATGGAGCAAAAATAAAATTCTTGTTCACCGGCTTATCCAGGGTTATGTGAAAGCCTTTATAAAAGAGTTGCAGCACCTTGAATCTCTTTCTTTTATGCTGTTTGCAAGCCTGTTGACTGTTGCCGTGGCATTTCTGCTGACAATTTGCGTTTTCACAGCAATATCCATGATAAAATATTTTACTTTGGCATTTCATGATTTGAGGCATATTGTTACAAAGGCTGTTCCGGACAAAGCTCTCTGGGGAATGCTGCTGATTGTTTTTTTTCTTCCGGTGTTTCTGGGTTTCTCTGTTTTGCCTGTTTGCATCTACTGGCTCATTCTGCTTTTCAGTTATCACAGTAAAAAGGAACGGTTAATAATAACAGGGGCTTTTTTACTGTTTTCTCTTATGCCGCTTGTTATCTCCGGATCATGTTTCAGCCTGTATATATCCCGGTCTGATGTTATTCAACTTTTATGGAAAGCAAACCATGGCTATTGGGACCAAACGGTCATGGAAAAGCTTGAAAAGTACAGTGAAGAACATCCTGAAGATCAGGATGTTCTTTTTAGCGCAGGTCTGCTGCACAAAAAAGAGATGAATTACAGAACATCCAGAAAATATTATGACAAGCTGATTGGTATTAACCCCGGTTTTTATAAAGCCTATATTAACCTCGGTAATGTCTGTCTCGCTACAGAAAACTGGGATGAAGCTGTTGAGAAATACAAAACCGCAATTTCTATTAAACCTTCCTTGAGTGCAGCTGCTCATTTTAATCTTACAAGGGCTTATCAGCAAAAATTTATGTTCAGGGAGGCTGAAGAAGAGCTGGCAAAGGCCAAGAAAATCGATAGCAGCAGAATAGACAGCTATCTTAAGATCTATTCTGAAAACTATAATCGTCTTCTCATGGATGAAACAATCTCGAAAAAAAGGCTTTGGAACAAGGGCTATCTTTTATTCAGAGAAAACAATGACATGGTAAATGGATGCTGGGACCTTTTATTCAGGGGCATCCCGTTCAAATATGCCACTGCAGTGGTTCTTTGTTTATTACTTTTAATGCTTATTCTTTCAAGAAACGACAAATTACGGGTAGCAATAAAATGCAAAACCTGCGGCAGATCTATCTGCAAAAGATGCCAGAGGAATATCTCCGGGGATGTCAAGTGTTATCAGTGCATTAATATATCATCACATCAGGAGGGCAGTGACTACAGGTTAATGGAAAACCAGAAAATAAAAGTAAAAAAATATTTAAAGCGTTTCAATAACATTGGAGCTGCTCTAACCCTGTTATTGCCGGGTGCAGGCCATCTGTGGAATGGACACACTGCAAGGGGAATAATTTACCTTTTACTGTTTTGCTTTTTTGCTGTAAAACTTATTGCTGTTGTTCTGCTTGAAGGCCCATGGGAATTTGTAGTCACAGGCAAAATGACTGAAATAATAATTCTGCTGTTTTTACTGCTTTTCTTCTGGTTAATGTCTGTAATAGATACATTTAAAAACAGAAAAGTCCTGGGGGCTAATTAAAATATGGCATTAGAGGGTAGAATAAAAGAATTCGGGGTTGCTGACATTCTCCAGCTCATTGCTCAACAGCAAAAAACAGGCATTCTCATGATAGAAAACAAACATGAAAAAGCAGAGGTTTATTTTGTTGATGGACAAATAATTGAGACGCAGAGATTTCAACAGTCAGACCGCAATCCGCTTGGAGAAATACTGATAAGGGCTGGATTAATCTCCTTTCATGACCTTAAAAGTGCCCTGGCAAAACAGAAAAAAACCTGTGAACATCTTGGCCATATTCTTCTCAGAGAAGGATTTGCAACTAAAGAGCAGCTTGAAAAAACCATACTCATACAGGCATATGAAACATTTTATGATATTCTCCAGTGGTATGATGGCACATACCGCTTTATTTCACACAACATAAGCATTGACAACAGCCTGTCATCCATACCTGCACTTGAAGTAATTCTTCTTGATGTGCTCAGAATGATTGACGAGTGGCCCGGGGTAAAACAGGTCATAACCTCTTTTAACATGGTATTTGCCAGAGGGGAGAAAAAAACTGATGGCAAACTGGATTCGGATGAACTGCTTGTGTATGACCTTGTTAACGGAAGTAATACTGTTCAGGATATAGTTGACAAAAGCCTTTTGGGAAGATTTTCAGCATGTAAAGTACTTGCCGGGTTGTTTCAGAACCAATACATCAAGCTCACTCCTGCAAAGGCTAAAAAAAGAAGGCCCGGGGGGGTAACAACCTTTCAAAAAGCTGTTGGGGTTGCTTCATACGCCGGGCTGTTCAGCATATTATCTCTTTTGTTTCTGCTTGCAGCAAAACATCCGGGCAGTGTTATTCCACTGCCAAATCAAAAAACATGGGCCCAGTCACACATTAAACAATACCTGAGACTTGGAACAATGCAAAAGCTGGCAAAGGCCCTGGAAATATTTCGTTTAAAAAACGGACGTTATCCGGAAAAAACAGCAGAGCTTGTAAGTTCAGGAATTTTACGGGATGGCGACCTGAAAGCCTTTACTAACGAAACAATTACCTATTCTAAAAAGGGTGATTTTTATTTAATCAGTTTCTGACACCAGAAAAAACAGTCTTGCACTTAACCCGAACTATAACCATAACAGTAACAGCGCAACAGCTTATCACATCCCTTTTATGTATCTCTCAGCATCAAGGGCTGCCATACAGCCCATCCCTGCAGCAGTTATTGCCTGTTTGTAAACAGGGTCAGTAACATCGCCTGCGGCAAAAACACCTGGAATGTTTGTCTCTGTTCCGGTTCCTGTAAGGATAAACCCCTCTTCATCCATATCAATCTGTCCTTTAAACACTTTTGTGTTTGGAACATGACCCAGGGCTATAAAAACACCATCACATTTTATGGAAGTAATCTCGCCGGTTTTTACATTTTTGACAGAGGCACCTGTGACAGTACCCTGCTCAGGCTCATGTATATCTTCTATAACCGAATCCCACAGAAATTCCATATTGGGAACTTCAAAAGCCTTTTTCTGCATTATTTTTGAAGCCCGAAGCTCATCTCTTCTGTGAACCACCTTAACAGACGATGCCAGGCCACTCAAAAAGACAGCCTCCTCAAGCGCTGTATCTCCTCCTCCTACAACAAGCACATCCTTGCCCCTGAAAAAAAAGCCGTCACAAGTGGCACAAACAGATACTCCTCGTCCCATGAGTTTTTTTTCTGATTCAAGGCCAAGCAGTCTGGGGGATGCGCCGGTTGCAATTATAATACAATCTGTTCTTAGTTTTTCCTCTCCAATATCAACTGTAAAAGGTTTTTCTTTCAGGTTTATCCCTGAAACTTCACCGGCTTTAAACCTGGCGTCAAATTTCAAAGCCTGCTGCTTCATATCAGCCATGAGTTTCTGGCCGTCGATTCCTTCCGGATAACCAGGCCAGTTCTCTATAACAGTGGTCGTTGTAAGCTGTCCGCCCGACTGCATACCCTCTATAACCAGGGGCTCAAGCTGTGATCTTGATGAATAAATAGCTGAGGTAAGTCCTGCTGGCCCGGAGCCGATTACAATCAAACTGTTCATGGTTTTTCCCTCCGTTTGTGCAATTTCATATTGTCAAAACAAACCAGAGAACACAGAGTGTTTCTCTGTGTTCCGGCTTATTGTTGTAAAGATTTTTTTATACCTTTTTCCCAATCCCTTCGCGCATGAATGCGCTCCTACATATGTTTTGCTTCAATCCTTCAACCCTCTAATCCTTTGTCCCTGTCCTTTTATTTTTTGAAATTGATTTAAAATTATTTTTAACTTGTAACACGAAACTCCTAACCCCCGGGACAAGCCCGGGATCAATGACCGTCAACCCAATTTCCTCTGTGCCTTTGTTCCTCTGTGCCTTTGTTCCTCTGTGCCTGTTCTCTGTGGTTCATGTTTTTTTTCATAAACCCTTGCTGAAAAATCCTGTGGGACAACAGCACAAATTTTTTTTATTTTTTAATCAAAATCATTTATAATTAACTGATATGTTCACATGTTCATGTTTAACGGTACCATCGATGCTGAATAAAAATCAAACCATAAAATGTACAAAGTGCCGGTTTTTCTATATTACATGGAATAAATCCTTTCCTTACGGGTGCAAAGTAATGGGGTTTAAGTCAAGGCGGTTACCAATGAAAACTGTTTATGAAAGCTCCGGAACACAGTGCCTGTCATTTGTCAGAAAAAAGAAAAAGTTGAAAACCGGGAAAACGACCTGACCTTTCACAACACCCCGGCGACCTCCAGTTGCCTTTCCAGCTGCGCAACCGAAATAAAATGAATTCCTTTCATTCCGCTGCATTCAGCAGCCTTCACAAAATCTTTTATATCGTCAATATACACACATTCCTGTGGCAAAGCATCTGCCTCAGCCATTGCTTTTTTAAATATTTCATTGTGCGGTTTTTTCCTGCCGACTTTAAAGGAAAGAATAAACAAATCAAAACTGTTTAATACGGGAAAAGTCTCAAGGCAATATTCAAAATGCCACTGGTTCGTGTTTGAAATACAGAGAAGTTTGAAGCTGCTTTTCAACCTGTTAATAAGCTGTTCTATCCCCGGATTAAGTGTGAAAATACCCTTCCATACTTTCATGAAAAGCTCTATTTCAATATTCAAATTCAATCTGCAACTCACTGCTTCAAAAAAAACATCAGGAGAAATGCTTCCTGTATCAAGCTGTTCTTCAAGGCCGGAGGAAAAAATATTTTCATAAACCTCTTCAGGAGAACAGGGGCAGTACTGTGCCAGCCTTCTGCATGTAATGAGGTGATCGAAGTTAACTATCACTTTTCCCAGGTCAAATATAACTGTTTTAATGGGGTTAGCAGAAGCCATTATTGATAAAATGTTAATAATGAAAAGTTGCTGCAAACAGATTTCTTAATACCTTCAAGCAGATCATTCAGATTTAATTTTTTTTATTGCATTGTCAGCACACCATCTGACCTTGCTGTTTGTATCATTTAAAAGTTTTTCAAGACCCGGAACAGCTTCTTCAGCCAGCTCTCCCATCTCTCCCAGACTGAATGCTGCATTCTTGCGAATTCTGAAATCCCTGCTTTCAAGTGCTTCTATTAAAGCAGGAACTGCCGGCTCACCAATTTCTGCAAGTGCAAAGGCAGCATTTTTTCTAACCTCTGCCTTTTCGTCATTAAGACAAAAAACAAGTGCTGATATGACATTTCTGGTCTTTACTCCTTTTTCCCCCAGGGTTTTGACTGCCTTAGAGCGAATTATTATATCCTTGTCATTTAAGCAGGCTATGAGATCTTCTACTGTAACCTGTTTGATATTTCTCAAAGCCTGCTTTACTGTCCAGCAAAACGCCTTATCCTCATCATCCAAAGCTCTTTCGAGTGCAGGGATTGCATCTTTTGCTTTTGGGCCAATTCTTCCAAGAATTCCGGCAGCATTTTTCCTGATGAGGGGAGAGGTGTCCTGTAATATTGCTGTGAGAAAAGGAACTGCTGGTTCTCCTATTCGAACAAGTGCAGCAGCAACATTCCTGCGCACTCTGGAGTCCCTGTCGCTCAACGCTTTCACGAGGACTGGAGTGGATTGAAAACCGATCTCTCCAAGCGCAAAAGCAGCATTCCTGCGTACTTCCCTGTCCGGATCTTTTATCAACACTTTTGCAAGATCATTGATTGCAGGTTCTGCCTCCGGCCCTATCTCTCCTAATGCAAAAGCAGCATTCCTGCGAATGTTCACCTCTTTGCTCCTCAACCCTTCAAGCAATGCTGGAATTGCAGCTTTTACATCTGAACCATATTCCTGAATAATCTCGAATCCGGATAATGCTGACCGGGGTTCTGCAGTAATATCCCCAGTACCGGTATCTGATTGAAGTTCCTGAGCATTGGATATTGCAGTAATCACGCAGCATAAAGAGATTAAAAAAAAGACGCTTCTTTTCAATGAATTTATGACCACAGTTATTAATCTCCACCGGCAGGACAAAGTCAGGGTTAAAAAAAGGAAGATGGTGGCGGTGCAGGGATTTGAACCCCGGACTCTGCGGATATGAGCCGCATGCTCTGACCAACTGAGCTACACCGCCACATAAAGTCCCCGTTTACACATAAGGTGCATCCTGTATTTACTTTCAGGCATATCCAGTAATACTAAACAGCTTTACAATTCCATTTTGACAACAGTTTCTGGATGCTATCATTAATCATTTAACAAATCAACACTTGATTGTTCCAGGGGTTTCCTCAAACTTCTCTTCCTTCAATCTCCAGCCCTTTTGAGCTTGCCTGAAGAAATTTACTGCTGCCAGAAAGCTTTTTTATCTTTTTATTTTGACAGGGAGTTTCCGCCTGCCCCATTTAAGCGCTCTGCTGTGGGAACTAAAGTAAAGGTCTATCCTGGCTGAACCTTTAATTGCTGAACCCCTATCCTCGACAATCCCTTTGCCATACCCCGGGACATACATCACCGTCCCAAAGGGATAGTATCTTGTATCTGCAGCTATGGTCCCGGGATGAGGGAGAAGCAGCCATGGAAAAAAAAGAATGCGCAAAGGTATCATCCATGGCCTTTTCAGGCTGTCCAGTGAAATCAGCCCCGGATTGTACTGGCGTGGTTCTGTACCACTGGCGGTCAGCCCATGATATGGCTTCCCTTTCATTGAGCTGGTCACATAATACCTGTTCCAGAAGTTTAACTTCAGGTACTTCCAGCTGCCCCTTGTCCATGAACAGCATTTTTTACATCCGCAATAAGCAGTTGTCTCAATCTGCCGCTTTTGAACATGGGCGCAATTTGACAGCAGAACAGAAGACAGAATGATTAAAATAAAATATTTTACGGACACTTTATTTAAGATAATTTAAAATATTTTATGGTTTCCTGATAAACCACGTAGCTCAGCCCTAACATTCCAATCAGATTTGGTATGGCCATTGCCCCGTTCATGGCATCGGAAAAATCCCATACCAGGGCAACCTTTGCATAAGCCCCGACAATAATAAGGGTACAAAATACCCATCGGTAGGGTGCGCGTGCTTTAATACCGAAAAGAAATTCAATGCATTCTTCTCCGTAATATGACCAGCCGATGAGTGTTGAGTATGCAAAAATACTGAGACCTATTGCAACAATGTATTTCCCAAGACCGGGCAGGAAGGTTTCAAAGGCATGCGTTGTAAGGTTTGAGCTTGTCAAGCCACTTTGCCATACATCAGGAGACAGGAGGATAACAAAGGCTGTCATAGAACATATTACAATAGTATCAATAAAAACCTCGGTCATGGAAATAAGCCCCTGCCGAACAGGGCTGTCGGTTTTTGCCGCTGCATGGGCAATGGGCGCACTCCCCAGACCTGCTTCGTTGGAAAAAACACCACGCGCAAACCCGTAACGAAGCGCCTGGGCAACAGCTGCACCTGTAAAACCTCCCCCGGCTGCACAGGGTGTAAATGCGTGGGTAAAAATAAGACCCAGGACATACGGGATGCGTGAGATATTAACAATAATGATAAGCATGGCAAATCCAACATAAAACAGAGCCATAACAGGTATGACCTTTTCCGTCACTTTGCCTATTCTTTTAATACCGCCAATTATTACAATGGCTGTTAAAAAGGAGAGAATAATACCGGTTATAAGCCTTGGAATGCCAAACGCCTGTTGCAGGGCAAGGGAAACAGAGTTTGACTGTACCATATTTCCAATACCCATGGCTGCCACTGCACCGCACAGGGAAAAAATAATTCCGAGCCAGCGAAGACCAAGCCCCCTGGAAAGATACTGCATGGGGCCACCTGATATGGTACCGTCGTCCAGTCGCCTGCGATATTTTACGGCAAGCACTGCCTCGCTGTATTTCGTTGCCATACCGAAAAAAGCACAAACCCACATCCAGAATATTGCACCAGGGCCCCCAAGAGTTATGGCTGTTGCAACCCCTGCAATATTTCCTGTTCCAACAGTTGCCGAAAGAGCAGTGGTAAGGGCCTGAAAAGGGGTTATATCACCCTCAGCCAGTCTTGATTCCGATGGTTTAAAAACAAGACGGAATGCTAAAAACAGTTTTCTGACATTAATAAATCTGAGAATAACAGTCAGTATTAAACCAGTACCAACAAGCAGCATAAGCATGTATTGTCCCCAGACAAAACTGTTTATTGTCTGCATTGTACTGTCGATAACTTCCATCATCCTGCAGTTTTCCTTTTTAATTAATTTTTTGGCTGGATATGATAGGGAAGGACATACAGCTTGTTAAAGTATGGATAAATTCTCTGCCTCTATGTTATTATTGCCTGTCAGGCTTATTATTCTGTCTGAATCCTCCTGTTTCATTTTTACAAATTTTACCCCCATCCCTTTGGGAAAGTAGCTCTTCTCTGAATATAAATTGGTCAAAACCACCCTTCCTTCAGCCTCAATAGGCTGAGAACTGTTGGGAAGGTTTATTTTTAGAAAAACAGTGCTGTCTATCGGCAAAGGACTGTCTGTCTTAATAAAAAGCCCCCCCTGATTTACATGGGCCATGTAGGATTTTAAAAAAGTCGAAATATCTTTAAACAATATATCAACTTTTGTAATCCCGGTCAGAGGAATTCTTTTGTTCATTGTTGTTGTTTGAGGCATAGATAGCTTTTTCATAACTGTGGCGGAGAGAGAGGGATTCGAACCCTCGGTACACCTTATGGGCGTACACTCGCTTAGCAGGCGAGCGCCTTCAGCCAACTCGGCCATCTCTCCACAGTCTGTAACAATATATTACCTGAATTGAGCGATTCTAAAAAAACATGATTTCACTAATCCCGCTGTGTCGGGATTAGTGAAACAGCATTGAACGGATTTAAGCATTACATAAGCTTCACCTGGATGGTGAAGTGTAATGCTTACCTCAGAAGCAGACATGGATGTCTGCTGAGAATGAGTGAAATGCTGTTACACTATGCTGTCTTTATCTGAAAAATCGCTCAGCTCAGGTCTTAATAATGGCGGAGGGAGTAGGATTCGAACCCACGGAGCTTTCGCTCAACGGTTTTCAAGACCGCCGCCTTAAACCACTCGGCCATCCCTCCGTCTTATCAGGCCAGTAAAATTATCACTAAACTCAGCATGAGTCAAGCTGTGATTTTATCCGATTTTTTCAAGACCATTCATATAAGGCCTGAGAACAGGGGGAATTATGACACTTCCGTCTTCCTGTTGATAGTTTTCCAGAACTGCCACAAAGGTTCTTCCCACAGCCAGCCCGGAACCATTTAAGGTGTGGACAAACTCTGTCTTTTTAGTCTTTTTCCTTCTGTATCGGATACCGGCTATTCTGGCCTGAAAATTCTCAAAGTTGCTGCATGACGAAATTTCCCGGAACACGCCCTGTGCCGGCAGCCATACTTCAATATCATAGGTTTTCGCCGCAGAAAACCCAAGATCACCAGTGCAAAGGTTAACAACCCTGTAATGAATTTCAAGCTTTTTAAGCACCTCCTCAGCATTACCAAGAAGCTGCTCTAACTCATCATAGGAATTTTCAGGCACAGAAAACTTTACCAGTTCAACCTTATTAAACTGATGCTGCCGAATCAGACCCCTTGTGTCCTTACCATAGGACCCTGCCTCACTCCTGAAACAGGGAGTATGCGAAACATAATAAATCGGCAGATCCTCTTCGCTGAGTATTTCATTTTGATGAATATTCGTTACAGGAACCTCTGCAGTTGGAATCAGAAAATAGTCCGTACCCTGTATTTTAAAAAGATCTTCTTCAAACTTCGGGAGCTGACCAGTCCCTGTCATGGTTTGTCTGTTGACCATAAAAGGTGGCAGCACCTCTGTATAGTTATGCTCCCTTGTATGAAGGTCCAGCATGAAGTTAATAAGTGCTCTCTCAAGCAGAGCTCCTGCGCCCCTGTAAAGGCTGAAACGTGCCCCGGCAATCTTTGATGCCCTCTCAAAATCAAGAATCCCCAGCTTTTCTCCAACATCCCAGTGGTCTCTGGGTTTAAAAGAAAACTCAGGCGGACTGCCCCATGTCCTTATCGTAATATTGTCATTTTCCGTTGTACCTGCAGGCACTGAATCATGGGCAACATTAGGGATAAGCATGAGAATCTCTTCGGTTTCTTTTTCTGCTGTTTTCAAATCCTCCTCCAAAACTTTAATCTCCAGAGAAAGTTTTTTCATGGAAGAAAACCTTGCAGGGTCCACATGCTTTTGCTCTTTTTTCAGCTTTGCGATCTCCTCGGATGCACGGTTTCGCTCCGAGCGAAAGCCCTCTATTTTTTTAAGAATTTCCCGTCTTTTTCCATCTGTCAGCAGAAAACTGTCAAGATTTATCTCATATCACCTGTCAGCCAACTGCTGTTTAAGACATTCACTGTTTTCTCTAACATATTTAATATCAAGCATAGCCTTCTTTTTCCTCTGTTAACCCTGCAACCATTTCTGAAAATCACTGTAACCACTTGTCTGCCAGCTCTTACCATGGATTTGATTTATAAAATATCCATAAAGCTCTTCAAGAAGACTGTTCAATGCTTCAATGCTCAGGATTCTGGCATAAAACCGCTCATCAAGGTCATTGTCTTTTGTCCGGGGCATGTCAATTTTCAGCCCTGATACTTCCAGCCTGTCAGCACGCAGAACAAAAGACCATGTGTTTTCTCCCTTCTCAATCCTTAACCGTGCATCCCTGACTTTTTTGCCTGAGCGGATTGCCTGCTTCAGTTCAAGGCTGGTAAAGTCATCTCCTGAATAGGAAACAGTATTAGGAGGGGCTCCGCTGTCATTCTCCATTACTATTTTCCCATCAACCCATAAAGAAAACTGGAGGTCTGATGCCGGGATTTCAAACAAGCCCGCCTTTTCATCGCTTTTATAGCAGATGTACGTAAGAAAATCCCTTCCCAGACTGCTTTGTTTCTTAAACTCTTCGTTATTCATCTGTTAAATCAGCTGCTGATAAGTTTTTTAATAAAATTTTCCTGTTTTCAGTATTGCCTGTAAAACCTGCAAGCTCATTTGGGGTCAGCGGCAAAAGTTTAACAGCAAATGTTCTGAAAAAATAACTGACAAATTCTTCGTTTGCTTTTGTGCTGTTTGAAAAAAACAGAACAATTCCGGTTGAGATATTCCAGCAAACATCATAAAGGGAAGGTGCTGGCAGGCTTTTTTTTATTAATCTCTGCCACACTTCATCTTTTAACATGTCCCTGTCTTTTTTTCTCAACCTTTCCAGACCGGTTGCTTTTTTATATTTTATTTCTTCGCCAAGCAAGGCAGCCTTCATGGTAAGGGCTGAAATACGCCTGACATCAATTCTCAGCGAAAAGACCATGTAGGGGTCTTTTGCATAATGGAGGTCATCAAAAAATGATGATGCCATGTTTTCAGCTGAAACCCAGCCCATAGACTTTTCTTTAAGGCTCAGGGGGTCAATTTCCCTGAAGGAAAATTCCCTCAGCTTATCCACAGACATGGTCTTAATGTCTTCCGGGGTTCTGTCTTTCACTTTGTATCGTACATAGCTAACTGATCCCGAATATAGTCCCATAACAGCTCCAAGAGTTTTTTGGTCCGTATTTTCTGAAATGTTAGATATTACATTTTAGCGACATAAATATCAAGAAAGAATTACATAAGAATCTTAAAAAGGAGGGAGAAAAGAATGGGGTTCTTTTCTCTTGTAATACCAGCGTACTCCTGCGGACTATCATCACTTTTATGTCCGGCCCGAAATTTATTGTCCATATAGCCTGTCAGTTCCACATAGGCTGATCCTGTTACGCATGTCCAGTCTGATCTTACAGTATTGCCAAAAATGCCACGAAAGCGAAACAGCACAACTGATGCCCCGTTGTCAAAGGTTACACTCCGGGTTTTTGGTTTTTATTAGGCATGTCTTCAACAAACGCCTTTAGGCCCTAATCTTATGGTCAACTCCTGGTGGTACAACTTCAGGTTTCTTGAGAAGATCGATTTCGGGAAATAGCCTCAGCAGATATTTCACCCACAACATTTTTGTGAACCCACCCTTTTTTTTCATCACACAGCCGGATCTTAACCCATCCGGCTTGTTCCTTAAGCCACCGGAATTCTGTGCCTTCATGAAGCTTAAACAAAACCGTATCATTTATACTGTTACCGGATCTCACCATTATCTCTCTGCCAACAACTACTCCCCTGTGAATAAAATGGAAGTTATACAGTTTAACCGCCAGGCTTGACCCTAAAACTACTGTAAAAAAAATCAACGCATACACAGCAGTAGTAAGAACATCACCTCTATAAAACATTCTTAAAGTCAGCAAAATCCAGAAAAACAGATTCGAAATTAAAAAAACAGTTAAAAGTTCATTATTGTTTAATTTAGAATACCAGAAACAGAAGCTCTTTAAAAAAGAGAAAAACTCCCTGCACTCTATTTTGTCTTTCACAAGGTCCTGAACATATTGAAGGTTTGTTTGAAGGTCTTCATCTCTCGGTATGAACATTTCAGCCTTTCTGTAATTAAGAAGCGCTTTGCCGACCTCCCCTTTTTTAATATATGCATTCCCTAAATTGTAAAAAATTTCCCCGTTTACAGTGCCATTTGAAATAATCTTTTCATAACACCTGGCTGCTGTCTGAAAATCAGAATCCCTGTAGGCCTGATTTGCCTGAAGGAACAACCGCGATACATCTGTTTCATCCCCCACCCCATTTTCTGATGCAGCAACAGAAGTGGACAGCAAAACGCAAAAAAACAGGGCAGATAAAATAACAGGGGGTTTTCTTTTCATTTTTTCAGTTTTTTGTTTAGCTTTTTAGCCAGCTTTATCATGGAGTTAAGTACCTCTGCTTTTTCATCAAAAGAATACTTTTTAAACCCAAACCGGCCTGACTCAAAAAAGTCTATGATATTTTTCAATTCACCGACAGTCTCTTCTGAAACACCAGCTGAAACACCAGCTGAAACAAGCCTTACCTCCAGCTCCCCTGATGTCAATGCATTTCCGGCAATATTAAGTTTATCACCAATAAAGTCTTTAAAGGCTTTTGAGGCAGTTTCATAATATAGACTCTCATCTTTTTTCAGGGTATTTTTAATAATCGGAAGTTTTTTATTGAAATTTTTATAGGCACTTTTAGCCCTTATAAGACCGCTGTCTTCCTCATTGTTTTCCCTAACCCTTTTTATGATCAGACATGACAGGAAGCCAAAAACAGGAAGCAGAAAACCCATTATTGTAAAAAAGGATATTGATTGAAGTTTCCCTGTGGCAAGAGAATCCAGCGAAGTATGAATGGGCAGTATGTCGTGGCCTATAATTTTTACTTCCTCTTTTGCTCCGGCACTGTTCACAGATTCAACTACACGGAATTTTTCCTTATCAGCAGAAGGAAGAACATCCAGGGTGAAAGGCCCTGTCTTTACAGTTTCGTAGCTGCCTGAAGATGGATTAAAATAGGAAACAGTGATTGGCGGAATTCTCAGGCGTCCTTCTGTTAAAGGAACCATGGCTTTTTTTACTGTAAGCTTTCCACCAACTTTACCTCCTGAAACCAGGGGTTCAAAAACCGGTTTATCATCATACACTTTAAAATTCTGAAGGCCGCTAATGTCAATGGTTTGATGATTTTTCAGATTCCCTGTCCCGGTAAGGCTGAGGGTAAGGGTCAAAGACTCTCCAACCTCAAGTTTGCTGCTGCTCAGCTCAGAAGAAAGTTCAAACTCACCCACAAGGTTTTTGAAACCAGCTGGCCGGCCTTCAGCAGGCAGAGGTTTCACCATCACGGTTATTGGTGATGTAGCAAAAGATTTCGGCACGGTTTCTGCGCGGCTGAAAAACGGATCACTGAAAAATCCCCTCCTCTGACGCCTGCTCTGCACAACAACGTCACAGTAAAGTGTGGAAGAAGAGATTTCAAGGACACCGGTTTTCACAGGAAACAGAGCCTGCGTAATTTCATTGACGAGATATGTCTGGCCATTTATAATTTTCTGATACTCCTTATCCTTTCCAATATGTTCTGATATAAAACCTTCAAAGGAAGGACTTTCGGTTAATTGAGCATTTGCAACCTTTACCTTGCGGTAAAACTTAAGGCAATAAATAATTTCTTCATAAAGATACGGCTTATCATTATCAACTTCAGCAGTTACAAAAATGTCCCGGCTGTTTTTTTCCTGCGGCCGGCTTTTCCGTATATTGACAGCTATCTGGTTGCTTTTTACTGTTTTCCCCTTATACTTAACCAGGAAAGGGCCTATTGTAAAGGATCCTGTTTTTTGGGGATACAGTATATAACTGTATTCTACACTTGATGACATCTGGCCGTTTACAATGCTGACCTTGGATGATGTGCCGCGGGATTGCACCTTGAACTCCGGCATTTCAGGGAATACCGGCTCTTCACGAATTCCTTTAACCGAGAGACGCAGCTGAATGTAATCTTCAAGTGTTGCTTCATTTTTATCCACTGTCGCAACAACTGAAACAGAAGAAGCAAAGCTTTTTCCGGGAAGGTAAACCAGAGTCAAAAAAGCACAAACAGATAAAACAAAAAATATTTTGAATCGTGTTGCAAGTTGCGTGTTGCGAGTCACAGGTTTAAAAAAATCCCTGCTAATATTTTGAAAACAACTGCTTTTAAACATTTTCATCCAGGAAGCTCTTTTAGTAATACCTAAATTGAGCAATTCTAAAAAAACATGATTTCATAAATCCCGCTGTGTCGGGATTAGTGTAACAGCATTGAACGGATTTAAGCATTACATTAGCTTCACCTGGATGGTGAAGTGTAATGCTTACCTCGGAAGCAGACATGGATGTCTGCTGAGAATGAGTGAAATGCTGTTACACTAACTGTCGTTATCTGAAAAATCGCTCAGCTTAGGTTGTACCAATTGTTATATAGTTATATGATTATTTTACTATCCACTTTTGCTTAACCCGTAACACGCAGCCTGCAACCTGCAACACTTTAATACCAGTCATGAATTACTTTCTTCACCAGTCTTTGCCTGACCTGTATGGCCTGCCGCCCTTCATCTTCTGTTTTTTCTTTTTAAACTTGTCCCTGTTTTCCTGTGTGCTGTTCAGCCACTGTTCTGCTTCTTCTTCAGTCATTTTCTTTGCGTAGGCAGGAGCACCCTGCCCTCCCTCACTTTCTTTTTCTCTCTTTTCAGCTTCTTCTGTTCCTGCCTGTCCCTGCTCTTCCTTTTTTTCACCCTGCTCAGACTTTTGTCTGTTCTGGTCAGCTTCACTTTTCTGTTCCTGTTTCTGCCTGTTCTGGTCAGCTTCGCTTGACTGTTCCTGTTTCTGCTTTTGCCCGTTTTGACATGTTTGTTCCTGATCGCTGCTCTTCTGCTCATTTTTTTTCTGTTGCTGCTGCTGTTCTGTCTTCTTAGCGTCGTTTATCCTCCTCTTTATCTCTTCAAGAACAAACTCAAGATTCTGCTGTGCCTCATTATCTTCAGGGTCAAGTTCAAGAGCTTTTCTATAATAGCCCACTGCATCCTCAAGTTTACCCTGCCGGTACATGGCATTTCCAATATTGTAAAGCGACCTTTCCTCAAGCTTCACATCCTGCGCCGTAGTTGCAACATCAAGATAGCCTTTAACAGCCTCTTCATAATTTTTCATTTTATAATGGGCAGATGCAATATTGTATTTCAGATCAGGGTCTTCAGGAAATTCAATCTGGGCATCTAAAAATGTGTTCAAGGCCTCATCAAATTTCCCCTGTTCAAAAAGTTCTTTGCCCTTTTGCATTCTGTCATACAGGGAAGTCGCATTGCCTTCAGAAGCAAATACCCACAAACAAAACATAAAAGATATAAGCAAAAGTATTGTCTTCATAATTAACTGATTAGACTTCAATATTTTTATATATTACCTGGCTGTTACAGCGGTATTGGATTGTAGCAAAAATTTTACAATTTTCAATATAATTTCATCTTCAGGAAATTTCAAAAAATCAGATAATAAAACGGATTGTTGCTTGCAATCATAAAATGGCTGGCTAAAAACTGTTGCATCGCTTTCCTGGCAGTTCCTCCAGAATATTTCAGGTAAAGCGCTCAACAGATCCCGACTGATGGTTTTGGAAACTGTTAAATCGGTATGTAAAAACTAAAGGTTGAACCCTTACCTTCTCCTTTACTTTCAGCTCGTATTTTCCCTCCATGCAGTTCAATAATTTTTTTCGTAAGAGACAACCCCAGTCCCGTCCCCTCATACTTTCTGCTTGAGGACCCGTCCACCTGTTCAAACGGAGCAAAAATACGATCAAGGTCCTCCTTCCTTATGCCGATACCTGTGTCTGCTATGCTTACTTCAATTGCGGACAGTTTTTCTTTTTTTTTCAAATCCGTAATTTTTTTTACAGTCAGGCAGATGCTTCCGCCATCCTGAGTGAATTTTACTGCATTGGAAAGCAGGTTGTACAGAACCTGCTTCAGTTTGCGCTCATCAGCCTTTATAATCCCGGGAATGCCATTGATGCGCAGGGCTGTTTTAATTCCGCGCTTTGTTACCCTTTCCTGTATCATTAACAAGCTGTTTTCAAGAAGCTTTTTCATGTTGACCTCTATGGGTTCCAGTTCCATTTTTCCTGCCTCAACCTTGGAAAGATCCAGGATGTCGTTAATCAGGGAGAGCAGGTGACGACTGCTTTGAAGAACATCACCAAGGAACTCCTTCTGGATCTCGTTCAAATCACCAGTTTTATTGTCCGCAACCAGTTCGGTAAATCCGATAATGTGGTTCAAAGGGGTTCTGAGTTCATGGCTCATATTTGCCAGAAATTCACTCTTGGCATTATTGGCAGCCTCTGCTGAGGCTCTGGCCCTTTCCAGCATCTTTACCGCTTTATCGCGCTCAACAATGCGCTGCTTCATTTTTCTCAAGCCCCATCCAATACCAGCCATACCCAACACCCACAAGATGGCAAACCCCATCTCCAGGGTCTGCTTGTAATATCCGGCAACATCCAGAAAGGGTGCCATGGGTACTGAATTGGAAATTCCTCCACGAACATCTCCTGTCTTGTATCCCTGAAAAGCATGACATTTGAGACAGCTTTTTCTCACATAAAGGGGCCGCATCAGCCGCATATAAGGTTCACCATTGATCTTCTCTATGGAGCTGAATTCCTTTTTGCCCTGTTCAAAAGATTGAAGAGCTTTTGTTTCCCACTGGTCAGCCACGTTCTCCGGACGGATGGGATCAAGGCTTGTAATGTGCCCGTAGATTTTAGATATCTTTTTCTCCTGTTCATGTACCTGACGTGTCATATAAGCCGGGTTGATTTTTGTCAGCCTTTTACCGGAACTGGTTATAATGTCACGGTCCGGCCCCTTCAGATAAGGATTGGGTTGTATAACCTTTGTCACAGGGACATACACGCCACCGTGGGCAGCATTCCAGTTTCGATAGAGAATATCTTTTTCAAATGCAGCACGCGCCTGATTACGTGCCGCCTCCTGAGTTTTCAAGGTTTCGCGTTTAAGATTCCAGATCAATGATGCAGCTGTGACCATTGTCCAGAGTACTGCTGCACCTATCACATAGTAACGTAATTTCATCCCTCTATCTTCTTTTCTGAAAAATTTCAGTATCATGACAGATCACACTTGATTGCTTTTCGTTTCTGCATTTTTAAACTCATCCTGAAAAAACACAGCCATCTGAGTTGCACGACAGGCTAATCAGGGCAATTGTTCAATTACCTCCATATCCAGTTTTCCTTCATCTGCATCCTGGTGGAGAATACTCATCGCCTTTTCCCTTGACATACCTTTGCGGTAGGGACGGTCCGTGACAAGAGCATCGTAAATATCCACTATGGCCATTATACGGGCTGCTTTTGATATCTCTTCCCCCTTTAAACCATCAGGGTACCCGCTGCCGTCAAGCTTTTCGTGATGATGCCGAATTATGTCCAAAGCCATCCCTATGGTTTTTTTCAAAGGCAGACAGATATTGTAGCCTATTTCCGGATGGCGTTTCATAATTTCCAGCTCGTCGCTGTTCAGGGGGCCCTGTTTGTTTAATACATTGCCTGCAACCCCGATTTTGCCAATATCGTGCAGGACTCCACCAAATTCCAAAGCTCTTATCTCATGTTCGGGAAGGGACATTTTTTTTCCTATGGTTACTGCCATGTCTGAAACCCTCTGGGTATGCCCCTGTGTATAGCTGTCCTTGGCTTCAACCGCATTTGCCAGGGAAAAAAGAACATTTTCAATGCTGGTTAAATTGTTGTTAAGAGTCTTAACGCTGATAAGTGATTTTGCCCTGGCCAGGAGTTCAATTTTGTTGGGAGGTTTTGTGATAAAGTCATCTGCTCCAACCTCTATCCCTCTTACTTTAGCATCCATGTCGTCCAGGGCAGTCACCATGACTACCGGGACAAGTCGCGTATCCTCTTTCCCTTTTATGTGGCGGCATACTTCATAACCATCCATATCCGGCATCATAATATCTAACAAAACCAGATCAACATCCGTTTTATTCATTACTGCTATGGCTTCTTCTCCGCTGCATGCAGTTATAACATCATAATTCAAAGGGATAAGAAGACCCTTCAGCAATTTAATGTTTAACGGATCATCATCAACCACTAATATCCTGGACTTATCGTGGTCGGTTCGCGTGCTTTTATTTTTAAAGCAATAAATCCTGTCTTTGCCCCTTAACTTAGCCTGTTTTAAAGCATCATGTGCCTTCTCAATAAGGCCTGTCCTGTTTGAAGCATCAGCAGGAAAAGACGCAATACCCGTGCTTATGGTTATTTCACCGTCAAAGTTTGTTATAACCGACTGCCTGATCCTTTCTGCTACTTCCTGTGCGGGTTCGGATTTGGCTTTAAACAGAATGACGGCAAAAACATCACCTGCATATCTGGCTGCAAAATCAACCTGACGGATATTTTCCTTGATCAGGCCAGCAACTTTTTTTAAAGCAATGTCTCCATGAACATGACCGTGGGACCGGTTGTAACGAGAGATGAAATCAATGTCTATCAACAGCATCGCAAACTGGTCCCCGTGCCTTTCAAATCTTTTAACCTCCTGTTCTAAAGATATCTGAAAAAAGCCGTGATTAAACAGACCTGTGAGGCTGTCTGTAAAATGAACACCTATCTCCTTTTCGTAATTTTCCATCAATCCTGGATCCATAGATTCCTCCTGTTTGTAAATCAAGTATCCTGCCTGATGCGCATGACTTTCCGGAACATGCTGGCCGGTTGTTTATACAGCGCTAATTTCAGTATCAGGAATCTCTCCTGAGCTTGAGACACCGGGCTATTGTTTTCAAAAACAATCTTGTATCGATCGGCTTTGTCACGTAATCATCAGACCCGGCATCCCTTGCTTTCTGGTCATCGCCCTGCATGGCACAGGATGTGACGATTATGACCGGAATATCCTTTAATGCCGGGTCATCCTTGATAATACGGGTGGCATCAAATCCGTTCATGCCTGGAAGCTGAATGTCCATCAGGATAAGATCCGGTCTGTGTTCGTGTGCCAACCGGATCCCGATTTCAGCATCTACAGCCTCAAGGATATTATAATTATCAAGAGCAAGAAGGACTCTCATCAGCTTCATGTTCAGCTTATCATCTTCGATTACTAAGATTGTGTTGTTTTCCATTGTAAATTCCCTGAAATTATTTTCCGTTTTTATATAACGCAAAAAGTTATCACAATTTTCAAAAAATCTTTTCTCTCCGCAGTTGAAAATTGACAGTTTCCCTGTCACCTTATACCGGAATGATAAAATTAAAGACAGAACCTTTTCCATCTCCTTCACTTTCAGCCCAGATCTTTCCGTTGTGCAGTTCAACAAGTCTTTTTGTAAGAGACAGCCCCAATCCTGTCCCCTGAAACCTCCGGCTTGAGGATCCGTCCACCTGTTCAAACGGAGCGAAAACGCGCTCAAGATCCTCCTGTCTTATTCCAATACCAGTGTCCAGTACTGAAATCACAACAAAGCTGTCGTGTGTTATCAGCGACTGTGCAATCGGCATGGGCAAAACAAATTCCCCGGCATCATTACTTTTCAAATGACCGTTATCATATGACAAACAGCAGACCAGCAGAGTAATCGATCCGCCTTCAGGTGTAAATTTCACCGCATTTGAAACAAGATTGTACACAATCTGTTTAAGTTTACGCTCGTCAGCTCTTATGATCTCAGGAATCTGTTTTACCTGCGTTGATATCCTTATCCCGTGCTTAATGGTCTTTTCTTTGAACATGACAAGACAATCCTCCAGAACCTTCTTCAGATTGACATCTGATGGTTCCAGTTCCAGCTTTCCTGCCTCCACCTTGGAAAGATCAAGTATGTCATTTATCAGAGAAAGAAGGTGCCTGCTGCTTTGAAGCACATCATTTAAATATTCCTCCTGAGTTTCATTCAAATCTCCGAAGTTTTTATCCACAACCAGCTCGGTAAACCCTATGATATGATTCAAAGGAGTACGCAGTTCATGGCTCATGTTGGCCAGAAATTCACTCTTGGACCGGTTGGAAGCCTCTGCTGCATCAAAGGCTTTTTTTAAGCTGACCTCCATTTTTTTACGCTCAGTAATATCTCTTGTTATTCCCAGCGCCCCGATCCTTTTTCTTTCAGGATTATAAAGGTAAACAACATTTACTTCATTTAAAATCAATTTTCCGTCATGGCGAAAATAGTAAATCTCCCAATTGACAATCTGGCCTTTATTAATTAATTTTTCTACCATTTTATAAGTATTATCAATATATTCCCTGTCTATCATCACGGATTGCCCATCAACGGTTTCATACCTTCCTTCCTGAGTTGGAGTAATCTCCGACATATGCCTGTTCAGCATTCCGTTTTCACCATATTGAAAAAGTTTATTAAATGTTTTATTCACTCTGGTAATATATCCCTTTCTGTCGGTAATAAAAATACAGTCAATTGAGTTTTCAAAAATAGCATTTAACAGTTCTGTTGTTTTTTGAAGTTCATCAACGTGGCTTTTCAACTCTGCTGTGCGCTCTTTTACACGCATTTCCATCTCATCGTAGGCTCTTTGCAGCTTCTCTTCGTATTGCCTGCGTTCAATGATGTTTCTGTTCAGTTTTTTGCTCATCTCATTAACAGCACTGCCTAACTTCCCGATTTCATCTTTGCTGTCAGCCTCAAGCTTACATGTAAAATCTCCCCGGGCAATATTTGAGGATACTTCAATTACCTTATGTATAGGTCTGCTGATAATATTACCTATTAATATTGATGAGAGGACTACAGCAAGCATCAGGAAAACACTTACTACCAGCGCAATCATTGTATTTCTGTTAATGTCTGCCTGCATCCTGTTCAGTGAAAGACCCAGAGCAAAGGTCCCTGCAACAGCCCCGTGTGAACGTATAGGCAGTGTTGTCATGATTATGTCATCCCGAATACTGCAAGCAGATGTTCCACTGTTTTTTGACATATCAAATACTTGTGCCTTGTCATCATTAATGCCTGCAAACAGTTCGCCTTTAGAATCTTTTACAAGGACAAATACAAAGTCCTGATTTTCTTTCAGGATATTTAAAACTTCCATTGCAGTTTCCCTGTCCCCAAACTCTACGCTCAAGGCCAGATTATCAGCAGTCATCTTTGAGATGGCCATTGAATTTTCCATGGTCTGATTCAGAATCTGTTTCTTCTGTTGATAGGGAAAGAACATAAAGACAAGAAGTCCGACCAAACAGGCAAACAGGCTGTAAGCGCTTACTAATTTGTATCGTATCTCCAGATTGTTGAATAAATTAAACATTATAATTCTTTTTTCAGTTAATCAGTCCTGTTGATCTACCAGTTTTACAATTCGCAGAAATTTTGCGGCAAAATCCGCTCCCTCGGCCTTTGCCGACGAAAAATTCAGAAAAATTTTGGGCTTGCTTTCCTGAAACACAATTGCCATTGACACACCACACTCAATTACATATTCTGCCGAACTGGTGAATGTGAAAACCTTTGCTTCCCGTGTTATTTTTGTCACATCACGAATCACATCAATTTTGCCTGATGCAATATAAAGGACATTGATGTTTCCGAGAGTAATTTTATCTTTAAGGTTCCCAGCTCCTTTGTAATCAAGCAAAACCTTCTCAAACCCCAGACCACTCACCTTTTTATCTTTAAACTTTTCCAGAGCTCCTGCAAAATCACTGGCCTGGCTTTCAGAGCAGGGTTCATCCGGAAAATAGAGAAGCCCTATGTTCAATTGTTCTGTAACATTTTTTTTAAGATTTCTGTCGTAGGTCAGGGCAGTTAAAAACAGTTTTGCTTCAAGCTCAATCGGCAGACTCAATTGTTCTGCCCCTGCAGCACAAAAAACAGAAGTGGTTGTGATAAAAACAGTTAAAAGAAGATATATAAAAACAGCAGAATAATGTTTTATGCTGTTTTTTATGTTTGTTAAACTGCTCTGGTTGAACATGTGTGTCAACATATTAAATTTTCATCTAATTAAAACGCAGTGTGACCTGGCCATAGATAAGGCGCTCTGATTCATACGTGTCAGTTCCATCATTGGTTTCAGGGTGAAGCTTATCCAGCAAATTTTGTCCTGTTAGTGATAATTCAAGTTTGTCACTGAAAAGTTTTTGAGATGCCCTCACATCAAATCTCACATATTTATCAACTTTTACATTGCCGGTCAGGCCTTTCCATTTGGTATCATCTACGTAGTGAGCAGTCATATTCAGGGAAAAACCGTTCTGGAAAACAAAACTTGAGCCAAGGTTAAACTTATGTTTAGGAGTTCCCGGCACATCATTGTTAAGTCTTTTGTATTCAACTTCCTGAAAGGTATAATTGGCTTTTAATGTCCACCAGGGGGTAAGTGGCAGATCAGCCGCAATTTCTATTCCTTTTGCAATTACATTGAATTCATTGTCCCAGCTGATCTTCAAAGGCCACATTTTCCGTGTAACTACATTTTCAACAACCCTGTCCATTTCATTGTAGTATAACTCTATATTGAGAGCTATTGTGTTAAAGAGTATGCTGCGGTACCCGATTTCAAAAGCAGTCATTCTCTCGGGTTCCAGATCCTCGTTGCCATTTACTCTGGCCAGAGGAATAAAAGCCAGGGGAGACGGCAGCGTCTTAACAATGCTGAAGCTGTTTTCCACAAAAGAAGGTGTTCTGAAAGCCCTGGAAACTGCAAAACGGAAATGATGGTCAGGCCAGGGGCTGTAAAGAACAGATCCCCGGGGTGAATAGTCCCCGCCTGTAAATGAGTTTTTTTCATACTTTATTCCTAAAATAAATTTTAAATTATCCAGAATATCTATTTCATCCTGCACAAAAAATCCAGCCAGATTATCCTGGTCGGTTTCAGGTAAAAGAAGATTGGAGTCAACCCTGGTATTCCGGTAGTTGGCTCCCCAGATGATTTGATTTATCCTGCCAAGAGCAAAAGAGTGCTGTATTTCAACATCATACTTATCCTCTTCAATTAAAATACTGTTGTCCTTGCTGTGGGTTACAAAACTGCCATGGTATGCCTGAATTTGAAATTGGGAAGTCAGTGACAATCTATACTCCCAACGAAGCATCTGGTAATTAGACCGGACAACAGTATCGGTACGGGGTTGATACTTGGTAACATCCAGGCCCAGCACTGATTCATTAACACCAGCGAAAACATTCAGGACTGAATCTTCAGAAAACCTGTACTTTAATCTTCCGGTTGCCTTTGGAACACGGCGAAAATCATGTACACCACGTGTGCCTTCATCCTCACGATATCCGCCGGTAATGCTGAAACTTAAAGCCTCTGAAACAGAATCGCTGTATCTGAAAACATTATCCCGGTAATATTTACTGCCTGCTTTTGAGGTAAGCATAATACCCTGATCATCTTCCGGATCTTTTGTAATAATATTGATGACACCATTAACAGAATTAGCTCCCCAGAGTGTTGCTCCCGGTCCCCGTATCACCTCGATTCGCTTAATATCTTCCAGGAACACCTCTTCGTCTTCCCAGAAAACACCTCCAAAAAAAGTCGTGTAGATACTTCTGCCGTCAATCATCATCAGCATTCGCTGTGCAAAACGCTCGTTAAATCCCCTTGCAGAAACGCCGTAGGAGTTTCCATAAATACTGACCACGTCAACCCCTGGCACCATTCGGAAAAGGTCAGGCAGATCTACTGCCCCTGAACGTTTGATTTCCTCTTCGGTTATTACATAAACCGCATTTGGAGCCTCGTAGAGTTTCTGCGATGTTCTGGAAGCAGTGGTTATCTCGGTGTTGAGCATCTCTTCAAGATCAAGCTCTGCAAAATCCTTAAAATCATCAGCCACTGCATTAACAGCACAAAACAATAGAAACACAGCAACAACATGACAGATGAATACATATGATTTTAATCTCTTTTTACAGAATAAAAGTATTGATAAACTTTGAAACCAAATCAAAAAAGTAATTATGCTTTCCATCTTTTTTTTCCACTGTTTTAAAACATTAATTTAAACAAAACACTTGCTGATAAGTCAGCTTTCCACTCCTTCGGTTATTACTAATAATTTATTAGTAGTTTTTGTCCCTTTTATTCATAGTTTTATTAATTTACCATGCTAAAAGTCTATTGGTCTGACTGACTGAATTAATATGCCCAGTTATACACATTATTCTTTTTTATGGTAATTATTGGGCATGAACAGAGCCGTATGCTATCCAAGTTAAAAAATAAAGCTGTTATTCTCCTTTCTTTGAAAGAGTGTGTGTTTCTGAATTTATCGCGAGATGGACGATTAACAATTGTCCACTGTCTCACCAAAATTTTTTACTTTGAATATTGAAAAAAAGTAGTATTATCCTGGGACAGGTCAAAAATCTGTTTTAAAAGTTTTTGTTTTAACTGAATGGAGCGGCACAATGAAAAAAAAATTGTTTGTAACAGCTGTTTTGCTGGTTTTTTCTCCTGCAATCTGTTTGGCATCATCTATTAACAGGGCAAATGTATTGAAATATCTCAACTGGGAAGAGAAGAATATCTCATTCAGTGCGGACCTTATAACCAGGACCGAAACGCAGCAAAAAAAAATAACGCGGAATTCCAGAATTTATAAAAGAGGGGCTGCCTTACTCAGGGTTGATACGGAACCTGCCCTGCTTAGATCTTTTGGCCAGTCAAACAGGCAGCTGGGAGATTTTTTCCTGATAAGAAATTCGGATACACAAAAAGCTTTCTTTGTTTTTCCTGAAAAAAAGGCTTATATAGAAGCTGACACTAAAGAAATAAAAAAAATGATGGAACAGCTGGGAGGAGATGTTAAGGACAATCTCAATGGAAAGAAACAGCAGATAAAAAATTTTGAACAGCTGGGAACAGAGTCCATTGAAGGTTTTACCTGCGAGAAAGTACATGTTATTACCGAGGATAAAAAGGGCATTGAATATGATGTCACAGCATGGCTCGCAGCTGATTATAATAATTTTCCCCTGAAAACTTTTGTTAAAACCACAATGCCCGGAGGGGCTGTTGGTACAAATGCTGCAAATTTTCAAAACATAGTAAGGAAAAAACCTGCAAAAAGTCTGTTTAACATACCTCCTGACTTCACAAAATATAAAAATCTTGTCCAGTTAAGCACGGATGGAAAAGCCGGTGCAGGAATAGAGGTCCTGAAAAAACGTTTGAAAAAAGGTGGATTAAAAAAACGAAGATAAACCAGACTGATTAAAAGCAGTCTGATGCTACCCGTACACAGCGCTATGCATCCCGGTAATAATATTTTTTATTTAAAATTGTGCCTATCCATCCCCGCTTTAAAAGCAATACAGGCCGGCACACTCCCCCCCTTAGAGAAGGAGAAAAGACTATGACCCCAAAAAGATCATTAATAGCATTACTGCTGGTTTTGTCATTTGGCAGTCTGGCATGGGCTGAAGTGGAAGTTCATAAAGAATATTATCCTAACAAACAGTTAAAGTCGGAAGAGCGCTATGATAACGGCAAAAAGGAAGGGCTCTTTAAATATTATTATAAAAACGGCCAGATTAAGAAAGAGGTTAATTATAAAAATGATAAGAAGGACGGCATTTGCAAATATTATTTTAAAAACGGTAAAACAGAGAAAGATTTAAAATATAACAAAAACAGAAAAGAGGGCGTTTGCAGATATTACTAGGAAAATGGCAAGCTGAAACAGAAAGTTTTTTACAAAAAAGGCCGGAGACAGGGCATTGCAACTTATTACCATGAAAACGGTAAGCTGCACCAGGAGTCAAACTATAACAACGGTAAGTTACACGGCATTACAAAAAAGTATAATAAATCCGGCACCCTTTTCAAAGAGGAAAACTACAAAAACGGTGTCCTGGATGGTGAAACAAAAGAGTATGGGGCTAAGGGAAAATTAAAGTGCGTTTACACATATAAAGATGGAGAAGTAATCAACAAAAAAACCCTTGGCCCTGGTGGGAAGTATTCCGTTGAAAAGGATTTAACACGCAAAAAAAATCTTCCAAAAAGAAAAAGTAAATAATTTGTAAAAATCCGGATTTGAACTGCAGTTGTTCTGCCCGGGAAGCAGCTTCATCTGTCAATATGTTACATATAATCCAGTAATAGGGGCGCTCCCCTCGTACAGAGACTGTGCCGCAATGAATTTAAAGGAGTTAAGTAATATGAAAAGGTTATCTGTACTCATAGCCATTATCAGCGTCTTAAGTGTTGTCTCAGGTGATGCAAGAAATATAAAATCACAAAAGTTCAAGTTAACCAGCACCTTTACTATCAAAGGTATCTCACAAGACGCAAAAGAGATTAAATTCTGGATGCCTTATCCTTTTGAGAACAGCATTCAGTCAATAAACAAAAGAGACTTTAAAGTGCCTGGCACCTATCACATAATTACAGAGAATAAATTTAACAATAAGATACTTTATGGAACAATAAAAAACATTAAGAAAGGCTCTGCCTCATTACATGTAACTTATGAAATTGAAAGAAAAGAATTAGTGAGTAACCCTGTTGATATAGAAGGTTCAGAAGATGATACATACCCACAAGAAGTTTTGAAATTTCTCAAAGGAAGCAGGCTTGCAAAAATAACTCCCCGGATTAAGGAACTGGCAAAGGAAATAACATCCGGACAGAAAACAAAACTCAACAAAGCAAAAGCAATTTACAGGTATGTTCTCAAATACATGGATTATAATAAGTCAGAACCTGGCTGGGGCATGGGAGACAGCGAAAGGGCATGTCTTATCGGTAAAGGCAACTGTACTGATTTTCATTCCCTGTTTAACTCCCTGGCAAGGGCAAGCAATATACCTGCTAAATTTGTGATAGGTTTCCCAATTCCACACAAAAAACAGGCTGAAATAAAAGGCTATCACTGCTGGGCAGAATTTTATGTTAACAAAGTTGGCTGGATACCTGTGGACATTTCAGAGGCATGGAAGAACAAGTCAAAACAGGATTACTACTTTGGCAATCTCGACCAATACAGAGTTGGATTTACCGTTGGACGGGATATTATTTTAAACTCTGACAAGGGTGGATCTCCAGTGAATTATTTTATATACCCATACGTTGAGATAGACGGCAGAGCAACTGCAAATGTTGAAACAACCTATAAAAGTGAATTACTCTAACAGTATGGGGCAAGGCATTTTGCTTCACATTTTTAACAAAACAGCCACACAGGCATGTCTCCTAAATTTCCCATGAGAAAGCTATATTAATGCCAAACCACAGGTTATCATTTTTATCCCCCACCCCTTTATCCCTTATCCCTTCATCTAAAAGACCCGAATAATGAACTGCGGGTATCACTGCAATACTGCTGGTTACTGGAACTGACAACTCTGCAGAAACCAGAATGTCCGTAAATGTATCTTTGCGCTCCCCATAATAATACTTTGTCATGCGCTTTGTTGCATATCCAACAGTTGCACTCGTAGAAAAGGTGCTGCCAAACAACTGCTTAAGCTCAATATCATGGCTTAGACCAACAGTTATATAGAACCCGTCATTGGAACGCAGGTCTCTGTAAACAGTTAAGGTTGGGGATAACAAAGCATCATACCCGGCAGAAACATAGAGCTCATGTGTATCCGTAAAACCGGTATGCGGAAAATCATAATAAATATAGCCCAGTGAATAGTTTAATTTGTCAAAACTGCCTGAATAATCAAGAGTATAATCAACCTCTGTAAAATCTCCGGTATCTCCATCCCCATCGTGATTGTTGTGGACATTTGTAAGTTCAAGATTCCCCCAGACAGTAGCTGTTAATCCACCATAGCTCATCCATACATCAGGCTGAAACACAGGGTCCTCATTAGACTCTATTCCGCGCCAGAGGTATTTGCTGTTAAACGCAATATCCGTTCCAAAAGAAAGTCCAGTTCCATCCCCGGCATTAACATTAATATTAAAAGATAAAAGCAAAACAATTATGCATGTTGATAAAGCCCACATCTTTTTCATATTGTTTTCTCCTCTGACAGTTATTAATGGCCAAACAAACTCCCCTGCAAAAAAAACAATCGTGGTGACCCACGCTCCAGTCCGCCAGGGAACAGATGGATCAGCAGCTTTAAAGCACAACACCTTAGTCCACTGTATTTGTTGGTTGCGAAGTGTTATTTAATGAACTTTGATTGTCAGCCAATAGCATTCCAGCCTGTTTCACCCGTCCTTATGCGGATACATTCAGGCAGGTCAAGGATAAAAACTTTGCCATCTCCGATCTGTCCGGTACGTGCTCCCTTAATAATTGCCTGAACCGTAGGGTCGACAAAATCATCGTTTACTGCAATCTCTAAGCGTACTTTTTTAAGCAGATTAACTTCGATATCAACACCCCTGTATGATTCATGAAATCCTTTCTGCTGACCGCAACCCAGGGCATTGGTTACTGACATCTTGTACACCCCGGACTCATAAAGAGATTTCTTTACATCATTCAGTTTTTCCGGTTGGATATATGCAATTATTAGTTTCATCCTGTGCCCTCCTTACTGTGTAGTAAAAATTTGAAAACCACCATATGATTCCATTCCGTGTTCTCCAATATCAAGCCCCCGCAGTTCCTCCTCCCTTGGGACCCGAAGGCCAACTGTTTTCTTTATAAGGTAAAAGACAAGTCCCATGGCTAAAATCACAAACAAACTGGCAGTTATCGTACCAAGAGCCTGGATGCCAAGCTGTGTAAAACCGCCTCCATGAAACAGGCCGTCTCGTGCAAGCCCCAGGGACTTGTGTCCCCACAAGCCAACAGCCAGCGTGCCCCAGATGCCGTTCATGCCATGTACCGGAACAGCTCCAACCGGATCGTCAATTCCAATTCTGTCAAGCATAACCACACCAAAAACCACTATTACTCCTGCGGCAGCACCTATTATAAGGGCTTCTAATGGATTCACATAAGCACAGGGCGCAGTTATTGCAACAAGTCCTGCTAAAGCTCCATTCATAGTCATTGACAGATCGGGCTTTCCAAACTTCCACCAGACAATCAGCATAGCTGTAACCCCACCTGCGGCAGCCGACAGGTTTGTATTCATTGCAATAAGTGCAATCGCATTACCATCTCCCACTCCTAAAGTAGAACCAGGATTAAATCCAAACCAGCCGAACCACAGGATAAAAACACCAAGTGATGCCAGAGGAATTGAATGCCCGGGAATCGCTTTTGGTCGCCCATCAGCCAGAAACTTTCCAATGCGGGGTCCTAAAATTATGGTCCCGATAAAGGCTGCCCAGCCCCCTGTAGCATGTACAACTGTTGAGCCCGCAAAGTCTGCAAAGCCCATGGCTGAAAGCCAGCCATTGCCATTCCAGATCCAGTGGCCAACAACTGGATACACTACTGCGCTGATTATAATTGTATAGAAAATATATGCTTGAAATTTCATACGCTCTGCCATCCCCCCTGCAACAATTGTTGCAGCAGCCCCACAAAATGCAGCCTGAAAAAGCCAGAAAGCAAACAGAGGAACATCTGCCGGGTTTTCTGCTTCAGCCATGGCAAATCCTTTTAGACCCACAAGGCTGTTTCCCTCTCCAAACATGAGTGCATAACCAACAAGAAAAAACATGATGCTTGCAATAGAGTAATCAAGAAAATTTTTTGTAAGGATATTGACAACGTTTTTTGCCCTGATAAATCCTGCCTCAACCATACCAAAACCAGCCTGCATGAAAAAAACCAGGAAAGCGGCAAGCAGAACCCACACCGTGTCTAAGCCCCGGGATAAGGATACAGATCCATTATCTGCTGCAAACAACACTGTTGCTGTACTGCAGACAACAAGCACTGAACCGGAAATGAATGTCACTTTTTTCATGGTATCTCCTTTCATCATTCATTATTGTTTGTCTCCATGGATCATTAGTTTTAGGAACAGGGCAACTAATATGCCGGAAACAGGAGGAATGTAATATTGCACATAACATATTGAATTTAAATGCTTTATTGTGCGGGCAGGGGCAGCAGAAAAAAACGGGCCTGTTTATTAACAGACATTATTGTCATATTGTAGTTCTATTACTACATATTTGTAGGATTTAGGCCGGAACCATTAAAGGCTTCACCAGGTTTGACAAAGATGTTGAACCTGCCTCCGAATTATTCTAATCTGTGAGATGACGGACTTGAGTTAACACATCTTTATTTAAGTCCCAATTTTTTCATTTTTTTCCAAAGTGTAACACGGCTAAGCCCAAGCAGTTTCGATGCCCCGGTCTTATTCCCTCCTGCCATTTGGAGAGCTGTTAAAATATTTTCTTTTCCTGTCCTTATATCAACAGCTGAAGATGGAGACCACCAGAAAATTAGCAGACAGGTTAATGGATGTCAACGCAGAATTGATCATGCAGGAATAATATTTGACATTACATAAAAAAAATTGTTTTATTTATCCTGAAAGCGTTTGTATCCCCTCTGAATTGAATGAAAAAAAATATCTTTATGTGAAATGAACCATATAAATACTACTCATCAGGGCTCTTCTGTAACTATTGAATTTGACAAAAACGTATATTCCCCGGGAGCTCTCACAGGTCTAATCTGTGACATTATGGAGATAAAGACCGGGGACAGGGTAGTTGATGTGGGATGTGGAACCGGGTATATCGGAATTACAGCATCTTTAATCGGTGCATCTGAAGTCATCTGTATTGACCCGGAACCTGAAGCAATCAAGTGGACAAATCATAACGCAAAGCTGAATGGTGTAGAGAACCTGACCGCAATACAGGGACAGGCCCTTGACCCTGTTAAACATGAACCAGTTGATGTTATTGTCACAATTCCTCCGCAGATGCCTTACATGAAAAACTTTAACCCCTGGCGATATGGCGGTGCTGACGGCACGGAAGTAATAAGGGAAATAATAAAGCAGGCAGGTATCATTCTCCAAAAAAAAGGATCGCGACTGTTTCTGGTGCATGCTGCACTGGCATTTCCTGCTAAAGTCCGTGACACATTTTCAGAACATGGTTTTATATTTGATATTGTTAAAACAGTTGAAAAAAAAATGGATGCTTCAGAATTAAACAGTCTTGCGCCAGGCCTTACAGATTTTCTGATGGAACTTGCACGCCGGGGTATGGCTGAAATAGAGGAACGCAACGGAAAATATCATTATCCGGTGTGGTTCTACCGCGCTGTTATTTAAATCCAATGAAAAACAGAAGAATTAAAATCAGAGACATCCTGAAATCAACCAAACCCGGAACTACTGTAAAGGCAAAGGGCTGGGTAAGGACTAAAAGGGGCAATAAAAATCTGAATTTTATTGCCTTAAACGATGGTTCAACAATTCACAGTATCCAGATTGTTGTTGATGTCCCTGAATTTGAGGACAATATTCTGCAGCAAATTACAACAGGGGCCTGCATCAGTGTCAACGGAACTCTTGTGGAATCCATGGGAAAAGGACAAACAGTCGAGATACAGGCAAAAGAGATCAAAGTATATGGGACTGCTGATCCCGAGACCTATCCTTTACAGAAAAAAGGCCACAGTCTTGAGTTTTTAAGAGAAATTGCACATTTGAGACCACGAACCAACACATTTGGTGCGGTTCTGAGAGTAAGGCATGCAATGGCGTTTGCCATTCACAAATATTTTAATGACAGAGGATTTTGCTGTCTGCATACACCAATCATAACAGGATCAGATGCAGAAGGTGCAGGCAATATGTTCAGGGTATCAACCCTTGATCCGGAATGCCTGCCGCGGACAGAGAACGGAGCAGTGGATTACAGCAGGGATTTCTTTGGCAGGGAGACAAAGCTCACTGTCTCGGGTCAATTGGAGGGTGAACTTGCTGCTCTGGCATTATCAGAAATCTACACATTCGGACCGACCTTCAGGGCTGAAAACTCCAACACTGCCCGTCATTTAGCTGAATTCTGGATGGTGGAACCTGAAATGGCTTTTTACGATCTGACTGACAATATGGATCTTGCCGAGGATTTTATAAAACATCTTATAAATCATGCTTTGACAAACTGCATGGATGACCTGGAATTCTTAAACAAAATGTATGACAGGGACCTTGTTGCACGGATGAATTCCATTGTTGACAATAATTTTGCAAGATTAACCTATACAGAGGCTGTTGAAATATTAAAAAAATCAGGAAAAGATTTTGAGTTCCCGGTTAACTGGGGTTGTGATCTCCAGTCAGAGCACGAAACGTTTCTTGTTGAGACCCATTTTAAAAAACCGGTTATTCTGACTGACTATCCCAGGGACATAAAAGCATTCTACATGAAACAGAATGAGGGCAGTAAAACTGTAAGGGCAATGGATGTTTTGTTCCCCAGGATAGGAGAAATAATCGGGGGGTCCCAGCGTGAAGAAAACCATGAAAAACTTTCTGCCAGAGCCAGAGAGCTGAAAATACCTGAAAAGGACATATGGTGGTATCTTGAGACCAGAAAGTTTGGAACTGCTCCTCACAGTGGTTTCGGGCTCGGGTTTGAACGGCTTATTCTGTTTGTAACAGGCATGAGCAATATCCGGGATGTTATTCCTTTCCCGAGAACACCAAAAAATGCAGAGTTTTAAACTAAAAGAAAGGATCTGAAATGAACACAAAAAAACAACATGGCATCTGCCGCGCTTTTACAATTCTGGCAGCAATAGTCCTGACAGCTTTTATCAGTCAGCCTGTACTGGCTGCTGGTGAAAAAATAATGTTTCTGCACCATTCAACTGGTGAGGGTGTGTACTGGGAGGGCGGTGTTCCTGACTGGATTGATGATTACAACTCTACTCACGGGACATCCTACCAGATCTTTGAACGAAACTACCCTGATACCCCCTATCCATGGGAGAACTATCCATATGATTACTGGAACCTTTGGGTTAAAGGCAACTGTGATTCCAGCAATCCTGACATTGAGTGCATGAATACGCTCACACAAAATTATGATGTTATTATTTTCAAACACTGTTTTCCAGGGGCAGCAATTGAGCCTGATTCCGGCAACCCTGACGTAACATCATCGACAAAAACCCTGGAGAATTACAAGCTTCAGTACCGGGCGCTGAGGGATATGATGGACAGCTACCCTGATAATCTTTTCATAGTTTGGACCCTTACACCTCTGCACAGGCTTGACACCAGCGAGGATGAAGCCTCAAGAGCAAAACAGTTTGTTGGCTGGGTAAAAAAAGAATTTTTGTTTGAGGACGGCATACTGCATCCAAATATAACAGTTTTTGACTTCTGGGGCATTGTTGCCGAAGATAGCCTGAACCCCTCAAAAGGCAAGACAAACTGTCTAAAGTATGAATACGAAGGCAGCCATTTGCTCTCTGATTCACACCCCAACTACGATGCAAACCAGGCTGCCGGACCTCAATTTGCACAGACCATTGTCAGCGCCATAGAGAGCTATTTCGGAACATCCGACAGCAGTGACAACGGAACTGACACCGTCGATGACAATAATACTGATAGCAATGATGATGACAGCGATGAAAATGTCAGCGAATGCCCTGCATCACAGATTCTTGGCAGTAACAATCCCAGGCTTGATAAATTGAGAAGATTTCGAGATAATGTCCTTGCTGAAACCACAGCAGGAAGAAAACTGATTGGGCTCTACTACAGCAATGAAAAAATAATCAATGATATTCTTGGTACAAGCCCTTTGCTAAAAAAATCAGCAGCTAAAATTCTGGTGGCAATCATCGATCTGTTATAGTCATAGATTACATGGCACAGAGGGTTGACGGGTTGCGGGTTAAAAATATGTTTATTTAAACGCGTAACATTCAAGTTAACAAGAAATTAGACGGGTAAAATAATATTACTTTTAATATGAAAAAGCCTTGTCAACAATAAACCAGATGCAAAGAGGGACACTTCCCATACCCCCTTTACTCCTGCGCCTTAACCTCTACAACCAGGCAACCGGTAAAACTGATGTCGTACTGCTCGTTGCTTGAAGCAGCTACAAAAGGCTCCAGGATTTTATCATTGACAATGTCATAAACAGAGTAGGTCGAGCCTGGAATTAAATTTGACAGTTCCACACTTCCTGTGTAGGTGCCCTCGTTTTGTGTAAAAAATGAAAAGTAGAGATTGACTCCATTGCTCAGCAAATATGTCTCTACGGGCTTCCATGAAAAAAATGAAGTGTTAATCCACTCCATATCATAGAACCTGTAATCTGAGTACAGGGCAAACCATTTTCTGTAGCGGTCCCCAGGGTCCTGAGTAAATTTGGTTTCAAGTACCATTCCCAGGGCAACGACCGAAGCAAAATCAGCATCACTTATTTTGTCATAGAATGCAGGGTTTCGAATCTCATCACTCCCCACATCCCCCTCGACTAACTCTATGTGGTCCCCTAAAACTGCTGCCCCGTTTATGTTGAGACCATGCAGATACTTTGCCCGTCTTCTGAACTGTAACGGGCCAACAGGATCAGATGTTATGAGCTGATTTTCACCCGGGAAGTGGTGAAAGTTCTGCGCAATACCGCAGTTACAGGTATTTATGACAAAATCCGGGTTTATACTTGCTGCCATGGTGTAGATATCTTTAAAAAGAGCTGAATACTGCAGGTGGATATCCGGATCATCTGAAATTATTTCATATACGTCATCCTGTTTAAAACCGTCTACGCCATAGCTCATGAAACGTTTCACTATATTTATATTCCATTGCCTCACCTCTTCCAGGGATGGGTCCAGATACCAGTCACCAGTATCTTTAGAATTGCCCCATGACGGGGTAACCTTTGAGTAAAACCAGTCAGGATGGCTGGCAAAAAGATTTGTGCCAGATTCTGCAACTCCTGGTGTCCACCAGACCTTTACTTTGAATCCCTCATCATGAAAGGTTTCAATTAAATCAATGAGATCACTTTCAGTCCCGATAACATCAGGGTTTACCGGAAAATCACCTGCAAGGGCATCCCAGTCATCAGTTCCTCTGCCATACCATCCGGAATCCAGGGTAATTGACCTGATCCCCAGCTCCTTAAACAGCGGGAGCATCTCCTTCACTATCAAAGGAGTCCAGGTTTCTTCAAAGCCGTAGGTTTCCCATACAGGGTCAAATGCCCAGTCTGGGGCTGACTGTGTGGCAATTCCCCGCTTTTGCATCTGCAGTGCAAACTCCCTCAGGGCCTCGTAGTAGTCTCCCTGATGGGTATACTTTACAATGTTGCTCCCCCCCTGTGCTTCAATCGTAACAGCCCCTGAATCCTCAACAATCAGTTGCACCGTAAACAGCTCATGCTGGTCGGAAATATTGAAAAGCGCAACCCCACCCTGCTCAGACCAGATGTCAACAAGAGGTATCCCTCCCAGCCAGGGAGCACCCATGGTGTAAACCCCCTCAGTACTGTCAGTTGCCTGATAAACCAGGTCATCGCCCCAACCATTGCCCTGCGGGATACCGTTGAAAACCATCACCTTATCCGCAACAATGGTTGCACTTTCATCCCACTCGTCACTTAGAGTGCAGGCACACAGAGCAACGATGATAAGCATGATTATATATATACTGCGCAATAAATTTGTTTGGTTCATAAGCATGAATTTCTGTTGTTGCTCAAAAACAGCCTTTGTCTACAATAACGCATGAAATAAAAAATACTGTCTGAATTGCAGAAGTTGAATATGACAATGTTATAAAAAGTAAAATATTTACTTTTTATAACATATTTTTTGACAACACATCTGATTTATTAAAAAGATAAAGCCCGCAATATTAATCATCCCGTAAAAAGTGTTTTTTCTTTAACACTCTGCAATTTTTTGATGTTTGGCTGATAAAACTAAAAACTTTTGTTTCTGACACAGCAACTGATCTGAAATTTCCAAACAGCATTAAAATTTGTGCAGCACGGTAGTAACTTCAACATAAAAAAGACGGGCACATTCCATGAAAAAAACATTGCTGCTTCTCATCATTCCTGTGGCTGTATGCTTTGCTGCCTGCCCTGCAGCTTTAATTCTGGCCCCTTTACCTCTGTGTCTCTCTCACGATGTTAAAAAATGCTTGATTTATCTTCCATTGGAAGATAATATTAGGCTATGGATTTGCTGATAGAGAAAATAATCGCCGATTTTCAAGAGCGTGACCTGCCTTCTCTTACCCTGCGTCATCAACAACTGCCTGCTGTTCCTGGCAAAATTGATAGCATTATAGGCATGAGGCGTACAGGCAAAACCTTTTTCATCTATCAAATTATTGCTGACATTCTCTCGCGGGGTATTGAGAAGTCAACAGTGCTTTATATCAATTTTGACGATGATCGACTGTACCCCCTCACCGCTGCTGATCTGCACCGCGTTACCGATGTTTACCACCGTCTTTACCCTGAAAACAAGAACAGGTTATGTCATTTTTTCTTTGATGAAATTCAAAACATTCAGGGCTGGGAGCGTTTTGTCAGGCGTTTAATCGATACTGAAAATGTTCAAATAGCACTGACCGGATCTTCCGCAAAACTGCTCAGCCATGAAATTGCAACCACGCTTCGGGGCCGGTCAATCGCCACTGAGATTTTTCCGTTCAGTTTCACCGAAGTCCTGTCGCATGAGGGTATTGTCATTGATGCATCACCGCGCCCCGGTGCAAAACAGCGAGCCTTGCTGCAGAACCGCTTTCGCAATTTTTTAACAGCAGGCGGTTTTCCTGAGGTGCAAAATATAGCCGCACCCCTGCGCATACGAATTTTGCAGGAATATGTTGATGTAGTAATTTTGCGGGATGTTGTTGAGCGATATAAGATTGGTAATATCCAGCCGCTTCGTGCTATGATTCGCCATCTTCTGAGTGCTCCTGCGACAATGTTCAGTGTTAATAAATTTTATAACGATCTAAAGTCACATGGAATATCATGCGGCAAAAATACGTTGCACGAATTATTCGATCATCTTTGTGATGCCTACCTTTTATACCCTGTTTCAATTTATTCCCGATCACAAAGAGCGAAAAGAGTCAATCCGCGCAAGGTTTATGCTATAGATTCGGGGCTTGCACACGCATTTGCCCACAGTCCGACTGCAGGCTGGGGGCACCTTCTTGAAAATGTAGTTTTTATGGAACTCCGGCGCCGAAACCTTGCAATCGAATATTATCGGACCAAAAATGGTTTTGAAGTAGATTTTATTACAACATCACACGACGGCACCCTTATGTTGATTCAGGTGTCAGCAAGATTAGCGGATCCGGACACCCGATATCGTGAAATACGGGCACTTAGCGATGCCATGGAAGAAACAGGTATTCCGCACGGCACAATTCTGACACTTGACGATGAGGAAATTATCGAAACACGGCACGGAGATGTCAACATTTTGCCTGCCTGGCTTTGGATGTTAAAAAAATCAGGCAAAGTTTGATTTTTTTAATTGATTTAGCTGTTTTTATAGCATTCCAGGTATGTCTGGGGACGCAGCAGTTATTTATTTATGAGACAGAAAAAAAGAGTGTCACTGGCATGCCAGTGGATTATTCCCTCGATTTAGTATTGATATTGATTACCCTTGTTCTTAAAGATATCCCTTAAAAGCAATAAAGCATACTATAGAAAAATCAACTGTCATGAGCTGAATATATATAAATTTATATAAAATAGAGTTGAATATTTACTTTTTATAAGATATTTTTTGACACCCTATTTATTATATTATATCATTAATGTCCAAAACAAGATATTAACATATTGTTTTTGCATGTGTTTCAAGGTTGAGATTGCTTCGGTCGTACCTCCCTCGCAATGACATTAACTGTTTGATTTTGCTTTGCATTGTCATTGCGAGCGAAGCGTGGCAATCTCGTTCTTGGACAACAATGATATTATATAATACTTTTATTACTAAAACAAGGGCTCACCAAGCAACAAATTTTATTTAGAATAGTGATAAGTTACTTCTAAAAAATGTATGTGGACAAACATTGGCTACAGTTTTTCTCTGAAATAAACACAGATTATTGTGATGTGGTTTAATAAAAACAGACACAGAAGTGGTCTGTAAGGATTGAAACACAAAATAGTGGTGCTGATTTGCCGTTTGTAGAGGTGATCGAGTCTGTTATTACTATTCAATAATCATTTTTATTTTGTTTGATTGTTTGTCATTCTGAGGTCAGGCGGTACAGTATTTCAGGAAGGGGTAATAAGAGCAAGGAGTCTAAGGGCCTTCATTCCCTGCAACTTTAATTCTTGCCCTGGCCCTGAGCAGTGCATCTTTTGCACGTTTCAAGTCAAGACTCCTGTCTTCTGAATCAATAATCTGTTCTGCTCTTTTCTTCGCGGCAATTGCCCTCTCAAGATCAATCTGCTCTTTCATCTCTGCACTTTGTGCAATTATGGTCAGACCACCGCTGTAAACCATGAAAAAGCCTTTGTCAACAAAAGCATTAAACTTCTTTTCCGGGTCTCCGCTTGCTCTCAGCACTCCTGTATCTAAAGTCCCGATCAGGGGCGCATGCCCAGGCAGAACACCAATTGGTCCCATGCCAGTGGGAATTACCGCTGAGTTTACATAATCATCTATTAATTGTTTTTCCTGAGTAATAAGCTCAAGTTTATAACTTTTTCTGTCTGTCATTTTAGCCCTTGAGTTTCTGACCCTTCTCTACTGCCTCATCAATTGTGCCAACCATGTAAAAAGCCTGCTCAGGCAGATCATCATGTTTGCCGGCAATTATCTCCTGAAATCCACTGATTGTTTCCTTGAGTGGAACATATTTGCCTGGTGTTCCGGTAAAAGCCTCGGCAACGAAAAATGGCTGGGAAAGGAAACGCTGTATCTTTCGTGCCCGGGCAACCGTCAGCTTATCTTCATCAGACAGCTCTTCCATTCCCAGTATGGCAATAATATCCTGCAACTCCTTATACTTCTGCAGAATTGACTGGACATTTCGGGCAACGCCATAATGCTCTTCCCCAAGAATCAGAGGATCAAGAATTCTCGACGTGGAATCAAGAGGGTCAACTGCAGGATAGATGCCAAGCTCTGCCAGAGGTCGTGAAAGAACCGTTGTTGCATCAAGATGGCTGAATGTAGTAGCTGGTGCCGGATCGGTAAGGTCATCTGCAGGAACATAAACAGCCTGTATTGAGGTAATAGAACCTTTTGATGTTGAAGTAATTCTTTCCTGAAGGTCTCCCATCTCGTTGGCAAGCGTAGGCTGATAGCCAACAGCAGATGGCATACGTCCCAGCAGAGCTGAAACCTCAGCACCCGCCTGTGTAAAACGGAAGATATTGTAGATAAAGAGCAGGGCATCAAGGCCTTTTTCATCCCGGAAGTACTCAGCTACTGCCAGGGCTGACAGGGCTACCCGAAGCCTGGCTCCAGGCGGCTCGTTCATCTGACCGAAAATCATTGCTGTTTTTTTTATTACGCCGGATTCTTTCATCTCCAGCCAGAGGTCATTGCCCTCTCGGGTTCTCTCGCCGACACCGGCAAAAACAGATATTCCACCATACTCAGTGGCAATATTCCGGATCAGCTCCATTATAAGAACTGTTTTACCAACTCCCGCTCCTCCGAACAGACCAACCTTTCCGCCCTTCACGTACGGGGCCAGTAGATCAATAACCTTTAACCCGGTTTCAAATATTTCAATTGCTGTCTTCTGCTCTTCCATGGGTGGGGGTGGCCGGTGAATGGGATACCTCTTGTCTGACTTGACCTCACCAAGCTCATCAATGGGTTCTCCAAGAAGATTAAAGATCCTGCCCAGGGTTTCCTCCCCGACTGGAACGCTGATGGGGGCTCCGGTATCCACTGCCTCCATGCCCCTGACAAGCCCGTCAGTTGATGACATTGACACTGTCCTGACCGTGCTGTCTCCAAGATGCTGAGCAATCTCAAGCGTAAGGTCAATATTTGCCTCCCTGTCAGTTACCTTTATGGCATTATAGATAGGCGGAAGGTCTTCCGTTGGAAAATGTATGTCCACTACTGGACCGATAACCTGAACTATTTTTCCTGTCCTCAACAGTCTATACCTCCACTCAGTTTAGTTGATAATATTATTATAATTTACAGATGATGTTTTTGATTGTTTTAACCATTCAGTGCTTCAACCCCACCAATAATGTCTATAAGTTCTCGTGTGATGGTTGCCTGCCGTGCCTTGTTATAAGTCAGGGTAAGCTCCTGAATAACTTCTTCTGCATTGTCATTGGCATTACGCATGGAAACCATTCTGGCTGCATATTCGCTTGCAAGTGATTCTATCACAGAATGATAGAGTTGTGTTTCCAGATAACTTGGAATAAGCTGATTTACGACTTCAGCAAAGCTGGGTTCAACTATGAAATCAACTGACCATTTGACAATTTCTCTTTTTTCCTCCTCGGTAAGCTGGGGAATTGGCAGATGCTGAACTGTTTCAGGAACATGCACCAGCACATTTTCAAACTTGCTGTACAAAATATAAACGCTGTCAACCCTGCCTGACGTGAACCCATCCGTCAGATATCCATTAATGTCTTTTACTTTCTTTTCAATATCATCACCCCATGGCACATCATGATATTCTTCAATATTGTATCCCATTTTGGACAGGGCATCGCAGCCTTTTCGCCCGATGGCAATAATGGATATTTCTTTTTCACTGTGCTCAGTAAAAAATTTTTCAACAGCATTTATCACATTTACATTAAATGTGCCACACAGCCCCCTGTCAGAAGTTATTACAATCAGATTTATTTTCCTGATCTCTTTTTCGGAAAACATGGGGTGCTCCACCTCGTCAACCGATGAACAGAGTGACCGCATTATGGTTCCCATGCCGTTCACATAAGGCCTGGAGCTTTCTGCCTGTGTGCGAACCCTGTTCAGCTTAACCGCAGCCACCATTTCCATTGCTTTGGTTATCTGCTGGGTTGACTTTATTCCCCGTATTCTTCTGAGTATCTCTCTTGGTGACTGTGGCATAATAACTATTTGAATGTTTTTTTAAATTCTTCACAGGCTGTTTTAATGTTCTCAGCCACATCGCCTGTCAGCTCATTCGCTTTTTTCAGGGCCTTATCAATATTCGGAAAATTCTGTTTTACAAAACTTAAGAATTCTTTTTCAAAGGCCTTAATACGATCTGTGGGAACATCATCAATCAGGCCCTGTCCTGTTACATAAACAATAACTACCTGGTCATCTACTGAATAAGGCTGATACTGTGGTTGTTTAAGAACCTCTATCAGGCGCTCACCTCTGCTGAGCTGTGCCTGCGTGGACTTGTCAAGCTCCGATCCAAACTTTGTAAAGGCTTCCAGTTCCCTGTACTGGGCAAGGTCAAGACGAAGGGAACCTGCTACTTTCTTCATGGCCTTGTTCTGAGCGTTTCCACCAACTCGTGAAACCGAAAGTCCTGCATTAATGGCCGGTCTGACTCCGGCATAAAACAGGTCGCTTTCCAGATAAATCTGGCCGTCGGTAATGGAAATAACGTTTGTGGGGATATAGGCTGAAAAGTCTCCTGCCTGTGTTTCAACTATCGGAAGCGCAGTAAGGGATCCGCTTCCCAGTTCATCACACAGTTTTGCCGATCTTTCCAAAAGGCGGGAATGAAGGTTGAAAATATCTCCCGGAAATGCCTCTCGCCCGGGAGGGCGTCTTAGAAGAAGCGAAACCTGCCTGTAGGCAACAGCATGTTTCCACAAGTCATCATATATTATAAGAGCATGCTTTCCGTTATCTCTGAACTCCTCTCCCATGGCACAACCTGAAAAAGGAGAAATATACTGGAGGGGCGCAGGATCACTTGCATTTGCTGCAACAACAATTGTATATTTCATTGCATCATATTTCTCCAGCGTCTCAACAACCCGCAGGACTGTCGACTGCCTCTGCCCTATGGCAACGTATATGCAGTAGACCGGGTCACCTGCTTCATATGCTTCCCTTTGATTTATAATAGCATCTATTGTTATTGCTGTTTTTCCTGTCTGCCGGTCACCAATGATGAGCTCTCTCTGTCCGCGTCCTATTGGTATCATGGAATCGATAGCCTTGATACCAGTCTGCAGAGGCTCCTTAACAGGCTGCCTTTTTACAACATTGGGGGAATCATTCTCAATTGGTCGAAACTTATCACTGTCTATCGGACCTTTTCCATCAACCGGTTCGCCAAGAGCATTTACTGCGCGCCCTAACAGGGCATCCCCAACAGGCACAGATATTACCCTTCCCGTTGATTTCACTGTATGGCCCTCCTTGACTTTTCTGCTGTCTCCAAGGAGTACTGCCCCTACAGAATCTTCTTCGAGGTTAAGTGCTATGCCATGCACACCACTTTCAAATTCTAACAGCTCGGATGCCTTGCATTTTTCAAGGCCGTAAATACGGGCAACACAGTCTCCTACCTGAAGCACTGTTCCCACGCTCTCCATTTTAAACTCTTCTTTATAGTTTTCGATTTCCCTGCGTATGACTGATGTTATTTCTTCTGCTTTTAATTCCAAAACCGATAGCTCCTTTTATTGTTGTTTCGCTTATGCAGCTGTTTTCAATTGCCCCATTTCAGCAAGCAGGTGTTTCTGAAGGCGGTCAAGCCTGCCTGTTACACTCCCGTCAATCACATTCGTGCCTATGAAAATCTTTACCCCGCCAAGAACAGTTCTGTCAAGTTCATGCTCAACCTCAATTTTCTTTTTCAGTCTCTTTTCAAGTTCAGCTTTCATGCTTTCAATCTGCTCTGTTGTAAGCCCTGATGCTGAAATGACCTTTGCTCTTATAATTCCACGAAGCTTGTCCGAAGCAACCACATACTCCTTATAAATAAGTTCCAGTATTCTTTCCCTCTTCTTATGGATTATATAACAGATAAACCTCTCAAGAAGATCAGGTATTTTCTCAGGAAACAATTCACGGAGAAGTTTTTTCTTGCGATCCCTGGAAATGGTTGGATTATAAAAAATCTCTGTTACAGCTTTGTTTTCTTTAATAATTCCGTCAGCACTTTTGAGGGCATTAAGAACTTCATCGACACAATTCTTTGCTTTAGCCGCCTCAATGAGGCCCCGAACGTAGCGAAGTGTTACCTTTCGTTCAATCAACTTTCATCCTTCCAACTTCTTTAATAACATCATCAACAAGCTTTTCAGCTTCACTGCTCGAAATGGTTTTCCTGACAATTCGCGAAGCAATCTCAACTGATATGCTTACCACATCACCACGGATTTCCGATATGACTTTTTTCTTTTCCTGCTCAATCTCGGCAAGCCCTTTATCCTTTATCTGGGCAGTTTCCTGCCGCGTTTTTTCAATAATCTCCTGGCCTGCCCTCTCAGCTTTTTGTTTTGCAGTTTGAATTACATCATCCGCTTCTTTTCTTGCATCCAGAAGTTTTTGTTCATACTCTGCTTTCAGAGCCTGAACCTCCCCGCGAATATTTTCATTTTTTTCATAAGCGCCCTTAATCTCATCCCCACGCTTCTGAATCATTTCCATAACCCTTCCGAACAGGAACTTTTTCAGCAATACATAGAGAATAAGAAACCCTACAAGCTGTATAAAAACAAGCTTAAAATTCAACCCTAACTGTTCTAATAAATCTTCCATAGATTGTCTTTATTAATTTAATGTAGTTAGCAGGTTAATGACTTAAAGCCTTAATAACTTCCAGAGCTTCTCCTGGAGCAGGAATTTTACCCATTAAAAGAATCCCGATAACAAGAGCATATATTGTAAGGGCCTCAATAAGAGCAGCTCCGATAATCAAAGTAGTACGGATTGTCCCGGCTGCTTCTGGCTGTCGCGCAGTTCCCTCCATTGCCGCAGCAACTGCCCGGCCTATACCGGCACCACCGGCCAGTGCTGCAAGTCCAAGTGCAAGACCAATACCTAATCCAATCATACCAAAATAAATCATAATGCAAACCTCCCTTTGTAAATCGTTATTGAAAACCTAATTAAATAAACTATTAACTAACCCTGATAAACCTGAACCAAACAGATTGAAAAATTTGAAAATCAAATCGATTCAGTGAAGGAACAGCATGTTGCAAGTTAGGAGTTGCGTGTTAAAAACAGTCTTTAAGCCCGCAACTCCTAACGTTTGGTTAATCAGAGATAACACAAAATATTTTACCCCTAAACACAAAAAAATAACTTTTAAGAAACTGAAACAGGCCTCAGTTAGTGCTCCTCGTGATCTTCTGTTGCCAGACTTATATAAACTGCTGAAAGCAGTGTAAATACCGTTGCCTGAATAGTGCTGAACAGCAATGCCATAAAAATCATAATCACATGAAAAGGCAGGGGTATCCAGCCAAAAACAAACGGGGTAAGTGTTACAAGAAGGGCAAGGGTTAAATCCTCACCGGTTATATTGCCAAAGAGACGGACTGACAGAGAAACAGGCCTTGCTAAATCTCCGATTATATGGATTGGGAGCATGAGGGGAGCAAGAAAAAGCGGGTCCACATAATGTTTAAAATACTTAAGCCCCTGTACTTTTACTCCGGCAACATTATACGTGAAAAATACAGTTATGGCTAAGGCCAGCGTAGTGTTAATCATATTTGTCGGTGAATGCATGAAGGGAATAAGCCCCCAGAAGTTCATCAGGATTATATAAAGAAATAAAGTCCCCAGATAGGGTAAGAACTGAGCAGTTTGTTTCCCAAGTATATCATTGAAAAAGTCATAAAGACCCTCCACAATAATTTCAACAAATGCCTGTGCCCCCCTCGGGATCCTTTCCATCCTCCTGGTTGCCCAGAGAGAAAAACAGACCAGAACTATTCCAACCAGACAGGACATGAAAACAGGAAGCCATTCATGAAGGTTGAACCCGAAATATTCGTGGTGCATGTCCAGGCCCATGAAATCAAGAAAAGAAGGAAGTTCAAGGGACTGCTCAGCAGCTTTTGCGACAGCCTCACCATGGGCTTCAGAACCTGCCAGAGCCTGACTGACAGCAGCAACTGCATGATCTGTGTTTCCTGCAGGGTTCATTTATTTCACTATACTTTTAAAATGATCGGTTAAACCTTCAATTATTATTGCAATCTGAGTGACTGCTATGCCACAAACCAGAGCTATAGGATTAATGACAATGTTTTTAAAAACATACCAGAGCACAAAGCCAAGAATAATAAATTTCAGGACCGATACTGTTACGGCCATGGAAATCAGAAATGACCTTTTTTTTCTGCTTTTCTTCCTGACAAATATCTTAACTGTCCAGCACACAACAGCGTAAAAGCTGATGCTGATTACAGACCCGATTATCAGTCCATAGGTTATGGTATCGTTACCTGCCGACAGTGAAGCCAGCAGCAGTACTGCTGACAGGACTACAGATAAAAAAAAATTCTTGCAGTAGGATTCAGGGCCATCAAAATTAATTAATCATCATTATTTTGTTTTTTTTCGGTGTCACATACTTCTTTTGTTGACTGTATGAATTTAATGAACGCACCTATCATAAACAGTATTAAAAAAATGAGCATAAACCATGGTTCTGTACCGAACCGCCGGTCAATGTAGCTGCCTACAAAGTACCCTGCAAAAATTGAGGCTCCCATCATCAGGCCAAAGCTGCCGACAAGTGTCACAGCCCGCAGGGGAGCTCTTAAACTTCTTTTTTTAGGTCGCACAGAGCTTCAGGAAATTAGTTTGTCCGCTGTTGCGGTAAATTCAGGAAGATATAAAACAAAGCAGTATTTGTCAAGAAAATTAATCCAAAAAATTAAAAAAATTATTACATCCCCTTTTTTCTCTGATAGAAAAGATTGTTGTTATAAATGCTAAAAACTTATCTGCCTTTTCCTTTTGTAGCGCAAATTCTGAAGCAGGAGACCTATTATAAATCCAATCAGAACTGCCGAACTGCCAGCCGCAAACCACATTAAATTATTTTTTTTCCGGAGCTGTTCATTCTCCCGGACAAGTTCTGAAGCTCTGCGTTTGTCCCCTGTCATTTCCTTTTTAAGTTTTTCATGATCTTCTTTGAGCTTCAAAAAGTCAGCACATGACATTTTAAGATCTTCATGCTCTTCCTCAAGGGTCGCGATTTTCCTTTCATTCATTTTTCCTGTTTTCTGCAGCGCTTTCTTTTCCTCTTTCAGTTTGCGTATTTTTTCCGACAAGGTGCTTTTATCTTCTCTGAGTCCTTTCAACTGATTTTCAAGACTTCTGATCACTACGGGTTTGGGTGTTGACAGTGTAAGGTAACGCTTCAGCATCCATCCTTCAAGACCATCCTCAAACCTCAATTTGGCATATTCCCCCTCAGTAGCCAGAACCTCAACCCTGTCATCGGATTTTAAATACTTAAGTATTTTATGCTCAACCCCCATTCCGGAACGTACGGCAACCTGCAGCGTATCCGTTACGTACATTGTTTCAGCACTGGCAAAAACAGGCATAAAAAAAATGATTGTCAATACATAAATCAGCTTATTATGTCTCATAGAGAACCCTCCTTGATGAATTTGTTTGAATCATTTTTTTAATGCACCTAATCAGTCATATAACCTATGGCTTTCAACTTGCTTTTCAGGTCTTCACTAATAACAGCCTCAGCATCCCGGAACAGGGGGGTCAGATCTCTGAATCTCCGCAGCTCCTTTTTCAACTGAGATATGCTTTTGATGTCGCTGTCTTCCATGTTATGTTTTTCATGCGGATCTTTTGACAGATTGTAAATTTCCAGATTATCCCTGCATGCATATCCGAACAGTTTTTTCTTGTCTTTTCTCTCAAATGAATTAATTATTATTTTTTTATCACCTTTAATCAAACAATACTTTTCGTCTCCATAAAGGGTAGCAGTAGAAAACAGTACCTGCTCTGATTGTCCTCCCTTTCCATCAATACTTTCTTTAAAGCTGCTGCCGCGATAAAAAGAGTTTTTATCTTCGATGCTTGCCATTTGCATGATTGACGGAAAAAGGTCTATCAATCTTACGCGTTCTGTTACTTTAGCGGGCTTTAATCTGTTTCCGTATATAATCAGGGGAACATGCAAAAGCTCATTGTATAAGGTATGCCCGTGTTCATAATTATTATGTTCCCAGAATTCTTCGCCATGATCAGCAGTTAAAATGATCAATGTATCATCAAGTATCTTCCTGTCTTTTAAAAATGCAACCATTTTTTTTATGCTTTCATCAACAAATCTGATTTGCCCATCATATAGAGATATTAAATAACTTCTTTCTTCTTCCGACATCCTGTCATGGCTCGTCATTATCCTGATGTGCCAGTTGGAAATATAATCCACCCCTGGTTCAAAGTAAGTATCTATTTTCCGGACGAACAGATTATTGAACCTGTTTACATTATAAGGAACATGTGTATCCATATAATGTATATAAGCAAAAAACTTTTTCGGGGAAATACTGTCAACATGTGCCATGAAACTATCCGTTAATCCTGTGGACTTATTAAGTTTGGAAGGTTTTAAAGTATAATAATCAAACCCCTGGTCAAAATTAAAGTGTTTCCCGATACAGTAATTTCCTCCGTTAAAATAACAGGTATAATAGCCGCTGTTTTTTAAAAACTCTGCAATAGTAAGAAGTGCATCCGGCAGAATATCGTTCATGGTTTTTGCCCCGTGTTCATTTGGATAAACTGATGTGAACATTGAAGCTACAGACGGCTTAGTCCATGGAGCATTACTATAAGCATTTGTAAAGATAATTCCATTTTTTGCCAGTTCATCAATAGCAGGTGATGTATCTCTTTTATAGCCGTAACAGCCCAAATGGTCCGGTCTCAGGCAATCTACAACAATTAAAATAATATTCGGCCCCCGGGGGCAGCATACTCTTCTATCTATTAATATTCCCATATTTAACAACAGCAGCATAACAATCGCTGTCAGAGATGTCTTGTTAACTGTGCCTGTTTTTAAAAATTTAAAAAATTCAGGCCATCTCAATATTTTTTTATTTTTTATTCGAAATTCCAAAAAATTTGAAATGAATCTCCAGAAAAACAGTAGTATAAAAAAGAACAGTAGTATAATCAGGGATGAGACAAATGATATTGATACCCATTTGTTCAAATTTTTCTGCAGACAAAGCGCAATTAGTCTGAACATTCTGTACTGGAAAAAATGCTCTGCAGCAACATCAGCCACCGAAAAAACAAGCCCGGCAATAGTGCCTGTGATTATGAAAACAGATGTTAAGCTATAGATGTTTTTTGCTTTCATCACGCTATTAAGGTGTTGAATTCAGACAGCTTTTGCCACTGACATGCTTCTAAATGCGTTTCCGGCGGTTCTGCTGCACTATTGAACAAATGAACGCGCTGGCATATAAAGCAAAAAGAGGGTTAACAGGCAGATGAAAGCGCGGATCACCAAAAAACACAACTGCAATCAAGCTGAAGTACAAAATTATACACAGGCCCAGGGGATGAACCCCACAAGATTGTTTCTTCAGAATACTATTACGGACCACATAACCAGCGGTCCCGAACAAACAAAACAGGTAATACAGCTGAAACACTGCAACCCAGGGCAAATCCTGCTCCATAAACTGCTGTACAGGAACATCCCTGTTCCTGTACCGGTAACCTGCAAGATTCCACCAGAGAGCATTAGAGTCATCATTGTACATATAATAAAGCTTGTCTATTGATTTGATAATCGTCCTGCAGGGATGACTGATAATATACTCTAAGGCCATACGCCTGGTAGCCTGATGCAGCTCAAACTCATTATCATACTGGCTGACATCCATTTTTAAATTGTTAAATCTTCCTGTTGCATGTGGATTGTTTCCTATAAGGAGATTGAAACCGCCATTTGTTGAAACCAGTGCAAAACCTCCAAAGGCAAGGTAGTTCCTGAAAGTCCACGGAAGAACAACAACCGATATCCAGAGATATATGAAAGCTGTAAATTTAAGAACTTTTCCTGCGGAAAGTCTGCGCCAGTACACAAGAGGAAAAAGCAGCGGTACCAGCAAAGCATATGGCCTGACATAAACAGACAGTCCGAATATTGTTCCGGCAAGAAAGATCGACATTGAAGTTGTTTTTCTGCATAAAAAAAACAACCCGGCGTATAAAAGAAACTGAAAAAGGATTGTATCCGAAATCAACGAACAATAGGCTATCTGACTGGGAAACAGAGCAACTATGGCTGTTGAGAGCCTGGCAGTGCTTTTATTTTTTGAAATCAATACAGCAAACCAGTAAAACACTGCTAATGTGCCGACAGACAGTATTACATTTGCAAGTTTTCCCACAAACAGCGAAGGCCCGAAAACATAAAACAATATTGCCAGAAATGCAGGATAGCCAACCGGCCAGAAAGCAGTCGGCCTGCCATCCGGGCCTGTATAGCCATGCCCCTGTGAAAGCAAAATACCCTGCTTATAATAGAAACTGAAATCGCACACAGGTGAAGGCTTTACCCATATTATCCAAACCATCCTCACCAGAAAGGCAATCAAAAGCAGTATTATAATGAAACTTAAATCCGACTTCCCTTTAAAGCTTAACCAGCCTGCTGTCATCTTTATGGCTTTTACAGTACAGTGTAAAATTCCCGGTTGTTTCACCATTATTGCATACAATCCTCTGATTTCCCCCACAACATAATACTATATAAAAAAAGAATTCTTATGGTCAATTAAAATCATTTTACCTCAGCTATATTTTGTGTTAAATTTTAACTTGTTAACTTGGAATATGCTGCAGTAAATTCCATGGCACGCCACGAAGTTTATTGATAGTCCAACACAGCAGGGCATAAAAGGAATCAATTATAAAATGAGCTTGCAGATTCTATCTCCTGTCAGCAGGGCAGATGAGACAGGTCCCCTCATAGAGGCAGGGGCAGATGATTTATACTGCGGAGTACTGCCCTGGGATTGGCGTAAAAACTACTCAGTTGCAGCATCTCTTAACCGCAGGCAGGAAGATAATCCTGTTATCTGCACCACCCCTCACATGACATCCTTTAAGGAGCTTGAAAAAAGCATAAAAATTGCCCATAAACAGAACTCAAATGTATTGCTCACCTTAAATGAACATTATTATGACCAGGGACAATATGGATATCTTATTAAATATTTAGAAAAGGCACTTAAAGCCGGGGTGGATGGTTTTATTGCTGGAGATGTGGGCATTATCTTAACAATTCGCGAAATGGCGCCTGAGGCTAAAGTACACATAAGCACTGCTGGAACAGCATTTAATTCTGAAACAGTTCATTTCTACCGGGACATTGGCGCATCACGGATAATTCTGCCACGTCACCTTTCTCTGGAGGAGATAGAAAAAATAGCGCAAAATGCCGACGGGGTGGAGCTTGAGGCATTTGTTCTTAACTCAAGATGTGCCAATGTGGATGGTTTCTGCACACACCAGCACGGACTTGCTGATTTCATCCCGGAAAAAAACAGAAAAAGAGACTTTGAAAATGCCTGTATGGTACCCTATAACATAACTGCTGATATTAAAGGTTGTGGTCATGAGAAAGCTGAAAAGCTCCTTCAGGACAGGGTTTCCTGGGAACGTCAGCATTTCTGGTCGGCAATGCATATAGATGAAAGGCCCTGTGGAGCATGTGCATTATATGAGTTCGAGAAAACAGGACTGGCCGGGGTTAAGATTGTTGGAAGGCAAAACACCACAGAAAAAAAAATAAAAGATGTAAAATTCATTCGACAGCTTTTAAAATTCCTGGGGGAAGAAAAACCTTCAGGAAAGGATTTTAGAAAATTTGCACAGAAAAGCTACAGGCAGCAGTATGACAGACCATGTATTGTATTTAAATGCTATTATCCTTCGGTAATTACAAACCAGGCTGTCTGATATTGATAGTATTTCTTACTAAATTAATCAATTCTTAACCGCAACAGGGAGGTGGGCAATGCCATGGTAGAGAAAATACTGAAAAAAATTAACTGGCTGGGGCACGACGGGTTCAGGATTGATGCCGGTAAGGTGATATATTTTGACCCTTATCAGATAAGCTCAACTGTCCCTGCAGACATCATTTTTGTCAGCCACGAACATTTTGACCATTGTTCTGTTGAGGACATAAAAAAAATTCAAAAAAAAGACACTGTTATAATTACCAATGAAGCTTCGGCTGAAAACCTGGGGGGCGATGTCCGAATTGTTAAACCCGGGGACAGGCTGAAATTTGATGGGATTGAAGTTGAAGTACAAGTGGAGGTTGTTGCCTCCTACAACATAAACAAGGATTTTCATCCAAAAGCATCAGGCATGCTTGGTTTTATTGTAACCGTTGACGGGGTTCGTATTTATCATGCCGGCGATACTGACCTGATTCCGGAAATGAAAAACATAAAAGCCGATATAGCACTACTGCCTGTCTCAGGCACCTATGTAATGACAGCAGAAGAGGCTGTCGAAGCAGCTCTTACCATTAAACCCGTTGTTGTGATACCCATGCATTTCGGGTGTATTGTCGGGTCTGAAAAAGATGCAAAACACTTTGCTGAAAAGCTTTCAGGCAAAGTTAAGGTCAGCATATTGAGCAAGGAACAGACGTAATTTTGTTTTCAATATTATGCAGTATTACTCTTTTAATACCTACCTTCAGGATAAATTCGGCGAAAGAGTACAGAAGATACCGCTTGATGCAGGTCTTTCGTGCCCGAACAGGGATGGAAGAAAAGGAAAAAGCGGATGCATATACTGTGACCTGCGCGGATCAGGTAATGGTGCAGGCACGCGATATCCCAGCCTTAAAGCACAGGCACTTGCAGGAATGAAATTCCTGTCAAAAAGGTATAAAGCTAAAAAATATATCGTCTATTTTCAGTCTTTCTGTAACACCTATGCTCCTCTGGAAACACTTCAAGCAATGTTTGACGAAGTTGTAAAACTGCCTGGCGTGGTGGGGCTGTCAGTTGCAACCCGTCCGGACTGTCTGTCTCGTGAGGTACTGGAACTTCTTGCAGGTTACACAAACCACCTTATGGTCTGGCTTGAACTGGGCATGCAGACCTCTATTGATAAAACCCTGAAGTTAATCAACCGGGGACACACCTACAGGGAATTTTTAGATGGCTACGCACTTGCCGGAAACTATCCCCTCCTTTTGTGCCTTCATGTCATCATCGGACTTCCCGGTGAACATCAAAATCACATTCTTGCAACTGCCGGAGAAGTGGCCAGGCTCAGGCCTGATGGAATAAAAATTCATTCCCTGTACATCCACAAGGGTACAGCCCTTGAAAAGCTCTTTAATCAGGGTCGTTACCGTCCTCTGGAACAGGGAGAGTTCATCGGACTTGCATGTGACTTTCTGGAGCTGATTCCGAAAGAAACCGTAGTACAGCGCCTTACAGGCGACCCGATTCCAGGACAACTGGTTGCACCTGAATGGACACTTAGAAAACATGAAACACTTGCACTTATAGAAAAGGAGATGGGGGTAAGGGGCAGTACTCAGAAAACAGGCAAACAAACTGCTTAAAAACAGGTTGATTGGGACATTTCTTCGGTCTGCTTTTTTATTCCCCGGTGGTCTGAATGCTGAACAGTGTTGGGAATCTGAAAAAATTGGCAATTTTCATGAATCTTTTTCCAGCCCCGATCACCCCGAATGTCTTGGATTCGGATGTTGTCTGCCGGTAAAGACCGATAATAAGGTTTACGCCGAGCGAGTCTATAATCTCGACCCCATGCGCATCTAAAACAACATTATCAACATCCTGATTGTTTTTCATCTGATCCAGCATATAGTCTCTCAGATTTCCAACATGGCTCGCCACGAGATCGGTTTCCGGAGTTAAAACAAGTGTTCCGTTTTCTCTTTTTGCTTTCATTTTTATCCCCTGAAAAAGTCATAAAGCCTTTATAATAATTATTATAATGACCTGTTTTAGTTTTTCAATAGGACAAACACCCTAATTTTACAGGGGATCACCCCCCAAAAACGGTATATTATTACCTGTGTTTTGCGCCATTTATCGTAGCGAGGCGCCGAAACCCATGTGTTTAAATGGCAGTTGGAGTAATTTCGACTCGGAGGCATAGCACCGCTATGAAGAGAATCGAAATTGCGAAACGCCCTTTAAACATATGGGGCTTCAAGCCGCAGTAGATAAATGGCACAAAATTCAGGTATTAACCTTTCCAGATATCAACATCAAGCAGACCAATCTTTGTGGCGTAACGGACTAATTCCCTTGTACTGTGGATATTAAGTTTCTTCATAATACTGGTCCTGTGGTTCTCAACAGTTTTGGGGCTGATGAAAAGCTTTTCAGCAATTTTTTTTCTGGAAAGACCCTCTGCTAACAGTTTCATGACCTCCTGCTCGCGTCCGGTCAGCCTGGCATAGGAAACATCAGTAACCTTTACCTTTTTGTTGTGATATGCCAGAAGATTTTCAACAATGCCGGTGGAAACAATACTGTCGAGATAATATTCGCCTTTTGCAATGGTCTCAAGTCCGCGAAGAAGCCTCTCAGAAGCTGATTCCTTTACAACATACCCTTTTGCTCCTGCCTGAAATGCCTCGGAGATATAATCAATTTTGGAATGCATGCTGAGGATCATTACATGTGATTCAGGCAGCAGATCACAAATTTTGCGGGTGAGATGAAAACCGTTTTTGTCCGGCAGCGAAATATCTACCAGAAACATTTCCGGTTTTAACTTTCTGGCCTTTTTAACCGCTTCATGAACATTTCCTGCCTCACCAATAACCTCAAAACCGGGATCCCTTTCTATAATGGTCCTGAGGCCCTCCCTGAAAAGAGCATGATCATCAACAATCATTATGCTTTTCTTTTGAACCATGTTCATTCCCCCTGTTGAATGTTTTAATTTTTCCATGAATCCACATCGATCAGGCCTATCTTTGTGGCATAACGGATAAGTTCATGAGCACTGTGCAGGTTAAGCTTTTTCATTATGCTGGTCCTGTGGTTCTCAATGGTTTTGGGGCTGAGGCAAAACTTTTCAGCAATATCTTTATTGGAAAGTCCTTCAGCCATTAAACGCATGATTTCCTGCTCACGCCTGGTCAGGTTTGCATAGGCTCCATCGGTGATGCCTGCCTTTTTCCCATGATGGCTGACAATCATTTTAATAACAGTGGGTAAAATCGCACTGTCCAGATAATATTCGCCTTTTGCAATAGTCTCAAGTCCATGAAGAAGCCTCTCAGAGGCTGATTCCTTTACAACATACCCTTTTGCTCCGGCATGAAATGCTTTGGAGATATAATCAATTTTGGAATGCATGCTGAGCATCATAACAATTGACCCGGGCAACAGTCTGCAAATTTCACGTACAAATTGAAAGCCGCTTTTATCCGGCAGGGAAATATCCACAAGAAATATGTCCGGCTTGTATTTTTCAGCCATCTTCAGTCCGTCTCGAACATTCCCGGCCTCTCCCACAACTTCAAACTCCGGTCTCTTTTCTATAATCGCCCTGACCCCCTCCCTGAAAACAGTATGGTCATCAACAATAATTAGACTTTTCTTCTGCGTCATACTTTTCCTCCCTGCAAGGAACCTCAATTAAAATTTGTGTGCCCTTCATGGGACGTGACTGAATCCTGATTCTCCCGCGGAGAAGATTAACACGTTCATCAATACTCCGCAGTCCCATGCGCTTCTCACTTAATGCCGTAATCATCCGCTCCTTCACATCAAAACCCTTTCCGTCATCTTCAATGCGAAGGATAATATCAGGATATGATGCAACCAGCCTTATTGCAACATATCCGGCATCAGCATGTCTTTTCACATTATTCAATGCCTCCTGAATTATGCGGAACAGATTGATTTCTGTGTCAAATTCAAGTTCCGGATCATCCAGTCCGGCTGAATAGAAGTCAACATTTATTCCGTTTTTATCGGAAAAATCCTCACAGTACTGAAAAACCGTCTGCACCAGGCCCAGTTGATCAAGACCGGGTGGACGAAGATTGTATGACAGGTCACGGACAACGGAAATAGCGCCCTGAAGCATGTCAGACAGTTTTGAAACATTTTGTCTTAACAGATCAGGAGCCTCAGGCTGGTTATCAAGAAGTGTCTCACATGCAATTTTTATCGTGGAAAGATCCTGGGCAACATTGTCGTGCAGGTCACGGGAAATCCTCTGCCGTTCTGTTTCCTGGGCCATAATAAGTTTCTGGGTGAGGGCATGCACCTGTTCTTCAGCCTGTTTGCGGGCAGTAATATCCCGGTCTATTCCATAAACAAAAATGCGCTCTTCCATTTTTACTGTAACCGCCCTGTATTCAATGTGGTTCTCCCTGCTGTCAGGTCTTATCCAGGAAAATGTTCCGGCACATGACAAAGCTTCCTCCAGATCCTTTTGTCCATCAGATCCATTTTCAGTTGTCCGGTGATTGCGCTGAAACTGTTTCACATCTTTCATTGAAAGAAGTTCGCTCTTTGATCTGTCCGCCATTCCAGCATAACTTTCATTACAGTCAACAAGTCTGCGATTGCCTGAAAACTGCTCGTACACGGAAATACCGTCACTGGTGTGCTCAAAAATAGTGCGGTACTTAAGCTCACTCTCCTTCAAAGCTTTCTCCCTGCTTTTCAGAGATTCAGACATGGTATTGAAGGCCATTGCAAGTTTTCCTATCTGATCCCTGGTCTCAACCGGAAGATTTTTTACATCCCCTCCCCTTCCGATGGTTTTAGCGCCTTAGGTCAACCTGTTCAGGGGTTTTGTTATTTCCTTTACAACAAAACAGGTGGCTCCGGAACCAATCAGCAAAAAAACAAGTCCTAACGTCATGCTTCTGTAAAACAGCCTGGTCTGCTGCTCATCAAGAATCTTTTTGTCAAGCACAACTTTTACAAATCCGATAGTTTGTTTGTCCTCCTGAAAAGAACTTCCCTGAAGAATCAAAAGCTCCTCTTCAGAAGAGCCTGAACCGGCAAAAACAGGCGACCAGAATTCAAACCTGTTATCATCTTCAAGGTAAAAGCCTGATTTTGTGTTTCTCAGTCTTTCAAACACCTGAGTTTTTCTCTTTACTCCGGCTTTAACCTGTTCCTCTTCTGTTCGGGTTCCAGGTTTTTCAAGCTTTTTCAACAGCTCACCTTCAAGATTAAACACCGACACACCAAGAACCCCGATCCTGTGAAAAATTCCCCCGGCAGGGTCGCTCAGCATCTCCGGATTTTCGGAAAACACACCAATCCTTGAGTTATCAGCAAGAATTGCTGCAAGCAGTTTTCCGTTTTTTAAAAGATTTTCTGTAAGGATTTTGTTCTGGCTGAAAATCAGGAAGGCGGTGAAAGAAAGAATTATGACACATATAAAGAATGCAAACTTTAAAACTACCTTAATACCAAAGTGCTCTTTCCAGTAATTGAAAAAAGGCATCCTCATCTGTTTTTTCCTTAGTCATTATCTGAGCAAAACCCCTTTTAAACAAGAGAGATAGCAGCACCTGCTGCATGACTGCCTCAGCTGATAAACAACCAGGGGTTTCGTTCAGACATCAGTTAACTAAACGGGCTTTCCTTATAATCTTTTCATCAATTGCAATTCCTAAATTCTTTGCTACCTGCTGATTAACGGATATTACGCTTTTCCTTGCAATCTCCCTGTTAACAGATAAAACCATATCCCTTGCGTCAACCTGCTGAACATTGTTTACATCCCTTCCGGAAAGTATCTTCCGGGCCATCTCCCCGGCCTGAATGCCCACATCAAATGCATCAATCCCAATGGACATTAATGCACCTGTTTCCACATACTTTTCTGAAAA